>NZ_JAGJEE010000056.1:0-10197 GCF_018100885.1 Pseudoalteromonas sp. MMG013 | reverse complement strand
CATGACAACAAAAAAGCAAACCAAACCTTTATTACCACCTAATTATTCACTATATTTATGACTTAACATTGCTCAGTAGTTAAATGAAATAAACTGATAAATAGCCACCTATTTTTAAGTTTTCAGCCGCTGCTGTATTCGTTATTTTTTTAATGAGGTAAAGTCATCAATCAGTTCTTCTAACTCTTTTATTAAATGACGATGTTGCTTCTCAGACAAACTCTGATAAACCTCAGCTAAAAACTGATTACGTTGATGTCTATTGTGGGCAATGCGCTCAGCTAACTCCGCACTTCTAAACTGTTCAGGCTCTTTGAGTAACTTTACCAAACCAGTTTCAAATTGTTTATCTGTACTAGGCTTTGCCAATAGGGCCTTGAGTTGAGCTTGATAATGGGTTCGGTATTCAGCTCTCAAGTCAGCAGTCGTCTGCTGTTTGTCGTACAATGCGACTATCAAGTCTTCTTGCCTGTCATTGAGGTTACCTAACCAACGTTCTAAATTATTTTCTTGGTCATTCAGCCACCGTTTTTTACGTTTTTGTACCGAGCGCTTTTGACGCTTTTTTATCGATTCTAATTCTGATTCAGCCAACTCAGAAAAAAGCGTGTTCACTTGCTCTTGAGTTAACATGGGTGCCATTGCAGCCAAATCAGGCGCTAATGTATCTCTGACTCGATACCAATGCGCGCGCAATCTGTTTTGGTGAAACTCTATGCGCTGCACAGACATGTTATCGGCTTCAACATCTGCTTTTATTTCATTAAAGTGAGCAATATATTTATCAAGTTCCTCGGCTTTGTGCCAACTTAACCAAAGCTGTAAACGTTCGTCAAAACGCGCTTCTTGATCATCCGTCAGTGAAATATAGTCATCTAAATACCAATAGGTGAGCCAACTTGCATTTCGGTATGCGAATTTAGTAGAACACCCCGCAACTGTTAATAGCGCAAGTAATATAATTATTTTTCTCATTGTTAAGCCACTCGAAGCATTTTATGACTTCAGTTTATACGCCTACTTAGCAAAAACAGATTAAAAAAGTGTTTAAAAGTATTACAAAATATTTATGAATAAAGCATTGTGACGACAATAGTTTCATTGTAGCGCTTCAGTAGGATGCTCAGAATAAGAAAACCAATCAATGAATCTACAAGCACTAAGTACAGCTTTAATTCAAAAGGCGTCCCTTTGGTCGTCAATTTAAGTTTGCTAAAAACGGCGTCAATTTCTACTTGACCCTCTCATAAAGCAAGCTAAAGTTAATTTTGTGCACACTGATGTGCCACTTAATCTTCAATTTATAAGGAAATACCATGAAGAAATTATTTTCAACTGTCGTTGTCGTCTCGTTTGCTGTCAGCAGCACCCTTCTTAGTTCGTTTAGTTTTGCTAGTGATATGATTGCTGTCTGTAATGCATGTTCTGAACAACAAATGCAAAACCGTGCAATTCAATATGCTCCCAATGGTGGTAAAGTACATATTATTGATATACATAATAATAAAGTGAGCGCTTATCAAACTGAGCGTGAAGAAGGCTTGGTCATGTATTGGGCTATTCCTGTAAAAGAGTCTATTAGAGCGGGTGTAACACATGTTCGAAACGCCAAAAATACAATTGAAGACTTAGCTCAAGGTAGCGTAAACATCGAGCATTTACGACCATTCTTAGGGGCATATTCAGATATTAACACGGCTCATACGGTTGCTAAGTATGCACCACAAAAGGCAGCGATTAAAACAGCGCTGAGTGACTACTTTACAGGTAATATAGCCGGTGCCATTACGTCTGCATCAGTCAGTTTAGGCACCGCTATAGTAAATCAAGCGCTGACAGTTAACCTCGCGGTTAATGTGCACTTTCCTAGCGATGGCACGACTTATGCCTTTATGTTTAAAGGTATAATAAAAAACTTAAATGGTGACGTGTCGGTCATGTTTGAGCCCATTATTGATTCAGGGCGAGATAAAGGGATCCGCTTACACGAATCACATAACTATATCGGCTACAGAGCCAGAGGTGTAAGCGATGCATTGCAACGTATTCTCAACCACATGCTCGCATCAGGAGTTGCCGTAACCCTAAACGGTAACCCGCTTCCAACAGGCACAGTCACAATCACCGATGTTGTATGTAGCAATGAACCTGGTAAAGGTTGTAATGCGACAGAATAAACGTGTGAGCTTCACTCGATAAAATAAGTGGCCAGTTAAGCTGGCTGTTTACTTTAAGCAGTAAGGGGGTAACTTATCGTTACTTCATTATCTGACCAATCATGGGCTGTATGTTTATCTACTTTCACACCCATGTGGTAATAACATAAGCCGCTATTTCTAAAAGAGATACGCGACTCGATGACTTCGCTAAACTACCTTCAACTCTTAACTTTTCCATCAGTGAACTTCCAGCCTCTAGTTCAGTGTAGAGGCTGGGAGTCAAATGTTCTGGTGAGGTTAGATTACAATGACTTCGAACCTGCTAATTCATGTGGGTTAAACTGGTGATTGTGACTATTCCACTTTGATGTAATACCAATATCATAACCGTAGATAAGTGTCACTCGAACCCAATCTTTATTTAATGACTCTGGGTAATTTTTAATTATGATCTGAGCCAATTGTTTTGCGACATCAGAATCATCAACGTTATTTTTATATAGGAACGCTCGAGTATTCACATATGTCGTTGTTTTGCTACCTGAGTCAGATGAGTTAAAACTAGTTGAGCCTTCTGTTACTCCTGCATATTTTACTAATTCGTTGTCGTTTATTGCCTGCTGAGTTACTAACAAACCTTTGAAAGGTTCCGATTTAGCTATGTCAGAAGTAAATACTGGTACTAGGACTGAGGTGATGAATAACCCTGCAACTACAGCTAAGTGAGGTCTCCACACTGAAGGCAATGTTTTAGAACTCACTCCCACGTTTACCACATAACTGCCTACCGCAAGATCATGTAATGACTGTCGTGTTACACGGTTAAAAATATATAAGTAAGAAATTGAAAATAAGCCACCAAATATAACAAATGATAACGGGTACATTAAGTATGGGCTCAATGCTTCGTTCGTGATCTGTACTCCACTAAGTGAAAATGGAACTGTGAGGAAGCTATACCTCAAGAAAGACTTAGGTAGGCTAATGGTTGAACTAGATGAATCCATGACTTTGATGTTTAATATTTTCTTACCAATTGTTTGGCCATTTGAAAAAGAGCTATTCATAACGCCAAAATATATAATTGATATAGTAAAACCAATTAACTTCCCCCAACCACCAAGCTGAACAAAGGTATCTTCCAGAAATAACCCTAAAACATACCCCAAGACGCCTAAAATCAGAGTGTCAATAAATAAGGCCCCGATTCTTCGCCAAAAACCACAAACCCATTTTTCTTGTACTTCTTGCAAAACTTAATCCTTACTACAATATTTAAAATCTCTATGATGCACTTGACCGATGAGGTGCTGGTAGTCTTTACCCAGAACGGCATAGAAAGCTATCCCTATTATAAATACAAAACTCGATATGCTCCCTCACACTAACCTGCACCCACCTATATTTAAAGCTCTGTCCCGCTACCTATATACATGACTATCCACAACACATAAAAAAGCACGGCGTACACACCGTGCTATCAAATTGTAATTAGGCGTTGCAGAAAAATTAATTTAAGCATAGATTGCTCTTGTCACATGAATGCATAAACAATGGTAAACACTCCTAACTATACCAGAAATCTATACGTGTATTTCTATCTAGTAGCAAAACCCACAGCCAACTACTCAGCCTCTTTTATAACTTGGCTAAACTCCATCACAAACTTAGCCCCTTGCACTGTAGGTTGCGCAGACACTTCACCTCCCATCAACACGGCAATTGAGTTATAAACAATATTCAGACCAATCCCCAAGTTACCATCTTGAATACTCGAGGTATAAAACGGCGTGAATATTTGACTTAATTGATCCTTTTCTATGCCTACCCCGTTATCTTCGTACGTTATTGTCACCCACCCCTCTTTTACATCGATGGTTATGTTAATTTGGTTGTCACTTCTTTGCGAAAACCCGTGATGAACTGAATTATCAACGAGTTGATCCAAGGCATTTAATAATAATTCAGGGTACCCCTCAATGTGCACGGTGTCACCCTCAATATTTGTCGTTACTCCACACTTATATTTACCTAATAGTCCAGCAAGCTTATCATTAATAAACGCACGTAAATCAATCGATGTTGATTTCATCCCTGTTAATGTTGTTGCAATTAATTTAAATTTCTCAACTAAACCTGCTGCCTTGCTACTGTTGTTTCTTACCAAGATTAATGCGTCTGCAGATTGTTCAATAAAGTCAGAAAGCATTTTTTGCGTTAACTTTTTCTCGTTTATTGCACATTTAATGTATTGCAGACGTTCGGTCACTATAGACGTTGAAGTCACCACAATACCAAGGGGGGTATTCAGTTGATGTGCCATCCCAGACACTATGATTGTCAATGCAGAGAGCTTTTCCGCTTCAATTAATTGCTGCTGGGTTTCTTTAAGTTTTTTGAGTGTTTTCGCCTGTAACTGATTTTTCCCACGAATTCTATGAAGAAAGAAAACCAATAACCCAGCAATTACCGCTGCGGCCACAACAAAAAGTATAAACTGACGCTTTATGGCTTTATTGTTCAACTCTCGAATGAGATTTTCTTTAGTTAAATTAGCAATATCGAGTTCTTTGCTGGTTACATCGACTTCAGCAAGGTAGTAAGCAACACTCACTTTAGACTGCCATTCAGAAAGCGTTACTTTCACATCAGCATATTGTTTGGTTGCCTTTAAGGCCAAATCAAACTGCTGCAACTGTGTATAAATTGACGCTTGCAGTAAATAGGCTTCAGCTAACGATTTATGACGCTTAAATTTAATCGCCATACTAATTGATTGCTTAACATCTTTCAGTGCTTGTTCATATCGTTCTAGATCCAACAGAAGGCGTGCTTTTTCTATTATGGGCGCGATACTGTAAGACAAGCTATCTGACTCTTTGGCGATATTTATTGCGGTGTTCAAATGGGTAAGCGCATTATTTACTTGCCCGCGTTGTCGATATATTTTACCTAGGTAATAATGTGACTCTGACGAAAAGTAATTAAAGTTGATGGCTTTTTGTGTTTCAAGCGCACCCTGAAAGTGCCTGTAGGCTAGCTCTGTATTTCCTCTTACAAAAGCAAGTTTACCTAAATTGGTTAACGCAAGACTGCTCATCGGGTCGTCTTTTCGCTCAAGTGCATCTTGATAAAACAAATCAAAATAATGCTCAGCTTGCTGCAAATGTCCCATAGCTAGATAAACAGTACCAATATTGTTCTCTGCTAATCTAATATCAACATCTCGTTCATTGTCGATAGAAATTCGATAACCATCGAGGTAATGCTCAAGGGCAAGCTCATACATTTCTATTCGGTTGAAAATAGTGGCAGTTAGTCCATAATAAAAAAACAATAATGACTCTTCTAATTCTGCATCCAAAACTTTGCACTGTGCAAGTTCTCTCAATGCCTCTTCAAGGCGGTCAACCAAAACTAATGCCCATGTTTTAGCGTATTTCAACCTGATACGCTGTCTCAGAGTTAGCTTATTTCCTTCTTCCTTTTTTATTCTTTCGATTTCCGCTATCGCCTTAAGTGGGGAGTCGCCATTAAGATAGTGGATATGTTGACTAATCTGGCTAAATTCCCCTTCAGAAAACGGCGTAGAAGCAACACAAGTAGTACAAAAAAATACAATAAAGAAGCACCATATTTTATACAAAGCCAACACCATAGAATAAGCCTCACCCTTTGTAAGCATAGCAAAAGCTCACATAAAGTTTTTGTTAGGCCACACGGTGTGATTTCACCCAAAATAAAGGCGCTGCTCATTCCCCCCGACCGACACTATATTTCGGTCACTCAACATTGAAACTCGTTGACAAAGCTTAGTTTAGTGCGTGGGCGAAGTATTCACCGTAGTAAAAACGCCCCACTACAACTCATCATCGACACGGTCGTATGGCGGCACATAAACTTTGTCACCTCCGTCGTCCTGAACTAGTGTCAATCTTCGTCTCTCTGAACTGGTTTCAATCTCAGTCGTACTGAGCTGGTTTCAATCCTGCCGCCCTGAGCTGGTTTCAATCCTGCCGCCCTGAGCTGGTTTCAACCTCCGTCGCCATGACCTAGTGTCAATCTCCGTCGCACTGAGCTGGTTTCAACCTCTACCGCCCTGAGTTTGTTTCAACCTCAGTCGCCCTGAACTGGTTTCAATCTCAGTCGCCCTGAACTGGTTTCAATCTCAGTCGCACTGAGCTGGTTTCAATCTCAGTCGCACTGAGCTGGTTTCAATCCTGCCGCCCTGAGTTTGTTTCAACCTCCGTCGCCCTGAACTGGTTTCAGGGTCCATGATTTGACCCAATAAACAATATAAAGGCGCGCACATAAGATCCCTGTATTTTATATCTGCCCTTTTTATTTACTTATAAAAGTGAGTGCAAGCAAAGCGTTTGACGTCATTTTGATTAATTTGTTCATTCACGTTTTGTGACCAACACGCCTTGAAGCTGTGTGCATAAATTTGACAATAGGCGACCATACCAATGCCTAAAGCAAGATGCCGTTAACGGCACCAAGCTGACTTTACTTGTTGTATTTTATCGTTGAACCAAGCTAAACCAGTTACCAGAGTTGTCTATGCCCATAGCTTCCACGCCATAAAGCTGCTCTGTCGGTGGCTGCATAAACTCCACTCCTTTAGCAACAAGCTCTTCGTACGTCTTTTGGCAATTTTCAGTTTCGAAAACACCCGCCCCAAATGCGCCCTCTTCGATCAAACTTCGTATCTTTTCGGCAGAATCTTTAGTGAACATTGGTCCCTCTTTTGGCTCTGCCAATACCAACTGAAGGTGTGAATTAGATTTCGGATATACCGTTAGCCATCGGAAATCGCCTTCTACTTTCATGTCATCACCGACTTCGAACCCGAGCTTATTTTTATAAAAATCAAGTGCTTCATCCTGATTCAGTACATATATTGTGGTGTGTGCTATGGATGTGATCATCTCAATACTCCTTGTTTTAATGTCTCTTTATTCTATAGAAATAATCACAATGATATTTCTCCAATATTGCTCAATTAGTCGATTTCCCTAAAAAATTATACGCATAACATGCCGGTATAGCCTGTGATGGAAAGCGATACGATTCTGCAGACAAAGCCCAAAGCTTACGACGATACACCGTAGGCGCCATACCAACTTGTTTTAAAAATAATGAAGAAAAACTACCAAGGCTTGTATAACCCACTTTCTCGCAAATTTCTGAGACACTAAAGTTTTCAGTAATAAGCATCCTCTTAGCTTGCTCAACTCTAAGACGAATCAAGAATTCGTTAGGCGTTTCTCCATAAGTATTCTTGAAAACACGCAAAAAATGGTAAGGGGACATATATGAATATGTTGCCATACCAGATAAGCTAAGCGGAGCGTCATAGTTATCAGCAATATAATCTCTGCCAGCATTCAGTCTTTCAAATTTATAGTTTGTAGCCATAAAATATACTCATTAATCTACATAAAATATAACAACTTTTTTGCTGGGTACTCTCTTCATTCTCAAGCGTTAAAATTAAGCAAGTACTCCGTTTCATACTGTCAAATTAATATAAAGTTAAAATAAATACAAATACTCATTTTACGGGAACTGGATAATCCCCCCAATAGAACATGTGCTGTTGTCGATTTGCAAAAAGTCATTATCCAACGACCGTTTACTTCAACATGCATTTAGATGTAATTATAGGGGAACTCCAATAAGAAGTTCACCACTCATAGTTGCGGGAGACAAACTTTTAAGGCAGAAAGTGTTATTGCTTGATAACGAGGAGATCATATAGCCTATTCAGGGGCGGATAATAACTTTCTAAAATGTATAGCGAAGTGAAAGCCCTGTAAACTAATAGCAGTACCGCTTAAAATCCTTGTTATGTATTTATGACACCATAATTAAAGGTGACTTTTTATAAAATTTGAATTCTATTAAATTACCTGCAGGATCATTGATAATAAATTTACCTGATTCGCTATTATCATCATTGGTTTTTTCGTTAGGTGGAAGAACAAATGGTAAAGTATCAACTTCAACCTTTTGAATAATAGACAACCATTCTGCTTTTTCTAAAATGACACCAAAATGGTCTATAGATTGAGCTTTCATAGTTTCAGTTTCTTGATGAAGAGTTAATTGGTGGCCAAAAAAGATAATATCTATCCATTTTCCTGTATCCCTGCTTTTTTACAGCCGAGAAAGTTGACATAAAACTCTTCTGATAAACGTAACTCAGGAACAACAAATAATAAATGAAATGGATTGCTCAACTTGACTCCTCAACGTGAAAAATACTCAACGCCGCCTTAAGCGGTGAATAATAGTTGGCTAAAATGTGAAGCGAAGCGGAACCGAGCAAACTGTAAAAAGTTCCGCTGTAATTGCTTGATATATTTCTATTTCACCACTTTTGGCGGTAAATAAATAGTAAATTCATTAATCGGTTCAATTAGTACACTATGAGGGGTTTGTTGTTCCTCTTGAGTGACTAAACCTAAGCGAGATAGTAAACCAAAACTAGCAAACTTAAGGTTTGCAGAAGATACTTCTAATTGCTTGTGCCACACCCTATACGTACCTAATTTACCATCTCGACGATAATAAAAACCAGCTAAAGGGTGCGTTAGGTATACTAGACCCGTTTCTGTATCAGGGAAGCCTGACAATTCAATTTTGGAGTCTTTGGTTTGTGTTAATTCAACATTAGCTGGAGCCCAAGTGGCTTCTGTCGTCATTTTGTATTTACGGTATCTTTGTTGTGGTTCATCATATTCACATTCAAATTTAACTTCACCACTATACCAAGGTAAATTCCAACAAAGTCTTGGTACTGCAAGTGTCCATGAATCTAAAGTTGTACCAAGAAACCAAACGCATCGCTCATTTGTTTCTTGATCGATAATATAAATTCGATAGTTTGTTTGTCCCATTGTGAACTTAGGAAATGGCATAACCGCAGATGTAAAATCTACATCGATAAAAGGAACTACGGAAATTAAAGCTTTTTCTTCACCATTAATTTTTAAAGTATCTAGTTTAAAACGCTCAGGAAAAAGCCCATCAAACCTTGAAGGATCAACTGCGTAGGTGATGATCGCAAAATGTTGTAATTTACAGAGAACATCAATCCATTTAGGAGAAGGTCTTGGGTGAAGAAAATCGTTTAATTTTAATGAATCCAACGCCGAGCCATCCTTGAAATATAACGAGCCTGTAGAATTACTCGTTTTAATTTATTTTTTATTGATGCCTCAACCATAGCCGAGTTCCTATTTTGATTCAATCGTTTAGTGGCTTTCCACTTCGATTTTCAAGATGCTCAGTACGCGCGTATGAATACAATATGCAAAGTCACTTACACCTGACTTGAGCCTGAAACTAACTGGATCACAATAATGAAACCAGCCGCCTTGAATAGTGCCATGATGAGGTTAACCAATGAATGTCTCGGCTCTGGCATCCTGCTTCGCTCTACTGCCTAAATCCATTTAAGCATAGTGTTCCTGCGAATCCATAAGGAAGTGGACAAAAGTAGGCAGCAATAAGAGAGCCTCACTATGTGTTTGCCGTAAGCAACTTGCTTAACAGCCACATCGACCGATGAAATAAACGAATTTGCTTATTGATTTAGAGTTGGCCGTCACTGTATAAAAACGGCCAAAAAGAACACTAGTGCCTATTGACAGAGTTAAGGCTCATATGTGTTATACGTATTTATTTCCGAACGACGAGGTCTCCGGATGAAAACCATATTTGCCTGTTATTGAATAATACTTCTTCCCAATTTTCAGGATTTGTTGATTCATTTTGATACGCAACTACAAATTGATGTTCAATGGTTGCAGTCTCAGGAAGAACATTTACCAATGAGCCACCAGTAATGCCATGTTTTTCACAGAGATTCAATTGGGCGATAGAGTCTTTAATTTGTAAGATTATGCCGATATGTTCCGCTTTCTCTTCCAGTGAACCAAATTCGATCTTCTTATCTAGCTCTACTAGATGATTTTGTAATACTGAAATTGCAGACTTCATCAAAACTCTCAATACGTATAACGAGCCA
>NZ_JAGJEE010000055.1:0-10742 GCF_018100885.1 Pseudoalteromonas sp. MMG013 | reverse complement strand
AGTTTTGTATTCAATTTTCCCTGCTGCGGTATATTGAATATAAGTATTTCTGGCTGCATCAGATATGGTTGCTTTTTGCATGCTGATAACACTGCCATCCGCCCCTTTTTTTGGATTACCTAACGCTTTGAAATAAACATCTCCATCCCATTGCGCATCAGTGACTGCAATGCGATGTGTCCACGCTTTTGCAGGCCCTTCATCTTGCTTATAAACTTGTAAGGTAATACCACCTTTATCCGTCGTCCAGCGAGCAACCAATACATCATTTGCACTATAGCGGCCAATAAAATCGTTCACTGCGATTTTCTGCTTGTCACTGCCTGCTGCCGTATATTTTGCTTCTAACGCTCCATCACTGAGCCTTAAACTGTAGCGGAATCTATTACTTAGTGTGTTATCTAATGTCGCCAATAAGTAACTATCACTTGCTTGACTACCTATCGTAAAAGTCGTCTCTACAACTTTATTATCCGATAAAGAAAATGGCTGCAAACTCTCATAAGTTGGCCAAGGGCCACTGCTCGTTGGGTTGTGCTTGAATGTAATTTGGTCATTTTCTACTGCAACATTTGTCTCATTTGTTACCTTAAACGCCGCTGACTTATGCATGCTCGCAATCGTAAATTGACCATCTGTTACACTCGGTGCTGGCCCTAACGCTTTAAAATAAACATCACCATGCCAATTATCATCTGTGACATTAATTGAGTGCGTTTTAGCAGTATGTATTCCTTGCTCTGCATTATAAACTGTCAGCGTCGCCCCTTCTTTATGCATATCCCAGCGCACAATAAGCTTATCACCTGCACTATAACTTCCTAGGGACTGACTGCTTACCTCTTTGCTGTGATTGTAATAACTGGCCGTCAACTGCCCATTCTTTAAACGTAAACTATAGCGAAAACGATTACCACTGCCTGAACTTTCAAGGTTATCAAGTCCTGCCAATAGATAGCTGCTAGCGGTATTACCCGCAACCGTAATTGCCGTTTGAAATGAACGCCCGTCAGCCAGTAAAAATGCTTCTTTTGAAGTCATTTCCGGCCAACTAGACTCAGTTGTACCTCTATGTTTGAATACAACATCGCCATTGCTCGTAGAGACGAACCCATCACCTTGCTTAAAGTCAAGTTCAGCGAGGCTTGAATTGACATTCGCCATAGGCATATCAACAACTTTAACATCACCCAGTTGTCGCATTTTTAATTTAATGATGCTGCCATTGGCACCACTTTTTGGGTTACCTAACACCTTAAAATGCAGCGTCTCAATGCTCGATGCACCCGCCAAATCTGACTCATTTAAAACGTGTATAATTGCACTTTCCACACCTGATGCTTTGTTATACAGTGATAACTTGATCCCTGAATCAGATGTATCCCAGCGCGCCACCCAAGTCTGGCCCGCCTGATATGTAGCCACCGTTGTGTTGGTAACTAATTTAGAATTCTTATAATAACTGACTTGTACATTTCCATCTGTCAATCGCACACTGTATCGAAAGCGTTTCTTACTGCCTGATGTTTGCGTGTTATCTAACCCTGCCAATAGATAAGAGCCCGACGCTTGTGCCCCAACCTCTAATTCCGTAATAATGGTTTTTCTTTCTGCTAGAGAAAATCCCGTATTCGTCATTACATAAGGGTATTCGGTCTTCGCTATATTGCTGCGTTCAAATACAAATTGCCCCGCTTCTTCACGCGTGTGAGGACCATCACTTTGTATAGAAAAATAATCATGGATATTAGGTGTAAATGCCTGAGCCAATTGCCCCCTTAAAAAAGCATTTTCACTCAACGGGCTCGTGTGCTGTTTTGCCTGTACAAGCTCACCTTTCTCATTGTATATATATTCTTTAGCATACCCTTGCGCATCGATATCTAGTGTCGGCCTTCCCGCCGCGGTATAAATAGTATAACTGGTGCGATTATCAACATGGTTTGCCATGCCTGCCAATTGTGTATCTAATTGCGCTAGACTCTGAGTAAGGGTACCTGTTGCACTTAACCACTGCGCTGTTGACACCAGCTGGGCATATTCAACCGTTTGTACTTTTTGGCCTGCATTGTCATAGTGATGACGGGTCACTTGGCCTCGGTTATTGACCGTGGCTGCTATTTGTCCTGCATGGTCATACAACACATAGCTGCGTGTACCCTGCTTATCTGTTTTGGCTATCACTCGACCTTGTTCATCGCGATAAAGTCGCTCTGTGCCATAGCTGTTATTACCAAGCCCGGTGCCTTGTGCTTTCCAAGTCACCATACCCGCTTTATCAAACACTTCTGTATGCCACAAACCACTGGCAAATCGGGTGCCTATACGTTGGTTCGCATCGTCATAGGTATACGCCGTCACCGCTTGATTAGCCGTGGTTTTTGTCAGTACACGCCCCAAACCGTCATAGCTAAAGTGAGTACTATTTGCCTCTGGGGTGGTTTCTTGTAGTAACCTGCCCTGTGCGTCATACACATAGTGCGTGGTACTCACTTCCCCGCTGCCCACACCTTGACTGGTCACACTACTATAACGACTCACGCTATTGAGCTGACCTCTAAAGTCATAGCCATAATCACTGCGCTGTTGATGGGCTTTTTGAGATGCTGCAAACCCTTCTAACGCGGCAACACTGTGCTCACTGCTGCTATACGTTGCATCGGTGTATTGATGCTGACTCACTCGCTGACCTAATATGTTATAACGGTATTCAACTAGGCGGTTCTCTGCATCTAACTTAAAACGTAAGCGCTGTTGTGTATCGTACACATACACCGTGCTCTCTGTGCCTATTTGCTCTTTGATCAGCTGGTTATTGCTGTTATAGGCTCGTGTTATCGTGACGCCGTCAGCATCAACTTCTAATGTTAAATTACCTTCACTGTCATACCCGTACTGCGTTTGATGGCCCAATCCATTGGTCACACTGTGTAATCGACCCGCCGTGTTATAGCCATACTCTTGTTTAACGATTTGGTGATTGTCAACTCGCTCCACTGAGGTTAAGCGCTTGTCAGCATCAAAATGGTAATCAACCTGCGCCCCGCCTATGGTCACGCGAGTATGTGTGGCACTCACATAGTTATATAGGGTTTGATTGCCCTCTCCATCAGTGAGGCTTTTTACTCGATGGTCGCCATTGTGTGCTTCATAGCCGATTGTTAATACTGTGCCATCTGATTGCGATACACTTTGTACGCGGTTGCTGTTGCCATCGTAGGTATAGCGCGTTTCATATACTTTACCATCGGCAATACTATTATCGGCTGGAGTTAAATCAACTTTCACTGACGATAAACGCTTATTCGCATCATAGCCGTAGTAAACACGCGTATTAGCACCGTTTTTTCCTGCTTGAGTGCTACCCGATTGGGTTTCTAACTGCGCTATCAGCCCTTGTGCATTGTAAATCAACGCGGTTTTTTCTGTGCCCGTCGACGTTTTAGTTAAAATACTACTCGCACGCTCACCGGTATACTCAATGGTGGTTTGGTGACCTTGCGGCCCCTGCATGGCAGTTAAACGCCCCGCTGCGTCATAGTGCTCTTTGGTATTAGTGCCGTCGATTTTAAGTGTCGCACTGCCGTCTGCATTAAATGTTAAGGTGTCATCTGCGCCGCTGCCTGCTTTACTCACATACTCTTTACGTGCGCTATCATAGACAAATTTCTGTGCGTAACCATCTGCAGTTGTGCGAGTCACCACACTCCCTGAGGTATTTTTACTGCCTTCTAGCTCTATGCGCTTTAAAAAGCCCAGTCGCCACTGGTCATTGTTGTCGCCATCAAAATGCCCTTCACTGTTATAAGTACGTACTATCCCAAGTCCCAGACCCAGTCCTTTAACCTGTTCATCTTTGCCTTGAATAACCAAGTTACCCGTTGCCGCATTGACAAAAACTTGCTCTGACGCCTGCCCTAATGCGGCTTTACCTGAATCAACCTGACCACCCAACATCGTTGCTGAACTGTTAAATAACCCGAGTCCATTACCTGAGATCACTGCACCCATACTTAAAAACTTCCTTCAAAAACATTATTGTTAATTTTTATATAAATACCTTATCCAGTATTTTCAGAAAAAGTTTAGGAAAAAGTTTAATTATTTTTTAACTAATTGAAGTAGCTTGATTTTATATTGTGCAGAATGTAAATAACACCAAGTTCATTCTAGCCATACTGTGTTTGGCATGCTTAGCTAATTGGCTATTATCACACTACATCAATTGGCTGCTTACACTGTGATTTTACTAGATGTGGTTTTGCTAGACACTCAATAAAGTACTTGGTAAAAGCTGACGTCTTACACACGCTTTTAGGCACCCCGTTCAAGCTTTATGACTCATTGCCTATGAGAGCAGTTCACCCTGCGCTTATCGTTCTGATTAGTATGGAGTAAAGCTAAATCGTATACGTCGATATATCGACACGATAGTTACAAGTGATGAACACAAAAAGAGAAAACACTGAATGGTATAAAATAAAGCCCCAAAAGGGGCTTTATTTTACTATTTTTAGAAGTGGTAAGTCACACCGAGCGATAACTCGTTAATGTCGTTTTCAGACAAAGGGTAACGTGTATATTGCGCATCTAAGTTAACAGAGTCTGACAGGTGATATGCAACACCAACACCATAGTAAAGATCTGTTTGTTGATCTTCATATCGGGTGTGAAAACGCCCATCTCTGGTGCTATCCAAATGATACTTCCAATCAAACGCCCCTAAGAAAAGCTTGCCTTCAAATGAGTTGACATTAAACACATCGTAACCCAGTTGCATCGCAAAACCTTCTGGTAAAATGGGCGCTATTCGATTCACTTGCGACTGTGCATCATCTGGCGCAATAACATTACCATTGAATGTTACACGACCTTGCCCTAAATCGATATACCGAATGCCAATTGTAAATTGTGGAAGTAATTCATAATAAATACCCGCTGACCAACTATTGCTGCTGTCATCAATATTCGAAGCAGCTAATGACGAATCATAGGCAAAATTAGCACTTGCTTTACCAGCCGTACCTTGAACAGACCAAGTATTAGCCATAGCTGGAACACTCATTAAACATGTCGCCGATACGAAAGCGAAACTCGGTAGCCCTAGTTTCCTTCTGCGGATCACAAGTGCCGAAATCATTAACACAATTATTCCTCCTAAACTTCCTGATGATTTATTTTCTATAGAAACTGCTTTTAATGCAGTCACTGTGACTTTTACGACCCCTTGAGACACCGCGCCTTTCGAGTCTTTCAATTGATAGGTAATGGTGTCTATGCCTTCAAAGCCCAATTTAGGCGTATAAGTAAGGGTATTATCAATATTAACAACCGCAGTACCTGTTTCCGCGCTTGCCGATATAACAGATAACACATCACCATCAGCATCAGAATCATTTGCTAATACGTCAATAACAACATTACCAGAGCCAACCACGTTAGCTGTATCAGCTTGTGCAACAGGGGCTGAATTTACAGTTAAATTAACCGTTGCTGTACTGTTAGATGTCCCCCCTTTACCATCTTTTATGCTGTACTGAATCGTGGCCTTTCCAAGAAAGTTCACCGGTGGTTGATAGACTAGCTTTTCATTCACAATCGCTACTTGACCAAAGTCTACCGTTGCACCTGTTATTGACAATACGTCACCATCGGCATCACTGTCATTAGCAAGTACATCAATAATGACCTCTTGTCCTGCTGAAATGGTCACCTCATCACTATTGGCAACCGGTAACTGATTCGAGCTAACAGGCACTGCAATCCCACCTGGATCAATAACACTACGGTTGGCGATGCCATCATCATCATTCGGACCACCATCAACAATTTGTAACTGCACACACCATGCACCTGCTACCAAGCCACTTTGCCACTCACTGCTTCTCGGTGGTGGGCAGTAACCCGGCTCTCCTTGTGTTGACAATATGTTGTTGTCGCCTGATTCATCAAAGTTTACCCACTGATCATTACGGAGTTTACGATATACCCCATTTTCTGGCACTGGATTCCTTTGTGGTATTACTAAACTATACGTATCACCCGCTTGAGGTAGACCATTAGCAATAAAGCCAAACAAGCCACCAATATTATTTGCATCTTGGTCTTCAGGTAATTCAGTTACCAATAACTGAACACCGCCCGTGGTGTTTTGAGGTACTGTTGCGCCTTTGCGTAAACATACCCCAGGATCGCCTTCTATTAAGAACTGCTGTGACTCTGCGGCCTGCTCTTGCATTACATTACAATCACTAATGGCATCTTGAAAATCAGGTATCCCATCACCATCTGAGTCATTATGTCCTTCTTGGTCGTCTGGTATGAGGTCACCATCCGTATCGTTACTCCCTAACGCTTGTAACTCTGGCACTATTTCAAGGTAGATATCTTGTTGCGTGGATAAACTTGGTACCGCATTATCGGCCGCAATAACTGATAACTTATATACTCCTGATGCAATGCCTTGCGGTGAAAACTCGAACTGTTCAGCTTGATTACTTTGGTTAACCAACACCGTATCACCTGCCCATGTTGTCGTGACAACATCCGATAAGTTTGCATCAAATGTGCTGGCTGTAACCGTTACTAAATCCTGATTTGACGTCAGAGTAAGTCGTTTCTCACCTGCTTGCGCAACAGTCGTTGAAATAGTTGGTGCAACATTTTGCTCTACGATGGTCACCGTTGACGTTGATTTAGCACCAACATTCAGCGCGTCGCTCAAACTTACGATAATGGTCTCGTTGCTTTCGGCAATGTTATCTGCAAATATAGTGAACGATATTTGCCCTTGAACACCCGATTCAATGACAAACTCACCCGCGGTTAAATCATGGTCATTGCCATCAGCTGTACCTGATACCGTATAAGGCACCGTTAATGGGTATTGAACAGCTGGGCCGTTCAAATAAACATCAATGGTATGTGTTTGCTCTTCTACCACCTGGCTGTCTTTTTGTAACGATATAAGCGGACGAACCGATACTGTTTGTGTCGCTACAGCTTGCTGACCTTGCTGATCAGTTGTTTGCCAGTAAGCAATATGATTACCCGGCACAAATACAGGCTGTCCTCCAACCAAGGATACTGGTAATGAATTACCCTGGTTGTCTGTGGCTATGGCGGTCCCTAGATCCACTTTAGTGAATAGCCCTGTGGCATCAACACTTACATCAACCGGTGCAGTTATCGTTGGAATAGCCGTTGATTGACTTGCGCTAAACGTGACTGTTGCTGTTGCACCGCTGCGCGCTCCCTGTGAGTCTTCAATTAAATATTTAACAATCACGGTCCCTTGCGTATTGTCTGAACCAACGTATTCAATTTGGTTGTTAACAATCGTTGCGGTACCAAGTGATGCACTCGCACCAATAATGGTTAATACTTGGTTCTCAATATCTGTATCGTTTTCTAATACATTTAACGAATACGTATTGCTTGAATTTGTATTAAATGCAAATACGTCATTTTGTGCGATGGGCGCGTCATTTACCGCGTTCACCGTCACAAACACCGTCGAAATATTCGACGTTAATTCACCATCAGAGGCACTATAAGTGAAACTATCGACCCCAAAGAAGTTCGTAAAGGGTTGATAAGTAAACACATCACCCTGAACGGATAAAGTACCATTTTGCGGTTGAGTATTGATGTTTATTGTAAGCTGATCGTTATCTATGTCTTCCACGACAGCGCTAAAACTGGTATTTGCATCTTCCGTTACCGTCGCCTGAATGTTACTTGATGTAGGTGCCGCGTTCACTGCCTCTACAACTAAGTCAAAACGCTCAAGAGAGGCACTTAATTGCCCATCAGAAACCGAAATTTGAATGCCTGAGTACACACCAACATTGTCTCTGCTAGGTGTACCAGTTAGACTCCCTGTTGCTTCATCAAAACTTGCCCAATTGGGCAAGCCCGTTATTGTAAACGTTAACGATGTAGAGTCTTCATCACTCGCCTGAGGCGTAAATGTGTAACTCTCATCTTGTAAAACACTGAGTGCTGGGCTCCCTGCTATAACAGGCGCATCATTAACGTTGTTTACAGTTAAAGTAAACTCAGGTAATGCATCACTAAGTTGACTGTCACTCACACTAATAACAATACCCACGTAACTGCCAACATCACTATTTGTTGGCGTACCACTGAGTGTGCCTGTTGTCGAATCGAAGGTTGCCCATAATGGTTGATTCGTTATTGAGAAGCTCAAGTTGTCTTGGTCGTCATCTCTTGCCGTCGGTGTAAACGTAAATAACGCATCTTCGTTTGTATTTAAGGCCGGTGAGCCAGATATAACCGGTGCATCATTAACACTAGAAACCGTCATAGTAACCGTTGCAGCATTAGATGTGAGGCCTTCTTGGTCATCGACCGTATACGTAAATGTGTCTTCACCGAAGAAATTTGCATTCGCGGTATACGTGATTGCACCCGATGAGCCTATTGATACCTGACCATTTATGGGTTGAGTAACAATGGCAACAGAACTTGCGTTAAGTGTACTATCAACATCGGTATCATTACCTAATACGTTAACCTCAAACTGCCCATCTTCTAACAATTGCGCGGTATTATCTACTGCGACTGGAGCATCATTAACAGCACTGATGTTCACAGTCACTGTTGCTGCTGCCGATGCGAGATTATCACTATCTGTCAATGTATACGTAAACGTTAATTGTCCATTTTGATCTGCTTTGGGCGCGATGTTCAGAGTGCCATTGGTGTTCACTGTCACCGTTGCTAGTGAATAATTTCCAACACCTTGGCCTTGGTCCTCAAGGGTGATATTAGCGCCGTTAAAGGCTTGATCTTCCACATCTGAATCATTATTCAATATTGCAAGTGTGGTCGACGTATCCTCATTGGTTGTCACTGTGTCATCACCAGCAACCGGCCTGTCATTTACTGAGCCGATATTAACCGTTACTGTGGCGGTATTTGATGCCAACCCAGCCGAATCGGCAACAGTATAAGTATACGTATCAGTGCCATTTTCATTGGCATTTGGCGTATACACCATAGTGCCATTAGTTTGGTCTAAGCTAACCGTGCCTTTTGTCGGCTGCGACACGATGCTAATCGCACCTGAGGGGTTGGTATCTTCGACATCTGAAGCATTAGATCTTACAGTTAAGGCATTAGTTGCAATATCTTCATTCACTGTTTCATTAAAGTTTGCGGCAACAGGTGCATCATTAACCGCGTTTATGGTCATAGATACAGTGGCTTTAGCAGACACAAGCCCGGTGCTATCTTTAACATTATACGTAAATGAGTCAGCCCCATTTTCGTTACTAGTCGGTGTATACGTTACCACCCCATTTGCAATTGTCACTGTACCTTTAGTTGGAGTGTCTACAATTGTAGCTGACGCCACAACCATATTATTTTCCGCATCGGTATCATTGGCAACAACACTGAAAGTGATTGGAGTATCTTCATTGGTTGAAGAAGCATCAGCCACTGCCTCTGGTGCATCTTCAACAGCGGTCATAGTTAAAGTCACGGTCTGAGTAGTAGATTCCGCATTCGAGGCATCTCTTACTTTATAGGTAAAGCTGTCACTGTGGTTTTCGCTGCCGTTATGCTGATAACTAAAGCTGCCATCACTATTAAATGTAAGCGACCCATATTGCGGATCTGTTACCTTCACGGCCGATAGAGTATCGCCACTATCGGTGTCATCGTCCGTCGCATTGCTTAATACCCCATCAGCAACCCCTTTCGTTAGCAATGCACCTTCATTTAAGCTAAACGCGAAACCTTGTCCTACCGGCGCATCGTTGGTATTAACCACTTCAATATTAAACGTGAGTGGATCGCTATCTTCCGTACCATCTGATACTTTTATAGCGACGTTATTGGTTGTGCCTACATGTTCATCAGTCGGGGTGCCCGTTAACGCGCCTGTATTGGTATCAAACGCTGCCCAAGTGGGCTTATTTGTAATAGCATAAGTATGTGTATCACCGCTATCTGAATCAGTTAACGTCGGTGTAAAGCTATAAGCTGCATCTTCATTCACTGAGGTAATTGCTGTACCAGATAAAACCGGTTTTACATTATAACGTTTTGTTGTGGTCGCAGTAACGCTGCTAGCGGCATTGCCCGCTGCGTCGCTCACAGTCGCTGAAAGTGTCAGTGTTCCTTCATTCAAGTTTGACACATTAACGTTTGTAACTTGAGCCGTTGATCCTGTAATTGTTGTCGCTGAGCTGCTAGAAACCGTACTTGCGCCATCAGATATTTGATACACAAATGATCCCGAACTTTCTAACCCACTTAATGTAAAGCTTAACGCAGCTTCATTACTCGCATTTATCAAGCTCTGATCTATCGCTGCGGTTTGACCTGTGGGTGCGATGTTATCAAGTGTAATTGTGTGTGTTGAAGAGTTTGACGTATTGCCTGCACTATCTAACTGTGTCGCTGTAACCGTCAAACTACCATTATTTAATGCGCTAATATCTAACTCATTGCCTGACAGCGTCCAGTTACCGCTTGAGTCTGCCGTGGTCGTTTTACTCACCCCGCCAATATCAATAGTCACTGTAACACCCGACTCTGCACCAGTACCCTGAACCAATACATCACTATCTTCACCGGCGTTAACAATGCCATCACCTTCAATTGGCGTGGTGATTGTTAACGTACTCGGTGCCTCATTATCAAGGGAAATCGAGGTGGTTGCTGCAGTTGAAGTGTTACCCGCCGCATCCGCTTGGCTGGCCGATACA
>NZ_JAGJEE010000054.1:0-14528 GCF_018100885.1 Pseudoalteromonas sp. MMG013 | reverse complement strand
GGTGATGATCGAGCATCGTGCTTTAGCTAATTACCAAGAGCATATTCGCGAAACTTATCATGTCGATGATAATGATGCTGTGTTGCAGTTTTCAAATATTTGCTTTGATATCTTTGTTGAAGAGTTCTTTGGTACATTGTGTCAGGGAGCCCGATTAGTTATCAGTAATGACGAGTGCAGACAAGGATTACAAGAATTTATCAGTTTTTGCACGCAGAATACAGTCTCTGTAGTTAGTTTACCCACGGCATTTTGGGCGCAATTATTGGTTGATAAAGGGGTCTTTACAAACACATCTATAAGGTTAGTCATTGTTGGGGGTGAGGCATTAACACCATCCACAGTATCTCACCATTATCAAAAGCTGGGTCGTCATGTTCAACTCATGAATACATATGGCCCAACAGAGGCAACGATTACAGCGTCAACGTATTGTACGTCTGAAGCAGATGCAAAATGTAGCACGGTCTCTATCGGGCAACCAAATATTAACAATCAATTACTTATACTTGATTTGAATACTGAGCTTGTCCCTTTTGGTGCTGTTGGGGAGTTATATATTGGGGGGGATGGGTTGGCTCGAGGTTATTTAAATCGCGCAGAACTGACAACAGAGCAGTTTATTGAAAACCCCTATTTTAATGCTAATGATCCACATAGTTCACAACGAATATATCGCACGGGAGATTTGGTAAGGTATTTAGTCGACGGTACGTTAGAGTTCATTGGTCGTGCGGATGATCAAGTCAAAATTCGTGGATTTAGGGTTGAACTTGGTGAAGTCGAAGCACAATTAGTGCAGCAGCAACAAATTGAGTCAGCCCTAGTGATGACGAAAATAGTGGCCGGTGGTAAACAATTAGTCGCCTATATTCAGCCCTCGGAGCGACTTGAAACACAAGAACACATGTTATTTATGAAGCAAGTAAAGAGCGCTTTAACTGAGCAATTGCCAGAATATATGGTACCCAGTGTCTTGATGGTGGTGCATGAATGGCCGTTGACGCCAAACGGCAAGGTAGATAAACGGGCGCTGCCAACCCCCAAAGGTGCCACGCTACAAGGTGATTATGTTGCCCCACAAACACAGATCGAACTAGGGCTGGTTGAGATTTGGTCTGAATTATTAGGCATTGAAGCGGTGAGTATTAGCACCACGGCAAACTTTTTTGAAATAGGGGGCCACTCGCTGTTAATGTTGCGTCTGTGCGCGCAAATGAAGCAGCGTTTTGGGGTTGAGATTTCACTCAATGATCTCTTTAGTACTGTGACCATTGAGGCTATGGCGCGATTATGTGATGGTAAATCATTGCAAGCTGACGGCGCATTAATCCGAGCGATGTCGGACATTCAAGCGCACCATAGGTCGGTATTTTTAGTACCGGGTGTTGCAAGCACTGAACATGATTTTGCTTGGTTAGCTTCGACGCTTTCATCGCATAATATTAATGTATATGGCTGTCCACATCGAGGCTTGCTCGATGGCTTGCAGCCCTTTAAAACCCTCACTGAAAATGCAGAGCAGCTTGCTGAAGCGATTGCGACAACCGTTAAGCCACATATGGTGATTCAATTGGTAGGTCATTCATTTGGTGGAGTTCTGGCTTTAGAAGCTGCCAATATGCTTCGTGGTAATGGTTTTCAAGTAGAGCTTACCTTTGTTGATGTTTATTTTGAGCAATCAATACAAATGGTTAAATCATGCCATGTAACCCCAGTGGAGAATAAGTATCATATAAAAGATGACGCTATTGATAGTGAGTTGTTAGATCACGTTAATTTGTTGGCTCAAAGGCAAATAAATTGGTTTGATAATTATGTCCCGACTGTGGCGAGCGGTGTGGTATTAAGAGGTGCTTATGCTGGCGCATCACCTTATTGCTTACAAGCGTATAATGACTATATGGCACAGCATAATGCGAACAACATTGAATCAATCACGATAGACACTGATCATAAAGGGATATTAAAACAGGAGGAATTATCTCGCTTTATTGTAATGGGCTGTAACAATTAAATAAATTTGCGTGCTCATTGAATCTAATGAGCACGCACGTTCTTTAATTTTGCCTTGCTCGTTTAACCAAAAATACAACGAAAGCAGGCGCCCCTTTCCCGTGTAACATAAACTAAATCCCCACCATGGTTGACCATAATCTGTCTTGATAAACTAAGGCCGATACCTGAACCTTGTTGTTTAGTTGTGAAAAATGGCACGAATATCATCTCTCTAACATGCTCGGCGACACCTAAACCAGAATCAGTAATTTCAACATATACTTGTTGAGCATTGTTTTGGTCTAAAGTGACTGTGATCAAACGCTCTTCGCGTGAGGTTGATGAATTTTGTTCGGCAATTTTTATGGCCTCAATGGCATTTTTAAACAAATTGATCAGCACTTGTTCTATTTGCCCAAGGTCTAACATGATCAATTGCGACGTTTTGATACTGATTGAGCAAGTAATGTGATGTTGAGTAAGCTGACTATTGTGTAGTGAGACTATTTGCTTTAATAGCGGTTGTAACTGTAATGGTGCAAGTGTTGGACTGGGTAAACTACTCACATTTCTAAAGCGTTCAATAAACTCACCTAAGTGCTTGGTTCTCGATGCCAATGTATTTAGCGCCAAACTGAGATCTTGTTTATCTTCTTGGTCCGTAAATGTCAGTGAGTCTGGTATCAAGCTATGGCAGGTTTGAGCAATTGACGATAATGGGGTGATTGAGTTTGCTACTTCATGAGTTAGTACTTGCGTTAATCGCTTATAGGCTTGTTGCTCTTTTAGAAGCAACGCATCATGTATTGAGTGTAACGTAATAATCTTACGTATTTGTCCTTGTATTTCAGCAACACTTACTTGTATAGACAAGGTATCTTGTTGCTCACCTTGCTGCCATTGTGCACTGCTACGAAGGCGTTTATTCGTTGCTAAAACAAGTTGGCCAAGATGTTGGAGTTGCGACAAATGGTTGGCCGATATACCCAATAGTTTAGCCGATGCTGGGTTAGATTCTATGATATTACCCTGATCGTCACAGACCAAAACAGCTAAATCAACATGCACCAAAAGTGCTTGTAAAAACTGTGCTTGTTGTTCTGCATTAAAGCGAGCGGATTGCATTTGTTTTTTAACTTTTTCAAAGTGTTGTCTCATAGGATCTCGCACACCTAGCCCGAGTGTACTGTCGCCATTTGCGAGTGCTTTTATTACATGACTTAAGCGTTTATTGTGCTTTTGAAATAATGAGAATATATATCCATTTAAAGATAAGGCAACGAGAAAAATAAGTACCCATGTTGCAGAAAACCCATATTGTATATACAAGTAAGTTAACGCACTAGCACAGATGCATAGACCTGCAAGGTTTAGGGCTAAGATAAGCATGGAGTTGGAAGTTGTGTTGATCACGCTGAGAGTTCCTTTGGATGTGCCTTATTGAGAATGCGTTTATAAATCATACTTTTCTAAACGGCGATACATAGCACCGCGCGTTAAGCCTAATGCTTTTGCGGCATGACTGACGTTACCCTGATAGTGCTTTAATGCGGCATGCACTGCGCGTCGCTCTAAAACTTCTAAATCAAATGTATCGTATTCTGTAGTGGACTGCGATGTGTTTGCTTGAGGGCTTTCTAACGTCGGAGTTTGGCCCACGACAGTCCCTATATCTAGCGTATCCGCATCACTTAAAATTACGGCGCGCTCAATTGCATGCGCTAGTTCACGTACATTTCCTGGCCAAGGATACTGACAAAGTGCATCCATATCTGAAGCGTTAATGCTGAGTTCGCGTTTATATTTTTGCGCATAGTGTTTTAAATAATAATTTACCAGTAGAGGTATATCGTCTATGCGTTCCCTTAAAGGGGGGATCCGGATTTCTATCGTATTGATTCTATATAATAAATCTTGGCGAAATCTTTCTTCATTAACGGCATCAGCGAGATTATCATTGGTTGCACAGATCAAACGAATATCGACATCGATGGGTTTTGTACCACCGACCGGTGTCACTTGCCTATTTTGCAGGGCTGCTAAGAGTGTTGCTTGCTGCGCCAGAGGCAGGTTCCCCAGTTCATCTAAAAATAAGCTACCGCCATGAGCAAGCTCAAATCGACCAACTTTGTCTGTTTTGGCATCCGTAAATGCGCCTTTTTTATGACCAAATAATTCGCTCTCAAAAATATTGCCGGAAATAGCCCCCATATCGAGACTAATTAATGGGTTTTCGTGACGTAAACTGGCTTGATGGATTGCTTGTGCTGCAAGTTCTTTTCCGGTGCCGCTCTCGCCACAAATCAATATATTTGCATCGGTTTGTGCGGCTTTTTGTATGGTAGAAAACACCTGTTGCATCGCGGCACTTTGGCCTAAAAAATCAAATGTGGCGCTTTTCTTACTTTGGCTCAGCGCTTGATTTAATCCTTGTGTTTGTCGTGTGAGTTTGTCTACTTTTTGCTTATCTTGTGCATGTGCGAATGCGGCAGTGACGGCGCCTAGCAACTGCTCGTTTTGCCAAGGCTTAGCAATAAAGTCAGATGCGCCCGCTTTTATTGCGTCTACAGCAAGTTGAATATCGCTATAAGCTGTCATTAAAAGAACAACAATGCGAGGGTCTTGTGCGATGATTTTTTTTAGCCAATAAAACCCTTCTTTGCCACTGATTGCATCTTGGGTAAAGTTCATGTCTAGCAGAATAACTTCAATTGTGTGTGACTTGATAATGCTTTCAATGTCGAATGGGTTATCGGTTGTTTTTACAACTTGATAATGTTGTTTCAAAAGGAGTCGCGCTGCAATCAAAATATCCGGATTATCGTCAACAACTAAAATAGAGCCCGCTTGCTTCATGAATGATCCTGTTTTGTGTTTTTATGTGAGCTTAGCTTAGCGTCATACTACTTGGTTTAAGTATGGGATGTCCATTTTTGGGCACTGGTGAATTGCTGTAGTGTTCTATTATCGGACACCTAATGAAGGAAATTAAATCTTAAATTGATAAGTTATTGATATTTAGTTGTTTTTATTTTGGCATGAAATTTGGATTATCTACTGCATATGCCGTTATCAGCGGCCAGTAAAAAATATCAGCAGGAATTGAATGATGGATAAAAAAATAGAACGCTCAGGATTACAAAAGCATTTTAAAAAAGGGGTAATCGTTGCAGCCGTGCTCAGTGTGACTGCCGTGGCTTATGGGTTTAGTCAAACGGGGTCTGAAGGGCGCAGTCAAAAAGTATCAAAGCAAAGTATTACGGTGAGTACTGTGCGTCAAGGCGCGTTTAAAGATGCATTAAGCTTAAGAGGTCAGGTGGTGCCAAAAACAACCGTCTATCTTGATACGATAGCTGGAGGCCAAGTCGAGGAGCGATTGGTGGAGCAAGGTGAATTTGTGCAAAAAGGACAACCCTTGGTTCGTTTAAGCAATACGAATTTGCAATTAGATGTGATGGGTCGTGAAGCTCAGGTGACAGAGCAATTGAATTTTTTACGTAATACGCAAATGAATATGGAAACAAATCGATTGAATTTGCGTCGAGATATTCTTGAAATTGATTTGCAGATAAGTCACTTAGAACGTCGATATAAACAGTCTAACTCCCTTGTCTCACAAGGTGTATTAGCCAAGGATGAACTCTATGAGATCAAGGATGACCTCTCTTATTACAAGGCGCGTAAAGAACTGACGCTAGAGAGACAAAAGCAAGAAAACTCGATACGTGAAGTGCAAGTCGCACAGTTGGAGGACAGTGCTAAAATGCTGCAAAAAAACCTCCAGTTTGCGAGAAATAACCTAAACAATTTGTTGGTTAAGTCACCAGTCACAGGGTACTTAAGTGAGCTAGATGTCGAGATTGGCGAGTCAAAAAGCAGGGGCGCTCGCCTTGGTCAGGTCGATATTCCAAATGAATATAAACTTGTGGTACGTTTAGATGAGTTTTACTTAAATCAAGTTCAACGAGATATGCCAGTGATGGTTCAGATTGACAACAAGATAGTAGAGGCTGGAGTGAGTAAAATAGACAGTCGCGTACAGCAATCACAGTTTCAAATTGAAGTCGATTTACCAACTGGCACTGACAGTATCAAACGAGGTCAGAGCATCGAGGTTGAATTAATGTTAGGCGGCAATAAACAAGATGCCTTGTTACTTAATCGCGGTGCTTTTTTTACCAGTACCGGCGGTAATTGGGCCTATGTATTTACCGAATCTGGTGATTCAGCTGTGCGACGCGACATTCGTATAGGTAAAAAAAATCAAGATTACTTTGAAGTGCTGGCCGGTTTACAGGCAGGCGATAAGGTGATCACATCAAGCTACGGTAGTTTTGATAAAGCTGAACATCTGAACATACAACAATAAAAATAGTGTAAGTGAACCGAATTAAGGACAGAAATATGATTACGTTAAATAATTTAAGCCGCGTTTTTAGAACGCAAGACGTTGAAACAACAGCACTCAATAGTATTAATTTAACGGTTGAAGAGGGTGATTTCTTAGCCATTATGGGGCCGTCAGGTTGCGGTAAATCAACGCTATTGTCTATTTTGGGCATGCTAGACTCCCCAACTGGAGGCCGCTTTGAGTTTGCGGGGACAGATATTGCCGGTTATAGCGAAAAACAATTAGCCGAACTACGTCAAGCGTCAATTGGATTCATCTTTCAAAGCTTTAACCTTATTGACGAATTGACCGTCTATGAGAATGTGGAGCTGCCTTTACAATATCAAAATATTTCTAAAGCGGAGAGAAAGCAAAGAGTCGAAGCTATTTTACAGCGCGTCGCGATTGACCATCGTGCAGACCATCTGCCACAACAACTTTCTGGCGGACAGCAACAACGTGTAGCGGTGGCACGTGCCTTGGTTATTAATCCTAAACTGATCCTTGCCGATGAGCCGACGGGTAACTTAGATTCGAAAAATGGTGAAGAAGTGATGACGATGCTGCGTGAATTGAACCGTGAAGGTACAACTGTGATTGTGGTGACTCACTCAGAAAAAGAAGGCACCTACGCAGACCGTTTAGTGCGTTTACTTGATGGTCAAGTGATACTCGATAAAGCGAATGAGGTTGTCACTGTATCAGGGGCTGCGTAGCAGTATATACGTTTTAGTATATATGAGTCTGTTGCCATTGCTTAGTCAGTCAAAGGCGCAGTATGAAGAAGGAAATTGAAAAATGATATTTAACTATTTTAAAACCGCGCTTCGGTCTATCAAGCAAGATACTCAACACTTTATGTTGAACTTACTGGGCTTTAGTATCGGTTTAGCGGCCGCCATTATGGTCGCATTGTTCGCAGCCTATGAATTATCATATGATAGTCAGCATCCAAATGCAGAACG
The DNA here is from genome assembly GCF_018100885.1 of Pseudoalteromonas sp. MMG013. NCBI lineage: Bacteria > Pseudomonadati > Pseudomonadota > Gammaproteobacteria > Alteromonadales > Pseudoalteromonadaceae > Pseudoalteromonas > Pseudoalteromonas sp. MMG013. The sequence continues at coordinate 7,175 of NZ_JAGJEE010000054.1, read as the reverse complement.
CGTCTACCGCGTTCATACTGATTATCGCCCTTGGGGTCTACAGATGATAGCTGCGTCTGATTCAGATTTGGCGCTGGAAATGCTTAGTCACACGCAAGTGGAAGATGCGTTAGTTTTAACAGATGCACATAGTCTCAGTTACTTTGCTGAACCAATGATCCTTGATGTAACGATTAAAGGTGAAACTGCTCGGTTGAGTAATGTGTTAGTTGCATCATCAAATTTACTGGATTTTATTAACTTAGAAGTACTTTTTGGTGATTTAAATAAAGCGCTAACGAGACCGGGTCAATTGGCGATTAGCCAAGCTGAATCGATTCGTTTATTTGGTAATGAGAACTCGGTAGGGCAAACTTTGTCGTATGAACAAGGGCGATATGAAATTGCCGCTGTATTTGCTGATTTACCTGACAACACGCACTTTGTATTTGATACATTGGCTGCTATTCCAAAGGTATTAAATAGCCCGATCCGTGGCTATGTATATTTACGTTTAACTGAAGATGCCGATCCGGATTTAATCGTTGCTGATATGGTAGAAAATATGCGTGAAAAATCGACCGGCCGCCATAAACAACTTGGTTTGACTCTGAATAAACTTCAGGATTTACATTTCAATAGCAGTGGTCCATTTGAGATGAAGCAAGGTGGTTCATCATTGGTGATGCAAGTGTGTATTGCATTAACGGTTTTATTGTTGCTGATTGCCAGCGTGAACTTTATTAATTTAAATATTGCAGGTGCAGCAAAGCGCGCCAAAGAGGTTGGGGTAAGAAAAGCGCTTGGAGCGAGTAAACCACAACTTATTTCTCAATTTTTAACTGAATCCATGTTTGTCGTGATGATTGCAGCCCTTATTGCACTGGTGTTAGTTGAACTAATGATCCCGTCAGCAAATCAATTACTTGAGCGCAGCTTATCGTTAAGCTTCTCACCACTGTTTTTAGTATTAGTGGCGGTTGTTGTGATATTAATTGGTCTGTTATCAGGCTTGTACCCAGCACTGTTCATTTCGTCATTTAGCGCTAAGCGCGTATTGAGTGGTGACTTGCAACGAGGAAAAACGGCCATTTGGGTTCGTAAGCTCACACTCGGGCTACAAGGTGGGTTATCTGTTGCCTTGATTGTCGCTGCTATCGTGGTATACAAACAAATGGCATTGATCGGTGATTTACCCGTTGGCTACAGCAAAACAGATAGAGTGATTATTAAAAACCTACCAACTGAAGCGATTTATCAAGCGGATGATAATCGTCTTATGAGCCAATTAAAAGCGTTAGATGGTGTTGAACAAGTTACGCAATCAAATACACTGTTAACACATGATATGACCTCAGAGTTATTTTTAGTTTGGCCTAATGGTGAGCGACTTAGAGGCACTCAACCATCAATTTCAACCGGGTTCCATGCAGTTGAGACTTTAGGCTTCGAACTTGTTGCCGGGCGAGATTTCTCACCACAATATGCGAGCGATTGGATGGCAACCGACGAGCAAGGCATTAGTTCATTCTCTGTTTTATTGTCTGAAAGTTTAGCTAAACAAGCGGGCTATGCTAATCCTGCAGAGCTGGTTGGACAAACACTGGCAACGCAAAGTGGCAGAGGCAAAGCAAAAGTCGTGGGTATCATCAAGGATGTGAAAATTGGCTCAGCACGACAGCAGCAGCTACCTGTTTCCGTTAATGTTGCAAGCGCTCAAGATCCATTGGCATCTATTGTGATTAAAGTAAGCCCAGGCGCTAACAAAGCGCGAATCATGGAAGAGGCGCAAAGAATTGTAATTAGAGAGTTGGCAATCACAGAGGTTGATATTAGCTTAATCGAAGATGACTACAAACGGGCACATATTAATGAACATCGGATGCAGCAGCTCGTGGTGATTTTTAGCGGCCTTGCGGTTATCTTGACTTGTATGGGTATTTTAGGGCTGGCATCTTTTGCGACGATACGTCGTCAAAAAGAAGTGGCAGTACGCAAAGTACTGGGCGCTTCTCGAATTAGCATCGTGAACTTACTGTCGAAAGAGTTTTTAGCCATTGTAGGCATTGGTGGTCTTATTGCGATCCCCTTGGTGTATTGGTTAATGGGTGACTGGTTAAATAACTTTAATGAACGGATTGGCCAAGCAATTTGGATATATGGAGTTGCTACACTGAGTGTTGTTGCGATTACCTGGTTGACCGTTGCGAGCCTTGCATTCAAAGCGGCAAATACGCGTCCTTCGTTGATTTTACGATACGAATAAGCGTACTGACTTCCTACTAGAGGGCGCTTCGGCGCCTTTTTTCTTGCTTCAGGAAAACAAATTGAGCGAAAAGTGAGCGTTTCGTCACTTAGGTACGTTTTATTAACTGGTGAACAAAATAATTGGGTGATATATGCAAAGTAGACAGTTAAAAAACCATTTTAAGCTACAGGATTTAAACGCGGTTATATTAAGTTATGCAGATTCTAATCACTATTTGGCGGGGGGACTTGATGGTAACGGCGAATATCACTTGTCATCCGATAAAAAAGGCAACGCCCTTACTTTCAATTCACTCAGAGAAGCGGAAGTACACCTTGTTGAGTTGGGGGCTACTAAGGCGACATTAGAAATGGAAACTGCGTATGATGAAATGGTGGGTACCGCAACAGCAGAGCACTGTAAAATTGAACTTGCTTTGTCACATTAAGGTGGATAACGGAACGAGTCATTATGGTGTGTTGCCATGGTTATGGAAGAAAACGCGTATGATGAAATGGTGGGCACCGCGACGGCAAGGTACTGTAAAATTGAACTTGCTTTGTCACATTAAGGTGGATAACTGAACGATTCATTATGGTGTGTTGCCATGGTTATGGAAGAAAACGCGTATGATGAAATGGTGGGCACCGCGACGGCAAGGTACTGTAAAATTGAACTTGCTTTGTCACATTAAGGTGGATAACTGAACGATTCATTATGGTGTGTTGCCATGGTTATGGAAGAAAACGCGTATGATGAAATGGTGGGCACCGCGACGGCAAGGTACTGTAAAATTGAACTTGCTTTGTCACATTAAGGTGGATAACGGAACGATTCATTATGGTGTGTTGTCATGGTTATGGAAGAAAAAATGTGCCGTATGATGATGAAAAGAGCGGTCACCAAAAAGCAGGTATTGTAATTTATTAAGTTTCGTTTAAAATGCACCTAAATTTCGAACCGAAACTTAGGTGATGTACTCATGACCAAACGAAACACCCAGCAGCGCCGCCACACCATACTGAACTTGGTAAATAGCCAAGGCGAGATCAGTGTGGAGGCACTCGCCTTGGAGTTTGAAACATCTGAAGTTACGATTCGAAAGGACTTAACTGCACTTGAAAAAAGCGGATTGCTATTACGCCGTTATGGTGGTGCAATTGCATTGCCTCAAGAAATTGTTGCAAAAAGCAACGACAAACAGGATTCCCTTCGCAAATTGGCAATCGCCAAAGCTGCGGCCAATCTCATTAAAGACCATAACCGGATTATTATCGATAGCGGACGTACGACGGCAGCCATGATCCCAGAGCTAGGCAATAAGCGAGGACTTGTGGTGATGACTAACGCAATTAATGTGGCTAGGCGTTTGCTTTCTTTAGAAAATGAACCAACCTTATTGATGACTGGTGGTACATGGGATCCGCACTCGGAATCATTTCAAGGGCAGGTGGCCGAGCAAGTATTACGTTCATATGATTTTGACCAACTCTTTATTGGTGCTGATGGCATCGATGTTGAAAGAGGTACCACAACATTCAACGAGCTAGTGGGCTTAAGCCAAGTGATGGCAGAGGCGGCACGTGAAGTGGTGGTGATGGTTGAGTCTGACAAAATCGGCCGAAGAATACCAAATTTGGAACTACCTTGGGATCAAGTCACCACTTTAATCACCGACAACAACTTGGCAGAAAAAGACCGCCAAGTGATTGAGGCGTGTGGCGTGCAACTGATCTGTGTCGAGGTGTAAATCATGCGCTGTCATACATTAACAGTGGCAGTGCAATTAACATCACACTAGCGTGCAAAATTAAATGGAGAGAGTATGTGTGGCATTGTTGGGGCTGTTGCTGAACGCCCAGTAAATAGAATTTTAATTGAAGGCTTAAAGCGCCTTGAATATCGTGGTTATGACTCTGCAGGCGTAGCATTAAGTACTGCGGGCGTATTAAACACCGTAAAAGCGGTGGGTAAGGTGGTAAACCTTGAAAGCGCTTTACGAGATGCGAACGTAAAAGGCACTACGGGCATTGCACATACGCGTTGGGCTACGCATGGTGGCGTGACAGAGGCTAATGCCCACCCGCATATTTCCAATGATGAAATTGCATTGGTACACAATGGTATTATTGAAAACCATGCGCCATTGCGTGCGGCATTAAAAGGCGATGGTTACGAGTTTCTATCAGAGACGGATACCGAGGTAATGGTGCACTTAATCCATCAACTGCGCCAGCAACACGATAGTTTGTTAGATGCGGTACGTGCGGCCGTGAAACAGCTGGAAGGTGCGTATGGCACCGTAGTATTTGACAAAGCAAATGATAATGAAATGATTGTTGCGCGCTCAGGTAGTCCACTGGTGATTGGCCTTGGTCTGGGTGAAAATTTCATCGCATCTGACCAACTAGCTTTACTGCCGGTGACGCGCAGCTTTATCTTTTTAGAAGAAGGTGATGTAGCACGTATTACCCGTGATACTGTGGAAATCTTTGATAGTCTTGGCAACGTGGTTGAACGAGATGTGGTTGAATCAAACATTACCCAAGATGCGTCAGGTAAAGGTGATTACCGTCACTACATGCTGAAAGAAATTTATGAGCAGCCATTGGCAGTGCGTAACACGCTTGAAGGACGTATTGAAAATGACCGTGTGACAGTTGATGCGTTTGGCGCCAGTGCTCAACAAATCTTTAAAGATGTAAAACACGTACAAATTATTGCTTGTGGTACCTCTTATCACTCGGGGATGGTGGCGCGCTATTGGCTTGAACAATTTGCCGGTGTGAGCTGTAACGTAGAGATTGCTTCTGAGTTTCGTTACCGTCAATCGTTCGTGCACGAAAATAGCCTGTTAGTGACAATTTCACAATCAGGTGAAACCGCAGATACGTTGGCTGCGTTGCGTTTAGCCAAAGAGCAAGGTTACATGGGGTCAATGACGATTTGTAACGTACCTGGTTCCTCATTGGTGCGTGAATCTGACTTAGCCTTTATGACCAAAGCTGGCGCCGAAATAGGGGTTGCCTCTACCAAAGCATTCACTACACAACTGGTCGGCTTATTGATGTTAACTGCATCGATAGCGCAAGAGAAAGGCCGAGATCAAAGTGAAATTATCAATGCGATAAAAACCCTACCAAACAAGCTTGAAGAAGCGTTGACACTGGCAGGAGACATTGAAGCATTAGCCGAAGAGTTTGCCGATAAACACCATTCACTTTTCTTAGGTCGTGGGTCGCAATACCCGATTGCGATGGAAGGTGCATTAAAACTTAAAGAGATCTCTTATATTCATGCTGAAGCATACGCGGCAGGTGAATTAAAGCATGGTCCATTGGCTTTAATTGATGCGGATATGCCTATTATTGTGGTGGCACCTAACAATGAGCTGCTTGAAAAGCTGAAATCGAATGTTGAAGAAGTGCGTGCCCGTGGTGGTATTATCTACGTATTCGCTGATAAAGACACCGCGTTTGAATCAGACGATACCATGCGGGTTATCAATGTAAACCACGTAGAAGATGCGATTGCACCCGTTGTATATACAATCCCATTACAGCTACTGTCGTACTATGTCGCGGTCATTAAAGGCACCGATGTTGACCAGCCGAGAAACTTGGCTAAATCGGTTACAGTAGAATAAGAAAAGGCGCGAAAGCGCCTTTTTTGTGGGTGAATAATAAAGTTTCATCCCAAACAATAAAGTATCATCCCAAACAATAAAGATTCATACTCAATTATCAGATAAAGCTTACTACTTTATTATGCTACTTTTGATAAGCTGGCTTTAGTTGGATATGAAGTAAGGATATTCGCTTAATGGCACTTACCGCGCATCAACAAGAGTTGTTATCAAAATTAAAGGCAGCTTCGCTTCGCCACAAAACCAAAGAAGTTACCTACAAGTCAGAATGGATGGGGTATTTGCCCTATGGACAATATCATTGGATTGAAGTCAATGGTGAGGAAGTAGAGGTAGATCATTCAGAGCCTTTAGACGAAGGGTTAACGTCACTTGTGAAAATGGGCTTATTAGAACTTGTTCGAGAGATTCAGCTCACGGATGAGGATCAAATTAAGATATATCATATAAACGCTGAATAACCCAATTCATATCATAAGGAACTAGAAGTGCGCAGAAAAGAAATATTCAGGTGGTTTGAACAGGCAGAAATTGATGCTTTCATTAATGGGGAAGTAAAACTGGTATTGCAAGCTCTAGAAATACAAGGGGTTACCATATCAGATGGGGGCCTGTGGAATGTTAGGGCGCCAGATCCTGTTTTATACACTCAACAGAATTAAAAGATATCGAACTCGATAGTATGAATATCATCCTGAAAGAAAACTACATTGGTTTTAAAAATAGGCGGCTTTCCATTGTTTTCGAGCCGGAAAGTTAATTATGGATAAAGTAAGTTTCCTAAAACATGTGTCTCAGTTAGGTATTGATAAATCATCTTTCTCGCTAAACGGACCAATAAATGAAAGGTATTGTTTAAAAAGTAGTGGTTTTGGTTGGGAAGTTTTTTATGCCGAAAGAGACCATAAAAACGCACTAGTGACATTTGATTCTGAAAGCGCAGCATTGAGTCACTTGTTAAACCAATTAAAAAAAACGTATATAGAATAAGTTACATGAAAGAGTCGGTAAAAAACTTTCTTGATCTGATAGAGAACAACTATCAACATGTTAGGCCTAGCAGAGAAAATGAATATGCCCATATTCAAGACTACAAAGCACGGTATTTGAGTCCTCTTTATATGGACGAAATAGATGATATCCTTTTGGAAGTTCTAGATATTTTGCAACCAGACCATAGGAAGTTTAATGACTACTTTTGGCTAGTGGACAAATTTCAGCCTGATTTTTTATATAACACTGAAGAATATATAAAAAGTGGCAGAATAAAGAATAATCTAGGCGCTTTAAGGAAGCATTTGG
>NZ_JAGJEE010000053.1:0-14947 GCF_018100885.1 Pseudoalteromonas sp. MMG013 | reverse complement strand
AGTGTTTTTTTCTGTCTCAGTCAGCATTGGTAACGTATTGACCGCTTGCTCTGGAGCGTCCACAATGGAGTGTAAAAGCTGGACAAAGTGCTGCCCCATTCGCTCAATGGTGCTTGCTTTAAACAAATCACTGCGATATTCGATGCGCGCTTCAACACCCCTAGAGGTTTCTGAGATAAACAATACTAGATCAAACTTGGCTGTATCATTATGGCCATGATGCTCATTAACATGAATATCAGGTAACGACAGCGTATTACTCCCTGTTACTTGCCAAACAAACATCACCTGAAAGAGTGGGGTATAAGCCAAACTACGCTCTGGGTTTACCTCTTCAACTAGTCGATCAAATGGTAAAATCTGATGTCGATAACCCTGCAAGGTGCTCTCTTTGACGCGGTGCAAGTGTACTAAGAAACTCTCATTTCCCACCACCTTGTTTCGCAACGCAATATTGTTGACGAAAAAACCAACCAGCTGTTCTTGCAAGCGATTGTAGCGACCCGCTACTGGCACGCCAACCACAATATCTTGCTGACCACTATAGGTATTAAGCAACATATAGAAAGCAGTCAGGAGAGAATTATGCAAAGTCGTTTGTGCCTGATTAGCCAGAACTCTCAACGGAGTGATCACTTCCTCACTAATGCTAAAGTGGTGGCTGCCTCCATTGGATGATTGGATAGGCGGTCGAGAAAAATCAGTCGGCAACTCTAGCAGCGGAGGCGCATCAGCCATCACATCAAGCCAATATGCCAAAGACTCATCCATTTGGTGTGGTTGAGCTAACTGCTCTTCAATCAGTTGAGGATATTGCTTTGCCAGTGGCGCTACGTGTGCTGCTTCATTGCGAGACAACGCCTGATAAAAAGCAACAAACTCCTGCATTATCAAGTTTACAGACCATCCGTCTGAGATAATATGGTGAATGACAAGGGCTAGGCGAAAGCGATTGTCACTTAACTGGATAAGTTTAACTTTAGTCAACGGTGCACATGTTAAATCAAACTCATGCCTTGTTAAATCCGATACTTCCCGCTCCAACACTTCGTCTTGCGCGTTGACACAGTTTAAGTCTATAAACTCAAATAACCCTTCAAATTGCTGATGAACTTGCTGTTTTACTTCGTTGCCAACTTGTTTGAACGAGGTGCGTAACGCGTCATGGCGTGCAACAACAGACTTAAAGCTTTCTTCTACTAAAATTGGGTCAACTGAACCTTGCATGTCAAACACTGAAGAAATGTTATATGCAGAACTCGTTTGCTGCATTGCGCTAATAAACCACAGTCGTTGTTGACCATATGAGCATGGGTATGATTTGATCTGCTTTTCTTTCAACAACTTTGCTAGCAACTGTCTTTTTTGTTCACTAGAAAGGTGCGCTAATTTAGATGATTCCATTGTCATAGTTACCTTACTCATTACCCATTTGTCATCATTTCATCAAGCATCGCTTGAACTTCTTCGTCTGTTAGCTCAGCAATCTGATCTTCTAAGTCATCATTTTGCTCAACTGATAGCTCATGCTGTCCTTTTGATTGCGATGGCTCCTTAATATTTAGATCTAAAGCTTCTGAAAGCGCTTGAACTGTGGGATGTTCAATCATTTGTGTTACATGAATATCAAGCTCAAGTCGCTCAGATAGCTCACTACAGATCCTCAGTGCCATTAAAGAATCACCTCCAAGCTCAAAGAAGCTGTCATGAATACCTATTTCACAATCAGCAAAATATGTCTGCCACACGCTTGCTACCGTTTTTTCACTTTCATTGCTCGGTGGCACATAAGCAGGCAGCCCTATCCTTCTTGTAGATGGACTTGGTTTTGTAGGTCTGGCCTGTGGCGCTAACGTGGCAGCTTTAATTCGCTTTGCTAAGTCAGCTACTGACACAATAACCTGACCAAGTTGCTTCACCTGTAATGCCCAGTCCAATGCTGCACATGCCTCATGCGCTTCCATAACCGGTATGGAACGTGATAGTCGTTTAATTTCTTGATCTTGAGATGTCAGCCATGTATCCCATTCGATCGACAACCAGTGTTCTTGACCTCTAGAATTAGCCCACAGAGCAAAGTTGCTCATATATTGATTTGCTGCTGCATACTTTAAATATCCGGGGCCACCAACGTGAACAGAAATTGAAGAGAAAAGAGCCACAAAGTCTACGGTTTCTTGCTCAAATAAAGTGTAGAGGTTTAACGTGCCTTGTATCTTAGGATCATGACTGACGCCGTCCTCACCCACGAACTTCTCAGCGGTCACTGCTACCTGCTCTCCTGTTTGGCCCGCTGCATGTAGTACGCCCGTCAAACTGCCATAGTGTTGTTTTATCCATGCGAGCAATGTTTGCATCTGCGTTAGATCACACACATCTGCCTGCTTTATCACAACGCTGCCACTGTCTACCAAACCCTCTAAGCTCAATGGGGTATCCGCTTTGGCTCTGCGACTTGTGATGATGACCTGTGCACCTTGTTTTGCGATGTGAGCCGCTAGAACTTGCCCTATTTTGCCAAGCCCTCCAGTTATCAGATATACGCCACCGGCCTTAAAATGACTGGTACTTGGGGCACTCAGTGGTAATGATGCGTGCTCCGCTTTCCAGCGCTGCTTTGCTCTAAACGCAATGTCATCGTTATGCCAATCACTCAGCAGCTCTTGTAATAGCACATCAGTATAAGATACTGCCTCTGTGCTGCTTCCCCCTAAATCTAGGTATCTACTGCGAACACCGCTTAATTCCTGACTAATGACCTTGCTGGCCGACAATATCATGGCCTTATGTGGTTGTAACGCTTCATTACCATCTACGCGATGCACACCATTTCCAACATAATGGAGCGCTGCTTTATGCCCACACTGGGCCAGCCCTTGCGCAAGGTACACCGCACTACAAAAATCACTTGTATCACTATGCGCAACTTCATCAATGCCCCACAGGCTCACAACCTGTAGCTCACCTTCTACCTCTAATGACGACGCTAGGCTCACATAGTCCTGCTTACTCTTCCTATTTAAGCTAAACGCTTTTGCCTGTGTATCTACCGAAAATGCAGCCCCTTGACTAACACGGATCACACGTTGATTATGCGCTTCAAGCCTGCTTGCTAAAGCATCTGCAAGGCCACTGTCATCCATCAGTAGCAACCATACTCTCTTAGCCTCTGATGACACCGCTTGTATATTCGGTTGCCTATGCCATTGCTGGCTATAGAACCATTGCGATATTGGTGTTTGTTGATGTGCATCAATCGTTGGTAGAGCCGTTTCTGTGGCTTCAATCCAATAACGCTGACGTTCAAACGGATACCCCGGCAGTGAAACACGTTGACGCTGCTCTGCTTCATAGTAAGCGTGCCAATCTACGTCGACACCACTTTGCCAAACTAGCCCAAGCGCCTTTGTTATCAACTCTCTATCCTGATCAGTAGACTTTGACAGCCCAGCGCTGTGAGTGATCAACGCTGGTACTTTAATGTGTTTCTTAGCCAACTGGCACAACACATTTGTAGGCCCAACTTCAATCAATACTCGGTCTACCTGCTCAGTACAAAGCGTGTCTAACCCTCGCGCAAAGTGAACAGGCTGACGCAGATGCTCAACCCAGTATTGTACGGACGTAGCCTGCTCTGGATTTATCCACTCACCCGTCACATTTGAGATGTAACGACGTGTTGGTGGGTGCAAAGTAACACCTCTCACCACATCTGTGAACGCGTCTAAAACCTCATCCATCATCTGACTGTGAAACGCATGTGATGTTTTTAAACGTTTTACCGAGACCCCTTGTGTTTCTAACTTTGTCCCTAAAGCCGCTATCGAGCCCTCAGGCCCCGCCGCTACACTCAAACTACGGCCATTAACCGCTGCAATTGAACAGTCATCTGCCAGTTGTGCCGCTAACTCCGACTCTCCCAACGATACCGATAACATAGCACCCGGTTGTGCTTGCTGCATCAATTGACCTCTGGCTGACACTAACTTAAGCGCATCATCCAAACTCATTACACCCGCAAAACAGGCCGCAACATATTCTCCTATGCTATGGCCTATCATGGCATCCGGTTCCACTCCCCAATGTATCCACTGTTTGCCTAACGCATATTCCACTGCAAATAGTGCCGGTTGTGCCAGTCGTGTTTGTTCCAATTGTGTTTCTGTCGCATCTTCGCCAAACAACACTGCTCGGATATCTAATCCTAAATACGCCTGTAACTTATCTGCACATTCATCTAAAGCTGCCTTAAATACCGCTTCTGACTCGTACAGACCTCGCCCCATGCCTCTATGTTGACTCCCTTGCCCCGAGAACATGAAAATCCGCTCTGGGTGTCCTTCACTCAACACACTACTCATCGCTTCACTGCTTATCTGCTGCGCTGCACCCTGTGCTGTACCATGACATACCCACGAGGCCTTGTAAGGGTGGTTTTCTCTACCTACTTTTAAGGTATACGCTATATCTGACAAGCGCTCTTGGCTACCACGTAAATATGTGATTAGCTGTTCCCGCTGCGCCTCTAGCGCTGTTTGGCTTCGGGCTGATAGCACCAATAATTGCTGCGCTCGTCCTGCTTCAGATACCTCCCTGCGCGGGGATTCTTCTAAAATCACATGAGCGTTAGTGCCCCCTATACCAAACGAACTCACGCCCGCTCTGCGTGGCTCACCTTGCGTATCCCATGCCTTTAATGAGTTATTGACGTAAAATGGACTACTGGCAAAATCTATCTCTGGATTACCTTGCGTAAAGTGTAAGCTCGGTGGTAACTGCTTGTGTCGTAACGCCTGAACTGCCTTGATCAACCCAGCTATGCCCGCTGCCGTGTCCAAGTGTCCAATGTTTCCCTTGACTGAGCTTAACGCACAATAGCTTGAGTCTTGTGATTCTGCGCGGTGTACCTGACTGAGTGCAGCAATTTCTATCGGATCTCCTAGTCGTGTGCCTGTACCATGAGCCTCAACATAACCAATACTTCTTGCTGATACCTGTGCTGCACCCAGCGCCTCAGCTACTACCGCGGCCTGCCCTTTTACACTTGGCGCTGTAAAACCAACCTTAACCGCACCATCATTGTTTACCGCAGAACCTCTGATCACTGCGTACACCTGATCACCGTCAGCGAGCGCATCTTCCAAACGCTTTAACACCACCATGCCAACCCCGTTACCCGGTACGGTACCCTGTGCTTGTGCATCAAAAGGTCGACAGTGGCCGTCTGGTGATAGAATCCCTCCAGGCTGATAGTGATACCCTTGTTCACTTGGCACGGTCACGCAGGCGCCACCTGACAGCGCCATATCACATTCATACGTCAATAAACTCTTACATGCCTGATGTACTGCCACCAAAGACGTTGAACAAGCTGTATTTAAGCTGATCGCAGGGCCCGTTAACTGTAATTTGAAAGCGAGTCTACTCGCCGCAAAGTCCTTCTCATTACCAATCCTTATTTGCATTTTCAGTGCAGGATCTGACACCAAACCTTGGCGCAGCAAGTTATTCAATAAATAGCTGCTACTGCTAAGACCAACAAAAGTTCCCGTCTTTTTGCGTGTATTAGCTTTACCATAGCCGGCATCCTCCAAAGCGTGCCAAGCAGTCTCCAATAGTACTCGCTGTTGTGGATCGGTCAATTCAGCTTCAGATGCACTGAATCGAAACAGATCCGCATCAAATGCCTCTATATTGTCAATCGTGCTTGTGACATTAACCAAATTCGAACGCTGAAGGTCGCCGGAAAATGGCGTGATTGACTCAACATGATTGGCAATATTTTGCCAAAACTGTTCTACATCTTGCGCCCCAGGGAAGCGCCCCGACATACCAATCACAGCTATTCGTTGATCAGAGTTAACCTCATTGCGCTGTAAAGGCGCTAGCTGTTCTGCTGGTTGCTGTTCAAGTAGTGCCTCAGCTAAAGCCTCTACGGTACAGTAAGTGAATAGGTCAATGATCTCAAGTTGACAGCAGAAGCGCTCTTTTAACACCCGATGCACTTGTATCAGTAATAACGAATCTCCACCTAGCTGAAAAAAGTTGTCGTTACGATCAATGTGAGACACTCCTAATACAGTTTGCCATATACCTCTTACTTCAGATTCAATTTGAACCTGACTCATGGCTTGCTGCTGATGCTCAACATTAGGTGTGAGTTCTTCAGTGCCACTCAATGACAAAGTATTTTTTAACCAGCGCGTTATGCGCGATGCGAGTGACGCAGTTGAGACAATAACCTGCGTTGCCTGATCATCACAGAGAATATACTCCAATGCGTCAATGCCCTGCTGCACAGACATTGAGAATTTGTTTAATAACGCCATTGCTGGGTCATATTCAGCCTCTTCAAATTGCCATTGGTCCCAGTTGACCGATACCCAGCGGGTCTCAGATTGACTTGATTGTGTTATCGCAAACGTATCTAAAAATTGATTTGAAGCAGCATACATACTATGGCCAAAGCCGCCTAAAACCGAGGACAACGAAGAAAACAACAACACAAAGTCTAACTCTGCATTGTGTAAAACTTCAGCCAGTACTTCAGCCCCCAACACTTTTGCTTTACTGAGCTCAATAAATTCTTCTTCACTGACTTCATTAAGCTTTTTATAAGCATCAAGACCTGATGTACCCGCTGCATGTAGTACGCCCGTCAAACTGCCATAGTGTTGTTTTATCCATGCGAGCAATGTTTGCATCTGCGTTAGATCACACACATCTGCCTGCTTTATCACAACGCTGCCACTGTCTACCAAACCCTCTAAGCTCAATGGGGTATCCGCTTTGGCTCTGCGACTTGTGATGATGACCTGTGCACCTTGTTTTGCGATGTGAGCCGCTAGAACTTGCCCTATTTTGCCAAGCCCTCCAGTTATCAGATATACGCCACCGGCCTTAAAATGACTGGTACTTGGGGCACTCAGTGGTAATGATGCGTGCTCCGCTTTCCAGCGCTGCTTTGCTCTAAACGCAATGTCATCGTTATGCCAATCACTCAGCAGCTCTTGTAATAGCACATCAGTATAAGATACTGCCTCTGTGCTGCTTCCCCCTAAATCTAGGTATCTACTGCGAACACCGCTTAATTCCTGACTAATGACCTTGCTGGCCGACAATATCATGGCCTTATGTGGTTGTAACGCTTCATTACCATCTACGCGATGCACACCATTTCCAACATAATGGAGCGCTGCTTTATGCCCACACTGGGCCAGCCCTTGCGCAAGGTACACCGCACTACAAAAATCACTTGTATCACTATGCGCAACTTCATCAATGCCCCACAGGCTCACAACCTGTAGCTCACCTTCTACCTCTAATGACGACGCTAGGCTCACATAGTCCTGCTTACTCTTCCTATTTAAGCTAAACGCTTTTGCCTGTGTATCTACCGAAAATGCAGCCCCTTGACTAACACGGATCACACGTTGATTATGCGCTTCAAGCCTGCTTGCTAAAGCATCTGCAAGGCCACTGTCATCCATCAGTAGCAACCATACTCTCTTAGCCTCTGATGACACCGCTTGTATATTCGGTTGCCTATGCCATTGCTGGCTATAGAACCATTGCGATATTGGTGTTTGTTGATGTGCATCAATCGTTGGTAGAGCCGTTTCTGTGGCTTCAATCCAATAACGCTGACGTTCAAACGGATACCCCGGCAGTGAAACACGTTGACGCTGCTCTGCTTCATAGTAAGCGTGCCAATCTACGTCGACACCACTTTGCCAAACTAGCCCAAGCGCCTTTGTTATCAACTCTCTATCCTGATCAGTAGACTTTGACAGCCCAGCGCTGTGAGTGATCAACGCTGGTACTTTAATGTGTTTCTTAGCCAACTGGCACAACACATTTGTAGGCCCAACTTCAATCAATACTCGGTCTACCTGCTCAGTACAAAGCGTGTCTAACCCTCGCGCAAAGTGAACAGGCTGACGCAGATGCTCAACCCAGTATTGTACGGACGTAGCCTGCTCTGGATTTATCCACTCACCCGTCACATTTGAGATGTAACGACGTGTTGGTGGGTGCAAAGTAACACCTCTCACCACATCTGTGAACGCGTCTAAAACCTCATCCATCATCTGACTGTGAAACGCATGTGATGTTTTTAAACGTTTTACCGAGACCCCTTGTGTTTCTAACTTTGTCCCTAAAGCCGCTATCGAGCCCTCAGGCCCCGCCGCTACACTCAAACTACGGCCATTAACCGCTGCAATTGAACAGTCATCTGCCAGTTGTGCCGCTAACTCCGACTCTCCCAACGATACCGATAACATAGCACCCGGTTGTGCTTGCTGCATCAATTGACCTCTGGCTGACACTAACTTAAGCGCATCATCCAAACTCATTACACCCGCAAAACAGGCCGCAACATATTCTCCTATGCTATGGCCTATCATGGCATCCGGTTCCACTCCCCAATGTATCCACTGTTTGCCTAACGCATATTCCACTGCAAATAGTGCCGGTTGTGCCAGTCGTGTTTGTTCCAATTGTGTTTCTGTCGCATCTTCGCCAAACAACACTGCTCGGATATCTAATCCTAAATACGCCTGTAACTTATCTGCACATTCATCTAAAGCTGCCTTAAATACCGCTTCTGACTCGTACAGACCTCGCCCCATGCCTCTATGTTGACTCCCTTGCCCCGAGAACATGAAAATCCGCTCTGGGTGTCCTTCACTCAACACACTACTCATCGCTTCACTGCTTATCTGCTGCGCTGCACCCTGTGCTGTACCATGACATACCCACGAGGCCTTGTAAGGGTGGTTTTCTCTACCTACTTTTAAGGTATACGCTATATCTGACAAGCGCTCTTGGCTACCACGTAAATATGTGATTAGCTGTTCCCGCTGCGCCTCTAGCGCTGTTTGGCTTCGGGCTGATAGCACCAATAATTGCTGCGCTCGTCCTGCTTCAGATACCTCCCTGCGCGGGGATTCTTCTAAAATCACATGAGCGTTAGTGCCCCCTATACCAAACGAACTCACGCCCGCTCTGCGTGGCTCACCTTGCGTATCCCATGCCTTTAATGAGTTATTGACGTAAAATGGACTACTGGCAAAATCTATCTCTGGATTACCTTGCGTAAAGTGTAAGCTCGGTGGTAACTGCTTGTGTCGTAACGCCTGAACTGCCTTGATCAACCCAGCTATGCCCGCTGCCGTGTCCAAGTGTCCAATGTTTCCCTTGACTGAGCTTAACGCACAATAGCTTGAGTCTTGTGATTCTGCGCGGTGTACCTGACTGAGTGCAGCAATTTCTATCGGATCTCCTAGTCGTGTGCCTGTACCATGAGCCTCAACATAACCAATACTTCTTGCTGATACCTGTGCTGCACCCAGCGCCTCAGCTACTACCGCGGCCTGCCCTTTTACACTTGGCGCTGTAAAACCAACCTTAACCGCACCATCATTGTTTACCGCAGAACCTCTGATCACTGCGTACACCTGATCACCGTCAGCGAGCGCATCTTCCAAACGCTTTAACACCACCATGCCAACCCCGTTACCCGGTACGGTACCCTGTGCTTGTGCATCAAAAGGTCGACAGTGGCCGTCTGGTGATAGAATCCCTCCAGGTTGATAGTGATACCCTTGTTCACTTGGCACGGTCACGCAGGCGCCACCTGACAGCGCCATATCACATTCATACGTCAATAAACTCTTACATGCCTGATGTACTGCCACCAAAGACGTTGAACAAGCTGTATCCACACTCATCGCAGGACCAGTTAAATTCATTTTGAACGCCAAACGTGTCGCGGCAAAACTTTTATCATTGCCGATCAAAATATGATGGGCATTTAGTTTGGCGCTTTGCTCTGTGTTGGTTTGAATGTTTCTATGAAAATAACTACTAGCGGTTATGCCAACAAACGCACCAACTAACCCATCAAACTCCGACGCAACATAACCCGCATCTTCAAATGCGTTGTATGCCGTTTCTAGTAAAATACGATGCTGTGGGTCAGTTGCTTTTGCCTCATTTGGTGTATAACCAAAAAAGGATGCGTCAAACATTTCGATATTATCTATACCACTGGAAACATCGACAAAGTGCGATTGTCCGTTATCACTTTTCGACGCCGGCTTTGCCTGTGAGCTTTTAGGGGTAATACTTTCCACTTGTTGTGCTATATTCTCCCAAAACTGAGACACATCGCGTGCCCCAGGGAAGCGGCCTGACATACCAATGATAGCAATGGTTTGACTCATATCCTGTTGTTCAAAATTACTCATTTTCTTCTTCTATTCATTCTTTGCTGTTGTGCTAACGCTTGACGCTTTTTAACTGCGCGAGAAGTATCGACCTGAACAATCGACTCTGCTTTAGGTTCTGCATCAATAAAGTGTGAAAACAAAGCGATACTTGGGTAGTTAAATAAATCCATGTAACCAATTTCTCTACCAAATTCATTCGTTATCTTGCGACCCAATTTGGCCATCAGCAGAGAGTTTCCGCCAATATCAAAGAAGTTATCATGAATGCTGATTTCATCAGGTGAACACGCTAAAACTTCCGCCCAACACTGCAATAATGATTGCTGAGTTTTTGATTTTGCTGCCGTTCGTGATCGCTCAAGTTGTCGGATATCTTGTCTTGCGACAAGCAGCTTTTTGTCTACTTTGTTATTACTGTTAAGCGGCAAGGCATCGAGCGAGAACCACAAACTGGGGATCATATACCCTGGCAAAAACTGGCTCGCGAACTCACTAAGCTGTACGGTGTCCAATTCACATTGTTCATACATAACCAAATACGCCACCAAGGTAGCACTAGCAAATCCGGGGTCTTTTATAACAATGGCTACACGCGCAACGCTTTCGTGTTTAAGGATGGTGCTTTCAATTTCACCAAGCTCTAGTCGATATCCTCTTAACTTGATTTGGTCATCTTCACGACCGAGAAATTGAATACGTCCCTCAGACATGATCCTCGCTAGGTCACCGGTATCATATAGCCGCCTACCCAGATAGGAGTGATTTGGCAAAAACCTTTCTTCAGTCAACTGGGGGTTATTTCGATAACCATTCGCCAAGGTGTCTCCACCGATAAATAACTTTCCAACGCCACCTTCTGGAACCGGTAACCCAGCACGCGACAAAACATGCAACGATGCACCCTCTACGGTACCATCAATAAAAACTTTCTCAGCTTTCGTGTCTACCTCAGATGCAGCCACCCAGATGGTCGCTTCTGTCGGACCATACATATTCCATAGTTGTGCAACCTTACTATCAAGTTTTCTCCCCAGTTCCATCGACCAGAACTCACCACCACATAAGGCAATTAAATCAGGTTTACCTGACCAGTTACTTTCCAAGAGCAAGTGCCAAGTTGCAGGGGTCGCTTGCATAAATGTAATATCATGCGCATCTATCTGTGTTGCTAGGGAGGCACCATTTTGCATCTGGTCACTGGATAACAGCACAACCTGAGCGCCACAAATAAGTGGTAAAAACAACTCTAAAATTGATATGTCAAAACAATATGTTGTAACTGCTAACAATTTGTCTTGCTCAGTCACTCGCAAGCGCTTTCGCATGTCATTTAAGAAAATAGCAAGTGCACGGTGACTTACTTCTACGCCTTTTGGATGTCCCGTAGTGCCTGAGGTATAAATGATATAAGCGGCTTTATTTGTGTCAAAGGACTTACGTTCAAAGGCGGTGCGGCTTACAACAGGCTGGGCTATCAGTTCTTCCAATAACAGCCTTGTACCTACAAACTGCAATTGACTACGTACACTGCCTTGGCTTTGTACCACAAACACTGCTCCACTGTCTTTGAGCATAAACTCTACTCGTTCAGTTGGCGCATCAATTTCTATGGGTAAGTATGCGGCACCAACTCGCCACAATGCGAGCATCACAACAACGGTTTGTGGTGTTCTAGGTAACTGAATTGCGACCACATCCCCACTGGTCACTCCATTGGCAGCCAACGTTTGTGCTAACTGCTCAACCGACGACATTAGTGTATTGTAGTAAAATACTTGTGCTTGTCCGATAGCCGAGTGACCAGATATCGCATGACGACTAGGGTAACGAACGGCTTGTTCGTACACCATATCAAGTACACATGCCGTTGATACCTTTTGGTCTGGTTCTTCTGCGTTAACAACGTTTGGAGAAGTTACTTGAAGAAGTGCCAATACCGTATCTTTTTTCGGCAAGTTTTTTAATATTAGCTCCAAAGACTGAGCCATTTCTTTCGCGATTGACTGACTTAGAATTTGCTGGTTGACCACCAACGTCATTTCCAATCGTTCTTTAGGCACCACCATCAAACTGATAGGATAGTGAGTCCGTTCGTGAACATCGATCCCATCAATATTAATATCTGTCAACGCACTCTTGAGCCCCTGAGCTATGGGATAATTTTCAAACACCACAATACTGTTGAATAAAGTGCTTGCATTGCTGACCTCACTGTAGCGCTGTATATCAACAAGCGGAGATGTTTCATAGTTAAGATGCTCAGCTTGATGTTCTTGAATCTTTTGTAACCAATCACTTACTGCGTTTTCAAGAGACAGCTTAACTCTAACAGGTAAGGTGTTGATCGTCACACCCACTAATGACTGCAAGTCTATGTTTGCGTTAGAGCGCCCTGATACAGTTGCACCAAACACAACATCAAGCTCGTTAGAATAAGATGAGATTAATGCAGCCCACGCTCCTTGGACAACCGTGTTTAAAGTTACACGATGTGCTTGCGCAAACGCTCTCAAGCCGCTTGTCTGCTCATCCGATAATGTGATTTTGTATTCAGTATGTGCACTAGGCGCTGTGGAAACCTCTTCATTTGATACGATTGGTAATACAGTTGGTTCTGATACGCCCGCTAAATAATTTTGCCAATATTGATGTATTTGTTCTGTAGAGTGCTGTTCAATATAATCAACATAGTTAGCAAATTGGGTGGCAACCACGGGGAGTCCCACTGCAGACTGACTTACCAGTGCTGAATACGCTTGTATTAATTCTGACAGCACAATTGAGGTTGACCAGCCATCTAACAATAAATGATGGTAAGTCCAGCTAAGGTAAGCTCGCCCTGTGGGCAACTGAACCAACCTCAGCGTCATTGGCACCCTGTCCATTAATTCAAATGGTGATTGCTTATCCTGCTCAATCAAGGTCAACAACTGTGCTTTGGCCTCGTGCTCTGTGCAAAGGCTTAAATCATTGTGCTGTAATTTCGACTGCTCACTCTCAGCGGCTCTCATTTGATATGGTGTCTGGTCTTGATGTAGACGAAACACCATATTCAACATGTCGTGACGCTCTTTTACTATGCGCCAAGCTTCATTGAGTAAAGAATAATCGATGCGTGAGCCAATATCTATTCCGAGATGGATGTGATATATCACCGCACTAGGTGCATATAAAGAGTGGAAAAATATGCCTTGTTGTAGTGGTGTAAGCGGTAGTTTTCTAGGCTCACTTGGTTGAATTTCGTCATTAGAAACACGAACTGAGTTAGACAGCAACGATGTAAAGATAGACTGAATTTTTTCTATATCTCTATGCTGATACACATCACTGCGATAACGCCATTGACACTGTAAATTGCCATGTATGATAACCAAATTAAGCGCTATATGATGTTCGTCGATATTAGTTGATGCAATGTCGCTGACATTCGCCAAATTAACTCTTTCAATGACCGGTTGTTCAGTTGCTCCGTCACTCGCTTTATTGCTGTGCACAGTTCCTAAGAAGTTAAACACTACTTTGGGTTTAATGTCAGCTAATTCAGGAATATTTTGACTGTAACGTAAAACACCATAACCATTTCGCCACGGTGGTAAATCAGCGACAGCTTGGTTAACGATGTCTAAATGACGCTCAAAATTCGTATTTGAACGACAATCAATTAGCAACGGCACCATGGAAGTGAACCACCCTACGGTACGGCTCAAATTCAGTGGCGCTGGCACATCTCGCCCGTGACCTTCCAAATTCATTAGAAGGTATTCGTGCGTATCAATTTGGCTAAAAGCACTGCTAAAGGCACCTAACAACAGCGACTGTTGGTCGCTATTTCCTACCTCACAAAGGCCCGTTAACTGCGTAACAGGAACTTGCCAGCTCAGACTAGAAATATGGGCTTTGTCGCGAGCCTCTGCTTTGGCATTGCCCACCGCCTTTGGTAACTTGGCAGCTAAGTTACACCAATACGCTAACTGTTGAACTCCCTCTTGGCTTTCATTCCAGTTGTTTAAGTAATTTACCCACTGTTGAAACGAATGGGTTTTAGCCGCAAGCGCTTCATGACTGTTAGAACCCAATAAGGTTGTGATATCTTCAAGTAAGATATGCCAAGAAACACCATCGATTAACAAATGATGAGAGCATAGGAATACATAATGTTCACCATGACCTAAATAAAACAAACATACTTGCCATAAAATGCCTTGCTCTAAATCGAGCTGCATCTGGATCTGTTGGCATTCTTGCTCGACTCTTTCGAACTGTTGCTCACTTGAGACCGCACTTAAATCAAGCAATATGATCTGCTGTGCATAGTTTCGATTGGTTGTATAAACTTGTTGTGTAGGTAAAGAGTCACTTCCTATATCTAATGAAAAGACGTCATGATGTTCGAGCAACATTTGTAATCGCATTTGAAGTTGTGCTGATGATAATGCACTTTGTACCTTAATGAGTTGCGATTGATTAAAATGTTCAGGTTGCTGGAATCGTTGTGAATAAAACCACGCTTGCATAGGAGATAAGGCAAAAGGTTCAGACGTGGCACAAGGAGTAAGCGGTAGCTCTGTTGGCTTGCTTCTAATAAAATCGCTCAGAGCCTTAACACTTTGATATTGAAATAATTCACGGACAGAAAGGTTCAGACCGTATTGATGTGTCTTACTGATCACCTGAATACCTAGAATTGAATCTCCACCAAGTTCAAAGAAATT
>NZ_JAGJEE010000052.1:0-16199 GCF_018100885.1 Pseudoalteromonas sp. MMG013 | reverse complement strand
TATATCAAACTCGTCGCTCGCTTCTTCTACCAGTTCAGGTTCCGAAGCAGCCTCGTCTAATAGACCATCGATATCATCTAGCCCTAAATCGTCCTCCAATTGACTATCTAAAGTAGTTGAGCTCTCAAGTAATGAATCTATGTCATCATCACCAACATCTACATCATCAGTTGGTGACGCTTCGTCTAAAATAGAATCAATATCAACATCTTCTTGTTGATCGGTAGCTAGCTCCTCACTCAATGCGGCAAGCGCATCATCACTAATATCTAATTCATCATCATTACTTTCATCTGCATTAGATACTTCATCAAATAAATCATCTATGTCGCCAGAACTTAATATATCGTCCTCAGATTGCTCAATATCTAACGCGACTTCGTCTCCTAATGCATCTGGTTCATCAAAGTTTTGCTGTAAGAAATCATCTAAATCATCCCCACTATTTAATTCATCAGCTTCGTCATCAAATACAATATCATCGCTCAATAATCCGTCTAATTCATCAGCATCTAAGGTATCATTACTTTCTTCAAAGGAGTCGTCCTCTAAAGAATCAAACATAATGTCATCATCTTCCGGCAGCATACCGTCGTCCAACTGAACACTTTCCTCTGGCGTTTCTGGTGCGACAACAGGTGGAATATCTAAGTCAAGTGGATCGTTTGACGTTTGAGGAAGAAATTCGTCCTCACTACTGTCATTAGAGGTAGGTGATTGGTTGCGCTTCTTCAGAAAAAATACGATTCCACCAATCGCCAACAACGCTGGTAATATTGACATTAGTAGCAACATGATGGGATTAGAGAGAATATCTTCCCCACTAAATCCCGTATTACTTTGTTTTTTTTCTGCTTGTTGAGCTAACAATTCATTCTGTAAATCAATGACTGATTTTAGCTGTTGCTGTATCTGGCTATCTTGTCCAAGTTGATCTCTAACTGTTTTTAACTCATCAGATATATCGCCAAGTTTCTTTTTTAGTTTGTTATTTTCTTCAAGAATGTCTTGGACACTGCTCACTGAGTTTTTAAATTGATTTTGCAATTCAAGTAACTTGGAGTCTTGCTCCATTTGCAATGATTTAAGTCTATTTGTTAATTCTACTTTAGCTTTTTCAACATCAACCTGGCGAGCTTGAGTAACTTTTCTATTTGCCTCTTCAATTGAAGTATTATCAAGCATGCCATTTTTTTTCATTTCCCATAAGGCATCATCTTGATCCGATTTTTGTTTCGCAAACGTTGGGTTTTCTTTGCGCATTTCTCCCAAAGTTGGAATACGTAAATATGCACCATCACGCATATGGTTGAGGTTTTTATCTAAAAATGCGTCAGGGTTTTTTGTATAAAATGCACTCATTACTTGATAAATAGTTACAGACTCGTCGGAGCGCACCTTTTTGGCAATTCGCCATAAAGTGTCTGAAGGTTTGATAGGCCCTATCGTTCTACCTTGCATGCCATAATCAGCGTCTTTGGGGCCCTTGATTTGAGCAACCTCTTGCGTAAAGACGGGCATGGTGATCAGTGCCAAGGCAAAGATACAAAAAAAGACGAAACCGCGCATGTTGATCCTTTCTGTACAATGTTCAGCATCTCGCCAAACATTTAATAATGCTAACAGGTAGCTTTTGCAAGCTCTATTCCAATTGCAAACTATAAACCAGTTGTCTACGAATATCCATTGCAACGTATTGAAATTTAACATGCTTATAATAGTTTATGATGAGGAGTAAAACTTCTTAGTTTTCAGGGGGGCAATTCTTTGACGTTATATTTAACAAAAGAGGTAAAGAGCTGCCTCTTAGCAGCCCTTTACAATCAACTGTTTGAACTAAAGGTAGTTTTCAACCAGTTCTTCAGCAATTTGTACACTATTCGTTGCTGCACCTTTACGAGTATTATCGGATACCACCCACAAATTTAGGCCATGAGGGTGAGAAATATCTTGGCGTAAGCGGCCAACATACACGGTATCATTACCACTGGCGTCCCCAACTGGGGTAGGATAATCTTGCTCATCTTCAACAAACTCGACGCCTGGTGCATCATTCAGTAACTGTTTAATATGTTCAATATCGTGAGGCATCCGTGTTTCTAAATGAATTGCTTCTGCATGACCAAAAAAAACTGGAACCCTAACTGCTGTTGGGTTTACTAGCACACTGCTATCACCTAGTATTTTCTGCGTTTCCCAAACCATTTTCATTTCTTCTTTGGTGTAACCATTTTCTTGAAAACTATCAATTTGTGGAATAACGTTAAACGCAATTTGTTTACTAAACACACTATTCTCTAGTGGCCGTGCATTCATTAAATTTGCTGTTTGTTTTGCTAATTCATCAACAGCTTCTTTTCCTGCACCTGACACTGCTTGATATGTAGATACATTTATACGGTCTATGCCATAAGCATCATAGATTGGCTTTAGCGCAACCATCATTTGAATTGTTGAGCAATTTGGGTTTGCAATAATATTACGATTACGAAAATCAGCTAGGCTTTCCTTGTTAACTTCTGGCACCACAAGAGGCACATCAAAGTCATATCTAAAATGTGAAGTGTTATCAATAACAACACACCCTGCCTCAGCTGCAATAGGAGCATACTTTTCGGAAACACTTCCACCTGCTGAAAATAAGCCGATATGCGCGTCAGAAAAATCAAAATTCTCGACATCTAACACTTCAATTTTCTCACCACGAAAGTCAATATCTTCCCCTGCACTGCGACTGCTCGCAAGTGCAAATAGCTGATCAACAGGGAACTTTCTATCTTGTAAAGTCTCAATAATTTGACGACCAACTAACCCAGTTGCGCCCAATACTGCCACGTTAAATTTTTGCGACATGCTATTCCTCATTCTTTTCAATTACATTAAAACCTAGCTGCGCTAACATCGCACCATGTCCACTACGGTTTTCAATACTTAGTGTACTAAATTCTCTACGAGGCGGATAATTTTTACGTAAACTATCAAACCCTTGCGTTGTTAAATTACCTCTAAGTAATCCATCATCACGGCGAATATCATAAACTAAGTGAACAATACGACCTAAATCATGCTCACTCAGCGTTTCTTCAATATGACACTTGGTAAGAGCCGGTATAGGTAAAAAATCAGCTAGCTCCTTCGTTGCAGCGACATCAAGTAACTGACATACACCTTGATAAAGCATTTGGGTTCCACGTGCTTTCCCTTCTTGCGTGTGTCCCGCAATATGTACACTGGAAAACCGAACATATGGCAGGAGATCGGTCAGTATATCAGGCTCATTTTCCCATACATCTAACACCAGCTCTAACTGTTTACCTGAGCGCAACGCGACCAACAAAGCCTTATTGTCAATGACATCACCTCTGCTAGCATTAATAATCAACATGCCCGCTTTTAATTTAGCTATGCGTTCGGCATTTAGTAAATGCTGTGTCTTATGTTTACCATCTTTGATTAATGGTACATGAAAAGTAACAAAGTCCGCTTGCTCTAAGGCCGCGTCAAGTTCAATATGTTCATCTAAAGTGCCTTCAGCGTAACGTATTGGGTCGCACAGTAACAGTGTAACGCCCATGCTGTGTAATTTGTCACGCAAACATTGACCAATATTACCTACACCTATTATCGCGAGGCTTTTCCCTGCCAAACCTGTATTTGTCTCTTGGCTATATGCATAAAGAGCACTAATAACATATTCTGCAACCGCTATCGCGTTACAACCTGGCGCACTGCTAAAAGCTATGTTTTTCTGCAATAGTAAAGCTGTATCAATATGGTCAATTCCGATTGTTGCTGTGCCAACAAATTTCAAATTGTCAGCTTTACTTAATAGCTGCGCATCAACCTGAGTAACAGATCGAGTAAGTAAAACATCTATATCACTCAGCGCATCAGGCGATAAATTCCTACCATCAAAACGCTTAACATCGCCTAAATCAGAGAAGTATTCTTCGACTAACGGCATATTTTGATCAGCTAAGATCTTCATTTACTATTCCAACGTACACACATAGGCCGTATTGTATACCTAAGCCCTAAGTAAATGCGAGCTTCAAACGGGCCGCTTGTTATAACTTACCGCCCTTTTAATTTATGTATACCAGCTCCAATTCCCGCAAACATGACAATGATAAGCATCAAAACCATAAGAGTTGCTTGCTTTTGTTCGGGTAACAAAATCAGTGGGCTCATTAATATTGCCATCACACTACTGAAAGCAATAAAGAGTGCAGTATACAAACAACGGTGATAGCCAAAGTAAGCACTTACAAGGCAAAAAAATAAGCTGATAAAAACTGCAGGAGTATAAATATTAAAAGACATCCATGTTGCCGTTAAAGATATAATTATAGAAATGGTCGAGCTCATCATTTTAGGTTCCTTCCTGTTTTATGACTACATTAAACATAGATCGTCCACTTGCGAATGCAACTTTAAAATTACAAAAAAAACACTTTTTTGCTTAGGTTTCTTTGTACCATTTAGCTAAAACAGTATGTATAGCAACTCGTATTTTTATTCGCTTATATATTGATAAGTATGCTTTCTTATCAATCGTCCATACAATAAATTTACATATGTCAGAATTGGCGCTGTTTTTTCTCTTGAAAAGACCCCTTTTAAGCGCTAGTCTTACTGGGTGGTCGGACCTCTAATAAGGAAGAACAAAATGACACTCATTTTTACCCTAGCCTTGCTCGCGCTTCTTGGCGCAGCGAGCTATCATCGAGCCAGCTGGAACACTTGCGTAGGGATAGCTGCAATAACATTGTTAATTGGTACATTCGCAAGTGCATTCGGTGCACTTACCTGGTTAGTCTTTCTAGCCATCACTGTACCATTATCACTCACTAACATTCGTCAGCAGTATATTATTGCCCCGTTATTCAAGGCATTCAAAAAAGTTACACCTACCATGTCTGACACGGAAAAATCAGCAATCGATGCTGGAACCACGTGGTGGGAAGCTGATCTTTTTTGCGGAAATCCTAATTGGGAAAAATTACATCAATACCCAAAACCTCGGTTAACCGTCGAAGAGCAAGCGTTTCTTGATGGCCCTGTTGAAGAAGTTTGTGCAATGCTTGATGATTGGAAAGCAACCCACGAGCTAACTGACCTACCACAAGATGTCTGGCAATATTTAAAAGACAACAAATTCTTTGCCATGATCATCAAAAAGCAATATGGTGGCCTTGAATTTTCAGCTTTTGCACAATCATGTGTGCTACAAAAACTCACGAGTAAATCAACATTACTTTCATCTATTGTAGGTGTACCTAACTCACTTGGTCCGGGTGAATTATTACAACATTACGGCACTAAAGAGCAAAAAGACCACTACCTACCCCGTCTTGCTAAGGGACAAGAGATCCCATGCTTTGCATTGACGTCACCAGAAGCTGGTTCCGATGCCTCTGCAATTCCTGATTATGGTATTGTGTGTAAAGGTGAATGGGAAGGTAAAGAAACATTAGGTATTCGATTAACATGGAACAAACGTTATATTACGCTTGCTCCAGTCGCAACTGTGTTAGGGTTAGCATTCAAATTGCGTGACCCCGACGGCTTGATAGGCGAAGAAAAAGAACCTGGTATTACCTGTGCTTTGATACCAACAACAACGCCAGGTGTTAAAATCGGTCGCCGTCATTTTCCTTTAAACGTACCGTTTCAAAACGGGCCAACACAAGGTGATGATATATTTGTACCCATTGACTACATTATAGGTGGCCCAGAAATGGCAGGCCAAGGCTGGCGTATGCTGGTTGAGTGTCTATCTGTTGGTCGCGCTATTACCTTACCGTCAAATTCGACTGGTGGGATAAAATCTTTAGCGCTAGCAAGCGGTGCGTATAGTCGTATTCGTCGTCAATTCAAATTACCAATTGGTAAAATGGAAGGGGTTGAAGAATCTCTCGCAAAATTAGCTGGCTACGCTTATAGCACAGATGCTGCAGTGAGTATGTCTACCGGTGCGGTTGACTTAGGTGAAAAGCCTTCAGTCGTGTCTGCCATCTTAAAATACCACCTAACAGAACAAATGCGCGCATCTACGATGCATGCGATGGATATTCATGGTGGTAAAGGTATCTGCCTTGGCCCAAATAACTATCTAGGCCGCGGTTATCAAGGTGCCCCTATCGCCATCACGGTTGAAGGCGCAAACATATTAACCCGTAATATGATCATCTATGGGCAAGGTGCTATTCGTTGTCACCCATTTGTACTGGCTGAACTTAATGCCGTCAGCATGAGTGACAAACAAGCCGCACTTGACAGTTTTGATTCATCATTAATGGGCCATATTGGCTTCACAATATCAAACCTTGTACGCACTAAATGGTTAGCACTAACGGGGGCACGCTTTACTAAAGTACCATATAACGATGAAACGGCAGTTTTTTATCGTAACGCAAGTAGGTATAGCGCATCTTTAGCGCTTATGTCAGACATTTGTATGGCTGTATTTGGTGGTTCGCTGAAACGAAAAGAGCGTATCTCAGCACGACTTGGTGATTTACTCAGTTACCTTTACCTTGTTTCTGCAACGCTTAAGCGCTACAACGATGAAGGTCGTAAGAAAGAAGATTTGCCATTTGTACAGTGGAGCTGTCAGGAGCACTTATACTTGTGCCAACGCGCATTGGCAGATCTCATCAACAATATGCCATCAGCACCATTACGTGCCGTATTAAAACTGGTTTTATTCCCATTTGGTAGACCTATTCGTAAACCAACTGACACGTTAGAACACAAACTTGCACATTTGCTACAAACACCAAATGAATCAAGAGACAGGCTTGCTGCTCATATTTATTTAACGGATGAACCTTTAAACCTAATTGGTAGACAAGAACAGACTTTAAAAGACATCCTTGCTGTGGAACCCTTGTTTGATAAAGTGTGTCGCGCCAAGGGGCAAAAACTGCCATTCACACAATTAGACAAAGTCGCCCAAATGGGACTTGACGCAAAAATTCTCAATGAAGATGAGGCAACACAACTCGCTGAGGTTGAAGCCAAACGTCTTGCGGTGATCAATGTCGATGACTTTGACCCCAGTGAGCTTATGGCCGGGAAAGCTGCTAAACCGACAGTCCAGGGGGTAGATGCAGCATAGGCTTAGTTGTCTAAATATGTAAGAATCCACCAAGATAAGATCAACCCAACCCTAAACAAGCCAGCATATGCTGGCTTTTTTGTAACCATGCAACAATGTAATACTCCTAAATTCAATTGTATTAAATAAATGTTTAGGTATTACAGCAGGTACATGACGTAGTAATCAGGCAAAAATTTCGATGTATCGTTATTCTACACCCATCACCTTTAACATAATGAATAAGTCATTTGGCTTGCTAGCATGATGGCTGGTTTCACTAAATGGGTATAAACCCCTTAAGTGATCACTTTAATTACAAACAAGGAGATCGAACTTGAGGCCCATACAACTGCCGTTAGTTTCGGTTTATTTACAGCACTATACATAAGAGCAGGCATACAAAGTAAAGCGCCACTCATGTAGATGTCAAAGCCCAGTAAAAAACCAGAGCAACACCACAATATAATACATAGTATTGATAATAATAAAATTTGCACACGTTTAATATCCTTATACTTACCTAAAGACTCCCAAAATAAGCGTGTTTCTTGTAAATGCTGGTTGGTTTCAATCATTAATGTTGACCACCAAAGCTGGTTAATAAGTACCGCAGCTAACATATACCAGTGTAGTAAATCAGGCCGCATAATTTGAATAATGTCCGCAGCCCACAGTACTAAAAAAGTGGCCGTTGCACGCCAAGTCAGCACCCAAGAATGCGCAAATGCATAATGAACCCAAAACGACCATATATTAATTGGATAGGTCAGATTGGGTGAATGTACTTTGGGTATAAACCAGCAGCCAATCAATAGCACGTTTGTACAAACTAAAAAGTGCAGGATAGATGGTGACCACCACAGTGATATAAACGCCATGAATAACGCCCAGTTGACTGCTTGTGGTCGGTATAATAACCCCATAGCAAAGCTAACTTGAGTCAACATAAAGAGCAAAAGCTGTGGCGCCTGACTGAGCTTTTCCCAACCCATGGCGACTGCCAATATCAATGTTGTGATAAACAAAGCATGACTTGCGAGTAATAACACAACATCAGCCAAATACTTATGCCATGTACGGGGTAATATACTATTTTGGAAACACCTATGCCGACTATCTAAAATTGCAGGTTTTAGAACGGTAATTAACAGAGTTTGAATTAGTAAATAAGCAAATGCAACTTGTATGCTAACCAATATACTATCACTTTGCACTATCTTACCTAAACCAAAAAACAGAGACGCAATTAACCCTGGTAAAAAAATATAGAATAGCGTGGTGATCATCAAAATAAATTGATTAAGTTGATTAACTAACTCTTTAAGTTCCGCCTTAAAAGCTCGATATCGATATTGATAGAAGTGTTTCATCATAATCTGTTAAACACCTTCACGGTTAAACTTTCTTAAGTGGCTGACTATCAAAACCTATATCCAAAAATGGCTGCGGTTCATGGTTACTTATAATGACTTGGCCTTCGTAGGCACAGATCCACTCTAACACCACATCAAGGCCTCGCTTATCCAATGCCGCACTCGGTTCATCTAAAATCAAGTAAGGGGTGTTTCGCATCACAGCATTAATAAGCTGTAATTTCTTTAGGTTACCGGATGATAAATCTTCCACTTGAGTATGCAAAAACGCATCAAAGCACAAATCGGTTATAAATTCTTGAGGTAAGGTACATTGCCAACTTGATGCTGTCATTGTGAGTATCTGCTGAGCTGTTAAATATTCTGGAAAAACAATTTTATCCGATGCTAAACTCACGCAGCTTTGCAAATGGGCGTGTTGCTGACCATTGAGCGTAATGTGCCCAGAGTAAAAACTATCCAGTCCGGCTATTATTGTAAAAAGTGTGGTTTTCCCTAGGCCATTCTGCCCTTCTACACAAAGCTTTTGCGCGTTAAACGTATTATTATAATTTTCAAATATACACTTTTTACCAAAATACTTCGTTAAATTAGCAACTTCAATCATTATTATGCAGGGCTTATATCTGTTCCTTTATTAGGTGACTCTAACATATGCAAAGTTGCAGATGTCATTAAGAATGTTACACAATGTGTTATTTAGTCACTTAATAATTACCAATATAAAAAACGAGCATAGAGTGCCCGTTTTAACAAATACGATATTTGCTTGTATATTACAGCGCCGCTAAGATCACTTCCGCTTTACTGACTTCAAATGACTTAGGCGCTTCTACATTAAGCTGAGTGACAACGCCATCTTTTATAATCATGGCATAGCGCTGCGAACGAATGCCACCAAATGTCGCAGTGTCCATTTCAAGGCCTAGAGATTTAGTAAAGCTTGCATCGCCATCGCCTAGCATCATTAATTCTGATGCATTATGCGCTTCACCCCACGCTTTCATCACAAACGCATCGTTTACTGATACACAAGCAATAACATCAACGCCTTTGGATTTAAGCTGATCAGCCAATACCACATAGCCCGGTAAATGGGCCGCTGAACATGTTGGTGTGAAAGCGCCCGGCACCGCAAACAAAACAACGGTTTTGCCTGCGAACAATTCTGTTACTTGGTGCTCTACCATACCGTCATCTGTTAAATGGCTGAGTGTCGCTTGTGATAAAGTTTGCCCTTGTTCAATCATGGTGTTCCCTTAAAAAGAATATGTATTTATTTGTTGTATTGCTGAAATCATTTATATGACAGCATTAGTCGATCTGCGACAAGTATACAAGATTAATGTAATGTGTGAGCACGTCCGGCATATTCACTGTAAAAAGATTCGATCGCGCCACGTTTTTGCATTGTCACAAATACTTGAGTCCCCTGCACTCCACCAAATGCAATATTTGTTGGGTACTTTCCTTTTAAGCGCACGGTATGTAATAAGCTTCCACTTGGAGACAGCACTACGACTTCACCTGCGCCATAGCGAGCTACATATAAATTACCTTGGCTATCTGTGCGCATACCATCAAGGCCGTGCTTCGTAAATTGGTAAAACAACCGCTTATCACTCACATCGCCTTGCTCATTTAGCGTAAATGCCCATATTTTTTGTTGCTTGCTTTCATTTACATACAAGGTAAGGTTATCGGGACTAACTTCAATACCATTACTTGTACCCATCTCTGCTTGTAACAAGCTCACCGTGCCATCCGTCGCTATCCGCCAAATTTGACCCCGCCCGGTAGACCAATTAGGATCACTCGCATAAATCATTCCATCATCACGAATAGCGATGTCGTTTGGTTGATTCATAAGTGGCTCATGGGCATGAACCGACACAGCACCTTGCGGTGTGATTTTTAATATATTATGGCCGGTATAATCTGCCACAAACATATCTCCATGCTGATTAAAACGAATACCATTACCAACGCTCCCTTCTGGCAAAGTGAGCCAAAGCTTTGTATTGTTCTTGCCTTGAACTACCCCTATTGTACCCTGTTGACCATAGTTCACCGCATATAAAGCTCCATGGCTATCAACCGCAGGACCTTCAACACCCTCGGTAAATGTACCATCGGCTACCCAATCCATTGCTTGAAAAATAACGGGGTTATTCGCGTTAAAGTGCGCCGTGCTATTTTGGCAACCACCTAGCAACGTTAGCATCACCCAAAAAAACTTCTGCATTTTATTATCTTTGTCCTTAAAATTATTGAGTATGACCTGCGAAATGACTCTTGTTAATTGAGAATAAGTAATACACAGATCATATGCCGAGTTTTATCACACTAGTTAAAGTTTGTTACGCGTCAATCTAGGCTCAATGAGCATCAGTGCGATACCCAGCAAAGCCCCTATCAAACCTATAAACTGCAGTAAAGTATTACCAAATCGCGTTTGCTGCTTTACATCTTTACTTACTTTATAAAGCCGGCGACCCTGTTCAACCTCTTTGATAAATTCATCACCTAAATAGTCAAATGATAAAATAATCGATATATCTCTTCGTTTGAGCATTGCTCGCCGTACCTCTTGTATGTCTACATCATGAGGTACAAAACGAGACCAGCTATAAAAAATATCTTGGGCCTCATTAGGTAAAACAACCCCTCGAGACTCATATTCATACAATGTTTGTGGGAACACTAAGTTTTGAAATCCGACGTAAAAACAGCTGCCACCAAGTGATACCAGCAATATAGCAACGTATAACAAAGTACGTTGTTTGATTGAATTGTCGCGTAGCTGGCGAGCATACCATGACTCTATATCTGGAATTTGGCTGAAATGGTGTTGATTCGCTTGCCCCTGAGCGCCAAGCATAAAATCCTCAACGGTGAGCTCTAAAGCATCTAGTAACTGGCGAAAAACCTCATTAGAGGGCACAGATTTATCATTTTCTAATTTTGATAAATAACTCTGTTCTACCCCCATCTTCTCCGCCAGTTGAGGCTGGCTCATATTTGCTGTGGTACGTAAGTGTTTTATGTAGTGACCGAGTGTCATCTTTTAATCCTTGTTATGGCTTGAAATCACAGCCCATTCTTGGCTAGTCATGCATTAATACCAAGGTGAATATTCAAGAATAACAAGGAATATTAGTAAGTTAAAGCTAATACCCCATCAATCACTTCAAATTTAGAAACCGTATCTAAATTTCAAAGTGATACGCTCTTCATTCGGGGTTTGCCAAAGCCGCTCAACACTGCGTGACCAAGGTTCAGCCGCCACGTTCTGCTTTTGCATATTATCAATTTGCGTCGCCCCTCGGCCATAGACCAAATATATATCGGAAAAAGCACCTAATCGATAACGCAGCTTCATTTGCGATACTAATCGCTTGTCTTCAAAACTGGTATCCAGATTAGTAAGCTCTGTTAAACTCCCGTCTGTGATACTAAATACCTGCTCACTTTTGGCTTCAAGTACGGCCCATTGCAAATAAATACTCAGTTCAAGATCATCAGTTAATAGTCCTGTAACTTTATTTTCATTCACGAAATACGCTCTATCGTACTGCGTTAGCTGGTTATGAGAATTCGCTATTAGCCAACCGTCCCCTTTACGGTAAAAGTTATTTATATTGATATTCCAATTTTCATGCGGCATAAAGGTAAGATCTAACGCAAACTGTTGCGCGATGCCATTTAGTCCTTCTTGATCATACTGGTAACTGGCAGCCCAGCTAAACTTCCCAACATAAGAACTACGATAAAATACCCGAGACCCCCATGTATCTGGTTGCTGAAAACGATCACTGTTATAGCCCACATTATCTTGCCACCCCGATGAATTATGTGTCAGTGTCGCCGATGCCTCTGCACCACCATTTAACATCACATTAGCGCTGTACTGACGTTGAGCTGGTAATTTAATCCCCTCATCATTAGATTCATAAGCGACCGCTATTTTTTGTTTTACGCTCGTGACCAATGGCGAATTAAAATTAATAGCATGACTGAACTCTCCTTGCCAATAACGCCAGTCATTGCGCTTAATATACCCTAAATCACTTACATCAAACTTTTCGTCTAACTGCAAGTAAGACGACTCAAATTGAGTATTAGCAGAAAATTGATACCCCAACTTTAGTGACGCACCTCGGCCTTGTTGACTTGTATGACTTTGCGAAATATCACTGTGCATCATGGTACTTTGCATTGACCAAGTAGCACTTTGGTATTGAGTGTCCCACGCAATGCTGCGAGCATTTCTCTCTATAAATGGACGTTCAGTATGTGTCATCAGTAACCCAGTCTGCCAAGCTTTATGACGATACTTGCCCCTTATGGCGTAAAATGACTTACCCACATCATTACCTAATTTATCTTCTTTTACGGCAAAAGCACCAAGTTGTAGCTGCTCTGTCTGCTGTACAAACCTGACTGCGGCATCTATCGGTGTTGTTATATGCATCATATCATCACTACCCGCTCCAATACGCCGAGTATGAATAAGTGTGGTATCTTGCAGGCTTTGTACATTAAAGACATTAATGTCTTGGGTAAAAAATGCACGTTTGTCTGAGCGCAGTGTTTCGACTGCACTATAATTTAAGTCCACCTCATCACTGTCTATCTGACCAAAATCAGGGTTTATCGCAACACTCAGCTTTTGATGGTGATCTGGCTTATAAATTAAGTCGAAGCCGATATCATTTAACCCTATATTGTCAATCAGATCTTGCTGACGAGTAATATACGGAACAAACGTGACCTGATGCTCTTGAGGGATAATTGCTTTTACTTTAGGCATAGTTAAAAAGAAGTCAGCATTGGCCGTCGTCTGTTTCTGTGACGCATATAGATGGTTATTAACTAACTGATACAACTGCACTGACACACCAATCTCTGATGCATCTCGTAGATTCTTTTTATTATAAAAAGACACTGTATGCCACGGAATAAACGTTTCACTAGACCAATAGTCTGCTGCCTCAAAGTATGAGGTCTGCCAATCTCCATCCCAATCATTGTCGGTTGTTAATTGTGGCGTAAGAACCGCGTCTTGAACCCCTCCACCTAATCCGACCACAAACAAATACGCACCACTGCCATCACCAGAAAAGTCTAAATAAATACGATTAAAATCAGCTTGGATGAACCCATCTTGTAAATTGAATTGCTTCTTTCTTTCTCCTTCTTTTTGCCAATTAATAATACCGACATACACTCCTTGTGCTGTGGTCACTACCTTACTTTCCACTTTATCTAAATACTCGGTATGCGTGGCTGGTACGACTTCATAAAAGGATTTTGTTGCAGAAACATCCTGCCAAGCTTGATCAATTAACTGGCCATCTAACACTATCGACACGTTATCATTTGCACAAACCAATGTACTCATAACCCCTAAAATCAACACATAAATATTTCGTAACACACGACTCATACTTCAATCCAATTGAAAAATTTTTCCCTATAAAAACAAATATCACTGTGAAAAATACTGAATTTTATCTGAAGAAAGCTAGCTAAACCCTTACGAGTCTTGACTTTATAATGATAAAAGTTAACTTTGTACCATATAAAGAACACAGATGATGCGCTATGCATACAAATATACAATTCTTAACTTGGGTATTTTTTGACAACACAGATGAGCTACTCAATCTAAACACCAAAGAAGTCATAAAATTAGAGCCTCAAGTAGCGCAATTACTCAGGCTGTTTATTTATAGTAATGGGGAGTTACTTGCTCGCGAGGCGATATCTGAACATATTTGGCCTAATATCATCGTTGAAGATAATAGCTTATATCAATTATTAACAAAATTAAGACGGTTACTCAATGATAATCCAAAACAACCTAAGGTGATTAAAACTATCCCTAAAAAAGGCTATCAATTCATAACCAGAACTGATGTTTACACTTCACAAGAAACACCTCCAATATCGAAAAAAAATAAGCTCCTCACTCAGTCTCAATGGTGGAAATGGGCAACAATTCCAGTTGTAATTGTATGCAGTAGCGCAATTGCATTTTATTCTAAAAATACCATAAAAACGCCAAAACCTACTTATGAGCTGTCAGATCTGAGTTATGATCTTGGTCTTGAGTACAATGTTGACGCACATAAAACTAAAGACTTAATTGCCTATATAAAAAACTTTAATAATCTCGTATTTAGCAATAAACAAGGTGTGGTGTTAAATACCATCAAGTTCCCCAGCCGCATACATCACCCTAGCTGGCATCATGAACTCGACTTAATTACATTCTGGCAATATTACCAAGACCAATGCATTCTCCATGTATATAAATCCTCAGGACAAGCTATTCACCGCGCCAAAGGTCAAAAATGTACACGCTCCAGAGCATCTTCTTGGTTATCAAGCACCCAACTAACGATTAATGTAGCACATGGCGCACACTTCAAGCCTTTTCATTACGACTTTAATACCGGTAAGGCGCTGGCCCTTCCAATTACACTTAACGCAGGGGACACCTTCCAGCACAGTATCAAGGCTTGGCAAGGAAAGACCTATTACCTTATCACCTCCACTGATCATAGCAGTAAATTAATCACACTCGATGGCACTGTGCATATGCAGTGGGCACACCCCATCTCCTTGCTGTCTTACGATCCAAAGCAACAAAGCATTATTACCAACAACTCAGATAAACATCATACATTGGTAGCCACAACGCGAGATGGCCATCAACATATTATTGCCAATGCAGTACAAGGTATGTTCACTGACTTATCCATCGACTTAGCAGGTGATATTTATACGGCAGTAGAAACATGGCAAGTGAATATTCGTGATAAAGATGGGCTCCCTATTTTTTCAACTACCAGTATCGATTACCTACCAGTAAGTAATCCACTTGGCGAAACCGCTTTTATGTCAAAAAGAAGCGGTGTCTGTGAAGTCTATTTGCATGCTGACGATCAAATCAAACAGCTTTCTTACAATCAAGGCTATGACTATGTTAAACATATTGAGTGGCAACCTAAACTAAACCTGCTTCTCACCAATCGCGATAAGAATGTACTGCTTTATGACCGGCAGGGTAAAGTCTCACAGTTCTCACCTGAACAAGTTAGCACAATCACCCAATTAGGTTGGCATACAAATGAGCGGGTTTGGATATATAATACACATACATTGTCTACTTATACTTTAACAGGGCAACGACTCAAAGAAGTCGCTCTGCAAGTTGACGCACTCATTTACGACAACCAAAATGCTCAATGGCTAGTTTTTGACAACTATACCTTGTATAAAGTGAATAATTTGGCCAATTTGAGCACGCATGAAAATTGGACGCTAATCCACCGCTTTTCACAACAACAATATAATCAACTTCGTAATTTCAAACTACGAGATAACACCTTATATTGGTTATCAAGCTGGTCTGCAAAAGACTATATTTGGCAACTGCCTTTAGAAGAGACGTCGATCTCACTTATCAAATCAGATGAACTGATTTGGCACTACGATATTGCCAAAGATAATTCATTAAATATCGCTAAAATGGAAGCAATTGAAGGCGATATTAAAAAACTCACTCGACTAGTAACCCCTCAGTAAACATGACATAGCCGCATGAAAGTGATACTGCGGTTATTGTCACTCCGGCCCATATTATCCATTTTACAAATAGATAAGCAAATAAGCAGATAAGCAGATAAGCAGATAAGCAGATAAGCAGATAA
>NZ_JAGJEE010000051.1:0-18804 GCF_018100885.1 Pseudoalteromonas sp. MMG013 | reverse complement strand
GAGGGGGCACTTTGTGTTTGTGAATCCTGACCTGCGTCAGGAAGACGGCTGAGGTGAGTTACATCAGTTGGACATTGATGTTTTATCCTGTGAGTCTACCTCGTATCTCTCAATTTATTTTTCGTACTTCTGAGTTTATTTTACTTCGTCACCTTGAATTCATCTCCCCTCGTCTCCCTGAATTTATTTTTCGTACTTCTGAGTTTATTTTACTTCGTCACCTTGAATTCATCTCCCCTCGT
Organism: Pseudoalteromonas sp. MMG013; assembly: GCF_018100885.1. Lineage (NCBI taxonomy): Bacteria > Pseudomonadati > Pseudomonadota > Gammaproteobacteria > Alteromonadales > Pseudoalteromonadaceae > Pseudoalteromonas > Pseudoalteromonas sp. MMG013. The sequence continues at coordinate 18,562 of NZ_JAGJEE010000051.1, read as the reverse complement.
CTCCCTGAATTTATTTCAGGGCCCATGCAGAGGAGCACTTTGTGCTTGTGGATCCTGACTTGCGTCAGGACGACGGCTGAGGTGAGTTACATCAGTTGGACAGTGACGTTTTATCCTGTGAGTCTTCCTCGTCTCTTTGAATTTATTGTCCCTCGTCTCCCTGAATTTATTTCAGGGTCCATGCAAAGGGAGCACTTTGTGCTTGTGGATCCTGACCTGCGTCAGGACGACGGCTAGGGGGGAGTTACACCCAGACCAACGTCAGGAGTACAGGTTTGGAGAGTTGAATGATGTAATGTCATGTAATCGATATTTATTCGTATTTGACTACACTGGTTATTCATAATCTACTTGGCACCCCCATCTGTATAGTCATATGCAATGGTGCGTGTTATCTCTCAAAATCGATAAGGAAACACCATGTCTGATCAGTATACCTATAAAATTTATCCACCACTTGGCGTGGCACGTGTTGGTAATGGTCCTGCTCAATCCGAAACAGCGGTTTTTACTCCAGAGGTACCTTGGCAACATTTATACGATACAGGTGTAGAGTATTTGGTAACACTTGGAGATTTAAAAGCACTCGTACAAAGAGTATTTGCTGAGGGACTAGGTGACGCAGTTAACACTGTCGGTTTACAAGTAAAAGAATATGTCTCTGAGTCAGTTGTTACTGAACTGGCTGGTGATCATAAGAGTCAGTTGTCTATCGCAATCATCGAGTCTAATCTCGGGAAGGTTATCTCAAAACAGGAACTTGAGCGTAAGCTTGATGATGCGACTTTACCACAGTCAATCGTTAACTTCTCTTTACTGGGCCTTGTTGAAGATGTGATTGTTGCAGTATTAGCGGATAAATATTTAGGGGCCGTTAAAAAACAAGCACAGCGCTTTTATCTTTATAAGTGTGACATGCAAGGTAACCCAATAGAAAAAGTGACATTGGGAGATGGTGAGAAGGTAACATGGCATGTGAGTGTGGCAAACAAAAAAGCATTTTGGTACGACTATAATAATGCCCTCGATTTGTCATTATTATCGGAAGGCTCAGGTAATTTGTCTAAGAATGTTAGTTTAGAAAGGCTGGCCCCAGCTCAAACAGCAAAGCGGCGAAATCCGAATGTACTGGGTAACAAATTGCGTCAGCAGTTAGTGATCCGCAGTAAGGGGATGGTATCGAGTAATCAGAATGACGTCGTTAAGTTAAGTGGCAAGTTTCCTGCTAATGAAGCCGATCAAGAGAGTCGTCTGACAAACTTGCTTAATATGACTGAGCGACACAATGTTTTGCAAGGGAGCATTAGTTGTTCAGACTCTGGTGTATTGTCTTTTTATGCTGGGGACGGGGTATCACAAGCAATGACTCCGTCGTCTTTAAATACCGACTTTGCAGACAACTCTAATTGGTATGATGATATTTGTGATGGTAGCGTAAGTGCTGAATTAACCTTAAAAAATGGAAATATTGTAAAAATAAACCAAGAAAACAATAGCGCATGGATTGCAACAGCGCCGCCTGACTTTGCGCCTCAAATTGAACCACTTGTCACTTTATACGATATGGTCAGTGGGTCACAATTTAAAGAGGCTGATTTAGCTGGATTAAAAACCCAATTTAGCGATGTATTTCCAATTTTATATCGTTTATATCGTATGCAATGGGTTAACCAAGCGGACTTCTCCGACAATCAAGTAAATACAGTGATGGGTGAACTCAGTAGTCAAAATCAGTTTGCAAAATTGCTTGATAATGGCTGTGCCACAAGTGAATTACGAGAAGAAATCTTTAAGCAGTTTAGAAACCCGATGTTTGATGAAGCTGTAGATAAGCAAGATGCAGGTCAAACTGATAGTGAATGGATCAATACCAGTCGGATTATTCCAAGCAAAGATACCACGGACATTAAAGGGCGCAAAGCTACACACAAATTACAGCTGCCATTTTATCCCAATGATGGGGTGGATTATCCTGGTAGCCCAATGCAATGGTTTGCTATCCCACCGTTCATGTATCAGCACTTATTAAATTGGTCACAAGGTAACTTTACCGTTACGGATGATGAGAAAAGTCACGCAGACACAATTGATTCAATGGCTAAATTCTATATTGATACATTTGCAGACTCATCCCACCCAGCATTGCTATCGGCACGGGCAGCGTTAGATGCACTATATGGGGGTGGTTTTCACCCAGGAGTAGAACTGACCTGGCCTATGCGTCATAAACATATTTACTCAGAAAATGAGAGAAAATCTGGTGTTAATGACCAAATAAGCTTACTCGGTTTAAGTGAATTTAGATTAACTCAGGCAGCCAATGATTTGAACATGTATCAAGATTTTGGTCATGTAATACAAGTGTCTGATGTTGAAAAGTCGATAATACCTGACTCTGATGCAAGTTGGTTTTGGAAAAATACACCTGGAGATTTAACCAAATGGATGGGGATCCCTTGGCAATCAGATGCTGCGAGTTGCCAAGCTGTTTACACTCCTGAAGATTTTCCTATACCAGCTTGGTGGGCAGCTAACTTGCCTGTACATATCGTGCCTCTTGCGCGTTACAACAAATTTAAAGATGGTAAAAACTCAGATACAGAAACCCCCAATGGTTTTGATCACAAAATTGCACAGGGCATGACAGAAGCATCATTTGATCAACTGCGATTGGAACAATATTCACAACGACTTGATTGGCTACATACTGCCGATTTGGGATTTGTTGGTTACCACGCAGAAGGAGGCTATACCAATGGCTTAATTCAGATGGTCACACAATGGAAGCATATGGGAATGGTAATGGCTCGACCTGTTGAACAAGGAGAGAATACGGGTATTCCTGAAGTGGTTTATGTTGCTTACAGCAAAGCGGATAAAAACTAAAATAAGATGCGCTCGTAAGGGCGCTATTTTGATGAGAGTAAAAATGACTGTAAAATTTGATTGCGCCGTAATTGGAATGGGAGTAAGCGGTGTATTACTGGCTAAGGAGTTAGCAACGCAAGGTTTCAAAGTTGTATTGTTTCATGATGATAAGCCTATAAACATGAGCTTTGCTGAAAGTTTGCCTGCAACGGTTAACCCATTGTTAGAGCGGCTGGGTTTGATGAAATATTTACAGCATGAAATACACTTTCCTTGTTCTGGTACTTTTTCATCATGGGGGGCTGCTCAACTGCAGCACCCTAGTTTAGAGTCAACTATGCAAGGGCATGGCTGGAAAGTCGATAAACATGGCCTAGTTAGGCAGCTAGCATATGACTTACCAGACTCGGTAGTCAAATTGCATAAAGTAATCAGTATCGAGCGACAACCATCGCATTGGTTACTTGGTAGTAAAAGTAATGGGCAAGTTATTGAGGTGTGTGCGCGTTTTGTTGTTGATGCCAGCGGCCGACAAGGGTATTTACCAAGAGCTTTAAATATTTCGCGTCACTGTTTTGATAAGTTAATGGCATTTGTGGTGAATGTACCAAGAATATCAGGCGAAAAGCTCAGTCATCCAGTGCTTGTTGAAGCCCAGCAAAATCACTGGGGGTTGGTGTCTAAAATGAACCAAAATCAAAACATGTTGGCTATTTTTAGCAACCAAGCTTCACCTGACTTTGAGTTATATAAATCGTTTGAAAATTGGCATGAAATTAATCAAGACTCACTGTACTTTAAGCAATTTATTCCTCAAGAACATAGCACAAAAGTACGAATGGTGAATGCTAGCAGTCATATATGCAGTCAGTTAACAGGAGATACTTGGCTGATGCTAGGTGATGCTGCAATGTCGTTTGATCCCTTATCATCACATGGCATGACAACGAGTATGTATATGGCAGAGAAAGCGTGTCATGCAATCATGCAGTCTTTTGCGGGTAATTGTGCTGGGTTAGCGGATTACTCCGAACAAATGACTTTAATTTATAATACGTACTTAAATGAATTGGTGCAGCGCTATAATGCAGAGCAACGCTGGCAAGGGTCGCCATTTTGGCAAAGTAAGCAACAATTAAAAATGACAAATGAATGCATGTTAGTGAGTTAGTGAATAGTTCGCATACATGATAACCTTTTCTCTATTAGGCCTTTGCTGAGAACGGTACTCCTTTTCGCTTTGTGAACCTATTTTGGATGGCCTTACACCTCATTTTTCAGCGCTTTTACCTATCAGGAGCCATTGAGGGCTTAACATCTTCGTATTTCTGACTTCATTTTAGGGCTAACATCTTAGCTTCATTTCAGGGCTTAGGATTTCGTCTTCCTGAATTTATTTCAGGGTCCATGTTTGAATACACGAAACGCAAATGGATCCTGACCTGCGTCAGGAAGACTGATTTGGTGGAGGGCTGATTTGGTGGAGGGCTGAATAGGAGGACGGCGCATAAGTTAACGGCAGTTGTATCAGTTGAAGGCTGTTGCATCCGTTAAAAACTTACACTCCTCTATACTCTTTTTAGAACTCAGTACCTTCACCTTTCTGAATTCATTCAAGGCTTAACGTCTTCGTCTATCTGAATTCAGGGCTAACACCTTTGTCTCCCTGGCTTCATTTCAGAACTTAAGATTTCGTCTCCCGACTTCATTTCATAGCTTAAGATTTCGTCTCCCTGACTTCATTTCAGAGCGTAAGATTTCGTCTCCCTGAATTTATTTCAGGGTCCATGTTTGAATACACGAAACGTAAATGGATCCTGACCTGCGTCAGGAAGACTGATTTGGTGGAACACTGATTAGGAAGAAAGCGCATAAGTTAACTGATCATATTTTCTACCGCTCCCCTTGCACCTCAAATTCATCGTATATTAAAACTGCTTTTCCATTTTTTTGAACTTGCCAATGCTCTTTATGTACAACTCCATACGCTTTGTTCATTTGCCAGTGTGAAGTCAGTAAATAACCATCGGTACCTTCCGGTTGCCAAATGACATCGCTATATTCAACACTATGAAAACCTTGATCAATAATTTGCTGCCATAAAGCTTGTATTTGCTCAGTGCCTTTAAACGTCCCAAATGGTTTTGCCACCATCGTACATTCAGGGTGGTACTGGGCAGCACACCCAGCCGCATCTTGGTTATTAAATGCGGTTTGCCATTGTAAAATACCTGTTTTACAAGCTTCAAATACGGTTTGTGGTGCCATGTTCTATTATCTCTATTGTTTACTTGCGACCAAGTTTAGCGCTATGCTTTGTAAAGAAAAACAAGACTAATAGAAAATACTGTTTAATCTGGTGAAACAATATGAATAAGCTACGCCATATGAATTTATTTATGCGCATTGTGGAGGCTGGGTCGATAACTAAAGCTGCTGAGAAGCTAGGGCTCTCTAAATCGGTATTGAGTCAACACTTAAAACAATTAGAAGGTGAGTTAGCAACTACACTGTTAAAGCGCACTACACGTCGGCAATCGTTAACGCCTAGCGGTGAACGATTTTATGCCCACTGTGTAAAAATGCATCAAATTTCAGAACAAGCTTGGGATGAAGTGATGGCGCAACAAATCGAGCCAGCTGGCAAACTCACGATTACCGCCCCACATGCGTTAATGGACTCCCTGGTAGTACCTGCATTAACGAAGACATTTTTAGCGCATCCAAAAGTACGTTTGTCATTGATTTGCCAAGATGAACAGTTGGATCTGATGCATCATGATATTGATTTAGCAATTCGTGTGGGTAGGAGTCAAGACAGTCGCTATAAGCAACGACTTATTGGCCGATTTTATGATGTGTTATGCAAAGCTAAACATCATACTCCAGATTTAAGTGCTGTGACTTATATTGCGAATCATTGGCAAGGTACTCAGATAAATCATACATTTTATAAAGCTGGTGGGTCATCACAGAAGCAGCAGTTTATGGCAACACATATTACAGACAACATATACCAAACAATATCGCTTATTAGCGCTGGATTTGGCATCGGGATTGTGCCGAATATACTACTACCTCAATATACCCAGTTAGCACCGGTCTACACTGACCAGCACTTAATGGCAACAGATGTGTATACGGTGCACCCATACACAAGTGCCGTGCCTACCACCGTCAAACTTGCTCAAACAGCCATTAAAACTGCTTTTGATGACTTAATGTTCAATATAACGTAATAGTTTGAGATGAACGATGTGCGAAACATCATAGTTAGAATATACGTATTTGATGTGAGCGTTGACAAATAGATACGCGTATTTACGTTTCAAATATAGATACTCTGCTATAATGAACGAAGTTTTTAAAGGAATGATAGAGTTTTATGGTTGTGAGTAAGTGTCATGGATTGTTGCTTTTTTTTATATTAATGCTGTTTAGTGAGAATTGCGAAGCCATTGATACGGTGAGATACAATGTGTCTCATAAATTTGTTGATCCAAAGCAAACCTATTATGTCGACTTATTACGGTTGGCACTCGAAAAAAGTACGTTTGAATATGGACCATATCAATTAATTGAAAACCCCCTTGAAGATACCCCGCAGGCCAGAACATTAGATCTGCTTGCTAAAGCCGATTTAATTGATGTGCATTGGAGCATGACCTCGATTAAACGAGAGCAAAAATTAGGTACCGTTTATATCCCATTGCTAAAGGGCATGATGGGGGCGCGTATTTTTATTATTCATAAAGACTTACAATCAAGGCTAAAGAAACACCAATATGCAACTGCATTGTTGGATTATCGATTCGGCAGTGGTAACGATTGGCCTGACTCAAAGATCTATGCATTTAATAGTTTGACTGTTGAAACCGCTGGGGCGCAGAATTTATTGAAAATGTTAGAACAAAAGCGCTTTGATTTGTTTCCCAGAGCTCTGCATGAGCCTTGGTCTGAAGTGGTTGGCCACCCTAAGCTACAGATCGATAGCCGCTTTGGTTTGTGTTACCCCTCTGCGATGTATTTTTTTGTGAATAAAAATAATCATAGGCTACGCAAGCGCTTAACCGATGGGCTGCACAGGGCAATAAATGACGGCAGTTTCGATCAGCTATTTAGTCATCACCCAATCACAAAAGATGCCCTCAAAAACGGTTATTTTGAAAAACGAAAAGTGTTAAAGCTACGCAACCCAAATATGAGTATTAGAACGCGCGACACTTTACACTCGGGACGTTATACATGGCAGCCATTAGCCGAATGTGTCAAGCCCTCATTATAAGCATAACGTACATCCCTCTTGTCTTTGTGCTGCTATGACATCAGATAACAGTGTCTTTGTTAAGTAAAGTTCATATTATTACTCTTTGTTTTTAATAGAATCTATTGTTTAATGGTTGATTGTTGTACACCATTAATTATTAAGGGTTTATTATGGAAGATATTAAGTTATATGGACATCCGCTATCTGGGCATACTCATAAAGTGTCATTGTTTTTATCAATACTTCAGCTGGAGTATGAATTTGAAATCGTTGACTTAAAGGCTAAGCAGCATCAATCAGACGCATTTTTGAAGTTAAACGCATTTGGCCAAGTACCTGTTTTGAAACATGCAGAACGCGTTATTTGTGATTCTAGCGCTATCTTAGTTTATTTGGCTAAAGTATTTGATAACTCTGGAATTTGGTACCCATCTTCCCCTGTGAAACAAGCGATGATACACAGGTTATTAGCGGTTTCATCTGGTCCGTTAGTGATGGGGCCCGCTATGCTAAGAGGCATTAAACAACTGAATAAACCCGGTGATTATGAGCAAGCGGTTGTAGTAACAACGCAGTTATATCAGGGCTTAGAGCGTTTACTTCACTCTCATGATTGGCTGGCTTGCAGTACGCCCACTATTGCAGATATTGCATTGTATAGCTATATTAAATTGGCTGAAGGCGCCTCTGATATTAATGGAAAATTCCCAAGTATACTTAATTGGCAGTCGAAAGTTGAATCTCTCCCAGGCTTTATGGCCGTCCCTTAACTCCTTATTTTAGTTCATCGTTTGCATCAATGAATCATATACTAATCAAAAGCCAACGCTGCGCACGTTAGTTGGCTTTGTTTCAGTAAACAGGTTGGCTGGTGTTTGTTTAAAGCCTGATACAAACTGCACAACTGCATATTATTGTCGCCGTGTTACGTTAACTGACGTTGCCTTTGAAATTCGCAAATTTTGGGATCTTTGCTATACATTGAGTATTACCAATCTGTACGATAAATCATATGAATTTAACTGTTACGTGGCGAATATTTGGTGGCTTCGCGGTCGTATTGCTTTTGTCTGTTATTTTGTTTTCTGTATCTATAATGGGCATATCCAATATTGGTAAGGGAATACAAAAAGTATCGACTAAAAGTGTCCCAACTTTAATATCTGGTGCTGCACTGTCAGAAAGTGTTTTGGCAACCGAGCTGAGCTTAATACAGCTATTTGCGACAGAGCGTCGTAGTGTAGCAAATACCATTAAAGCTGATTTCGACAAACGATACGATGAAAACCAAACCAATTTACAAGCACTTGCATTACAGTTAGATGGCCTACCTGAGTTTGCAGAAATACTCTCTAAATTAGAGAAAACCAATGCAGCGCTTTACACCACGTCAATCACCAGCATCACTAACTATTTGGCCATTTTGACCCAAATTGAAAAAACCAATGAGTTGGCACAAGAATTCGGTGATATGGGCGATGAAAGCTTAAGTTTTGCATACGATTTAGAAGGAATGGCAGAGCAAGAGGCGACCATAGACCTCTTAGCGACCTTTGTATCACTTATTGAAAGCGCGGTAGATAGTGCCAACTCAGTGCTACGCTCACAGATTGTGTTTGAGGTGCTTGGTGTACAGTCTGAATTACAAGGCAGTGTTAGCGAAATTGATGAATTATTTAATAAAATACAAATGGCAAGTGAGCTGCAAGGAAGTGATGAACTGGCATCAATGCATCAAAACCTAACGAGCTTTAAAAATGCATTAGTGGGCAGCGATAGCGCTATTAGCTCAAAAGTAAGTGTATTGAAACAACTTGGCAAAGTTAAAAAAGATTTCGATGTTATTAAACAGCATGCTAAGGAAACCAGAGAATTAATCGCTGAGCTCAAGAAACAAATAATGACTTATACTGGCTCGATTCAATCACAGGCTGAAAGTACAGTGTCTGATAATCAATTTGTGATCACAATGTTGGCCGGGTTGATCATTGTGTTGTCTATTGCAGTGTCATTTGTAGTGACTCGTTCAATCAAAGTACCGTTGGCTATGTCAATACAACAAATTAAAACCGCAGCAACGGGCGACATGACTGTTCAGTTTGTAAAAGAGCAAGAAGATGAGTTGGGTGAGATGGCGCAAAGCATGCAGCAACTCGTAAATAGTTTGCGCGATACGTTAAATGAAATATCGGATAACTCGCAGTTGTTGGCCAGTACAGCAGAACAAACCAGTGTGATAGCTGATCAAAGCTTTAATAGTGCCAATGAACAAAGTTCACAAATGCACGCAATGAGTACGTCGATCAACGAAATGACAGAAACAGTCGCCTCTGTTGCTGCAAGTGTGCACAGCACGTTAGAAGAAGTTGAAAAAGCCAGTACTGAAGCTGAACAAGGGGAAACCGTGTTACTGAAGAACGTAGAGAGTATTTCAGCGTTGGGTAAAACCATAGAAGGCTCGGCAAACGTGATTCAGCAGCTAAATAACGATACGGTCAGTATTAGTTCGGTATTGGCTGAAATAAAAGGCATTGCAGAACAGACCAATTTATTGGCACTCAATGCTGCAATAGAAGCGGCTAGGGCCGGAGAGCAAGGACGTGGGTTTGCAGTGGTGGCTGATGAGGTGAGGTCATTGGCCAGCCGTACTCAAGAGTCAACACAAGAGATTCAATCAGCCATTGAAAACTTGATCAGTGGTGCACAGCAGGCCGTTGAGAGTATGACCAGTTCTCAGCAAGCCTCAAGAGAATGCGTCGACGGGATCAATAGCGTGAAGAATATGTTGCAGTCTATTGTGCAAAGTATCCAAACTATCCGTGACATGAGCCAACAAATTGCAGCGGCTTCAGAGCAGCAAACTGTCGCCGCAAACACCCAGTTAGAGAGTGTAAATAGTATACGAGATATCACGAATACCACAACAGAGCAAGCGAAAGACAATCAGCAAGCAAGCTTACAGTTAGCACAAATGGCTGAAACGCAGCGTGCCCTATTGACCAAATTTAAAACCTAGTGGCTGATTATTTAGCGACTATTAATTCGTCTTACTCACTGAGAGGATCATTGTATGAAATTGAAAATTGCGAGTTTATTTATTGCATTTTTTGCTTATTTTTTCATGGAAGTTGCGGTTGCTGGAACTTGTGAAATCCAATACACGAGAACGTCATGCCCAGGAAAAGATAAAATAAGTTATAAAAAGTGTAAAGGTAAGCAAAGCTGCTCTAAATTTAAAGAGGCAGCTAGCGCTGCTGAATGTGGTGCGATGGCTGTGAAGTCATGTAAGAACAAACGATTAACGATCACTAAAAGCAAAGTGATTAACGCTATTTTTGACGGTGGAAAAATTACAGCAACGAATGGTAACGATGACTTTTGTACCGTGTATGCCAAAGCCAGTGAAGAGTTCAATAAATGTGGTGGCTAAGGTGAACTAGTTTTTACGAATTCATAAATGGCCATTGATGTTGCGCTCAATGGCCATTTTTTATGAATGATATAAAGCGGAAGCCGAATTGTGCGGTTTAAAATTGCGGTAAAATGCGTATTTTGATTCAGGTAATATGGTTTTTTAGGAAAGCGCAACCTTGGTCAAGTATCACTTCTGTTGTTTTGCGATACTTCCCACAGTTTAGGATCAGTTATTGAGTGTACAAAGTGAAGAATAAGGTAGCACCGCACCGAAGTATTCAGCGTGTTTGTGATTATATTGCACAAAACTTAGATATACCTATGAGTATTGAGCACTTAAGTGATGTAGCCGCGTTGTCGAAATATCATTTTCATCGCTTATTTGTCGCCAATATGCATATTACAGTGAGTAAATATATTCTATTAGCAAGGTTAAAACGTGCCTCGTTTGAATTGGTATTCGAAACCGATAAGAAAATACTCGATATTGCAATTAAAGCAGGGTTTGACAGTGCAGAAGCGTTTTCAAGGGCCTTTAAACGTACCTTTAACCAAACACCTTCAGGATTTAGAAGTGCCCCTAAATGGCCTCAGTGGCATGCAGTATTTGAGTTTACTTTGGCGAGTAATCCTTTGGTCTTACTTGATGTAACTGTTGATGTTTTTCCGAAAACAATGATTGCTTTTATTGAACATAGAGGTGCTGCTGATCGAGTATATGAGACTGCTGGGCAGTTTGTAAGCTGGAGAAAAGCCAGTGGGTTATCACCCATTCATAGTAGTAAAACATTTGGCATCCCTAATGGTGATCCAAACACGATGATACCAGAAGCATTTCGGTTTAAAATATGCGGCTCGGTGTGTAAATCTATACCAAATAACGCGTTTTCTGTACACAATGCGGAGATCCCCGAAATGCGTTGTGCTAAAGTGCGCCATCGTGGTAGTCATGAGGCATTAGACAATACAATTAATGCTTTTTATCAGCAGTGGTTTGTCGATAGAGATGAGCAACCAGCGGAGCACCCGTGCTTTTTTCAATACATTAACTTGATCCATGAAGTTGATGAATGCGATTTGTTGACTGACATATTTTTACCACTGCGCTAATCATATAGCGCGCAGTGGTAGAGACAATGTTGATGTAAGAGTTAGGAGTTACCATATCATGATAGTCATTGTTTAATCGTTGTGTAAAACCCCTTTACAGAACGGCAAAGCGCTTATGCGTTTGTAATATGCAATGATATTAGGAAACTCAGCAAGTAGATTCAGTTGCGCAGGTAAATTCATATGATAGTCCAATATTGGTAAAATTATCGCATCGGCCAATGAAAACTGATTGGCAACTAAATAGTTGTTGCCTGCTAACTGTCTATTAATGTGCCTAAAAGTCTCTAAAACAGCGGGTTTTGCCGCGGTTAATTTACACATATCAACCTGGTCGTTAATACCACTGGGGAATTTTATTTCGATAATGTAGTCACTAATAAGTGCACGAAAAGCGTAAATTGACAACATACTAGACCACGCATCTATTTGACCATAAACCTGAGGGTTACTGTTAAAAATGCTGGGCCCATCAAAATGTTCAAGGTAACGTGCAATTGCGTTTGATTCAGGCAAAATGAAATCACCATCGATTAAAATAGGCACTTTTTTAAATGGATGTAGTTTTGTCAGCGTGTCGCTGCTGATCTCCAATGCTTTGCCCTCATATTCAAGACTAAGTTGGTAATCTACTCCTTTGTACTTGCAGATTAACTCAATACTTCTAACAAAAGTCGAAAACTCCGGGCCAATAATAGTGAGTGTATTCATGGTATTTCCTTTAATGGACTTGATGGTTGATCTCATAATAAAAAGCATGACAATATGTTCAAGAACATATTCTTAAACTTTTGAGAAAAACATGCCTTGGGATATAAATCATAAACAGAAATCTCGTCAGCGTATTTTAGAAGCTGCCGCTAAATTATTTGTCGAGCAGGGGTTTGATGGTGTTGGCATTGATGAAGTTATGGAAAAAGCCAATATGACCCGAGGTGCTTTTTATAGCCATTTTAAATCTAAATCGCAGTTGTATCATGAAGCGATTCCTGTTGCAGGTTTAGTGGCAAAACAACAGCTAGAAGTTGGTTGTCAAAATTCATTTAAGGCGCTCAAACATAATTATTTACGCCAAAGTAATGATGCGCAAAAAACGCAACTGTGCCCCATTGCTTTACTCATTTCTGATATTCGTCATAGAGACCCCGAGATTCGTAAAACATATGAAAAGGTATTTTCTGGTTTTGTCGATTACATAGACAGCCATATGGATGACCGAAAAGGAGCGCTTGTTCAAGCGGCGACTATGATTGGTGCCGTGGCTTTAGCGCAAACATTAACAGATGAAAGCTTAAAAGAAGAGCTGCTATCGGCATGTGAATCAGCGGCTCACAATGATATGTAACATGCTCCTTATTGTTTTTCTGAGCTCGCTTCAAGATCGAGCGAAGACGAATAGTGAGGGTGAATAATAACAGCTGACAGGGATTAATTTTATTGTCTTCCTGAACTTGATTCAGGGTCTGGTGAGGGTGAATAGTAACAGCTGATAGGGGTTAATTTTATTGTATTCCTGAACTTGATTCAGGGTCTGGTGAGGGTGAATAGTAACAGCTGATAGGGGGTAATTTTATTGTCTTCTTGAACTTGATTCAGGATCTAGTGAGGGTTAATAGTAACAGCTGACAGGAATTAATTTTATTGTCTTCCTGAACTTGATTCAGGATCTGGTGAGGGTGAATAGTAACAGCTGACAGGAATTGATTTTATTGTCTTCCTGAACTTGATTCAGGATCTAGTGAAAACGGAAAATACAATAACAGGCATATGACATGTCTGAATTCAGTAATGTGAGGTTAATTATTAGCAGGTGCGGATATTGTATGTCATCATCGAGTCTAACATGATGAAAATACCCTATTATTTTGGCTCTTTAAAAAGTAATTATAAAACAATAAGTTACAGTTGGTCGTTTTTTATATGGTTAAAATGGTATTTTGACCGTAACGAATTGTTGTAACTTATTTTTATGATGATAGTCTATTGTTCACTGCCGCACAGGCAGCTTAGAAATTCAAGCTTTGCTGTATCGACTGAGATGGCTGGTTCACTGCCGCACAGGCAGCTTAGAAATGTAAAAATGTGTTCAGCTGTAAGTGGTGGTGGTTCACTGCCGCACAGGCAGCTTAGAAAAATTAGTTAACCTAAGCCAAAGCGGTTTAAGCATTCACTGCCGCACAGGCAGCTTAGAAATTGCTCGTTAATTTCCCACACTTCACCGCGATGTTCACTGCCGCACAGGCAGCTTAGAAATTATTCGCGCGAAATTTGCGATACATATCGCGGTTCACTGCCGCACAGGCAGCTTAGAAATAGCTCACTGTTCGGTGATTTCGCCATTACTAGTTCACTGCCGCACAGGCAGCTTAGAAATCTAGCGGTAATGCTGGCGCGCCAACCTCTGGGTTCACTGCCGCACAGGCAGCTTAGAAATACATCACTATCTGTTATCTGTCTAAATCCATGTTCACTGCCGCACAGGCAGCTTAGAAAACGCTGCGTTTAAATCAACACCGTCTTGCAAAGTTCACTGCCGCACAGGCAGCTTAGAAAATAAGGTGGTATACCGAAATCAACTTTTGTTATGTTCACTGCCGCACAGGCAGCTTAGAAAAAATGGGTTGAGCACTACGCCGCTTGGGTCATGTTCACTGCCGCACAGGCAGCTTAGAAACACAAGTTAAAGATGTGGCCGTTGACGCCCCGGTTCACTGCCGCACAGGCAGCTTAGGTGATGAGTGACCGAAACGTAGTTTCGCAGCACAAAGAAGTGAGGTCATGGATGACCGATGTGACCCAGCTCCATGGATGGATTGTTTACGCTTAAGTGGCAACTTTATGGACCCTGAAACCAGTTCAGGGCGACGAAGGTGGTGCAGCACTTTGATGTGAGATCATACACATCCCGTCTTCCTGACGCAGGTCAGGATCCACAATACGCATATGTTTCAACATGGACCCTGAAACCAGTTCAGGGCGACGAAGGTGGGGGAAAGGCGACGAAGTTGGGTGATTCGATCACAGGCAGCTTAGAAATATGCACGCCCCGCTTAAGCCGATAGTCCAATTCTTCACTGCCGCACAGGCAGCTTAGGTGATGAGTGACCGAAACGTAGTTTCGCAGCACGAAGAAGTGAGGTCATCCGGATGACCGATGTGACCCAGCTCCATGGATGGATTGTTTACACTTAAGTGACAACTTCATGGACCCTGAAACCAGTTCAGGGCGACGAAGGTGGGTTATGTTCGTGCACTGTAGCAAAGGTAGTTTGATGTGTTTGGGTAAGTTGCAGTTCGTTAGGGGGAAAATACCCTTTAAAAACCTTTTATTTTTCGCCCTTTAAAAAGTAATTATAAAACAGTAAGTTACAGTTGGTCGTTTTTTATATGGTTAAAATGGTATTTTGGCCGTAACGACTTGTTGTAACTTATTTTTATGATGATATTCTATTGTTCACTGCCGCACAGGCAGCTTAGAAATTTATAGCGTTGGCGCGATCTTTATAAAACGCGTTCACTGCCGCACAGGCAGCTTAGAAATCCACAGGGGGATAACGAGACTGGGGACGTTAGTTCACTGCCGCACAGGCAGCTTAGAAATCATGGCACCAACCACCATTTCGGCGCCAGTGGTTCACTGCCGCACAGGCAGCTTAGAAAGAACAAAGGGAAATTATCTAATCCGCCGTGACGTTCACTGCCGCACAGGCAGCTTAGAAATTTTTTGGCGGTGTTCAAACGCGCTTGGCCAAGTTCACTGCCGCACAGGCAGCTTAGAAAAAGCGCGCCAATTAGCAGGTTTGCCTATTTGTGTTCACTGCCGCACAGGCAGCTTAGAAAGTCAGCGGCCTTAGTTCCGTCAGGGCCGTTAGGTTCACTGCCGCACAGGCAGCTTAGAAAATTAAGGAATCATACCTCTCCACTATGGCCTCGTTCACTGCCGCACAGGCAGCTTAGAAATGATCGAATATATCCACAAGTCTAAGATATTCGTTCACTGCCGCACAGGCAGCTTAGAAATTGCGTGTATACTTTGATTTGAGTAAATCCACGTTCACTGCCGCACAGGCAGCTTAGAAAATTTCTTTATCTGAGCTAAGATAATATGTGTTGTTCACTGCCGCACAGGCAGCTTAGAAATGTGATTCATACATATTATTTTGAGCAAAAGAGTTCACTGCCGCACAGGCAGCTTAGAAACGATGAACTTAAGAGAAGATCATCGTGTTGATGTTCACTGCCGCACAGGCAGCTTAGAAAATCATCATCACCATCATCACCATCGTCACCATGTTCACTGCCGCACAGGCAGCTTAGAAATATTCGCCAGAGTTCCCCAAGTCACTGCAAGGCTTCACTGCCACGCAGGCTGCTTAGAAAGCCATGGGCGCTAGCCCATCGAAGCGGATTTCCTTCACTGCCACGCAGGCAGCTTAGAAAAATTCACGCCAACGCAATGCAGCCTTTTTAACCCTTCACTGCCACGCAGGCAGCTTAGAAAAATTCACGCCAGCGCAATGCAGCCTTTTTAACCCTTTACTGCCACGCAGGCAGCTTAGAAAAAGCACTAAACCCAATTCGATTTCTTCTTTCCCTTCACTGCCACGCAGGCAGCTTAGAAAACTGCCACACTCACCAAATAACGCCACCATACGTTCACTGCCGCACAGACAGCTTAGGTCATGGATGACCGATGTGACCCAGCTCCATGGATGGATTTGGCAACTTCATGGACCCTGAAACCAGTTCAGGGCGACGAAAGTGGGTGAACCGGTATATGCACTGCCGCACAGGCAGCTTTGGTGATGAGTGGCCGAAACGCTTTCGTTTGATAGGTGGCGCAACACTTCGATGTGAGGTCATACACACCTCGTCTTCCTGACGCAGGTCAGGCTCCACAATACCGAATATGTTTCAACGTGGACCCTGAAACCAGTTCAGGGCGACGAAGGTGGCGGAAAGGCGACGAAGTTGGGGAAGGGCGATGAAGTTGGGGAAGGGCGATGAAGCGGTTGAGTCGGCGTGTTTATTACGCATTTAAAGAGGGTGACCCACAGCTATGCACATCACCTCGGTTAAGCGTCTGATGAAAAGTCAGTGAAGTAGGCATGTGTTTTGCTTACAAGTTATACAACTTGTTAACAATGGATGTGTAAAATGAAAATAGCTAACCAAGCTTATGAATATACTCAAAATCAAGTTTCAAAAGTTAATAATTATCAAGCTGAAAAAGTCGGCAAAAACTCGCCGCCTACCAACAATCTGAGCAGCACCACTGAACAGCAAAAATTTGATTTTTCTAATATGACTTTGCAAGATTTATCCACGGCCTCTAAAGCTCTATATGACGAGGGAACACTTTCACTAGGTCAGCATGCTGCACTTTCATTAAACTATGGTGCGACTAAAAATGGTTTGAATCAAGCCAGTGGCGAGGTGTCGTTATCAGCCTTACAGGCGGCTGAAAATAATAAAATTGATGTGATTGCGATGCAAAAAGAGCGATTAAAAGAGGCTGTACAAAATGGTGCTACACCCTCTCAAGTTCAGTTTTCTAAATCATTGATAAATACATTAGAAAGTTATCAATATGGTGGCGGTGGCCGTTTTCATACAAGCGCTTGATCAACGTATGTATAAACGGTCATCTTCTAAGTTATTCGGAAAATTGATTGAGCGAGCACTTGCGGTAGCGCTGCCTGAAGTAAAGTTCGTATGGGGATATTTCCAAATAACCAAATAACCCACAACTAAATTTCCTGATGTTACAGGTTGTGTATCAATGATTGATAAATTAGAACCGTTAATTTTTGCAAGGCGAGATGCTGGATTTGCGTATCCTACTTCCCTAGTGACGATGTATAGCTCATTGCCGCCGTGATTTTGACTGGTTGAAAAAGCTGATTCTGTAACAAACTCCCACTGAGGGTATTGTGTTGAAATTGCACCTCTAATTTCGAATGAACTTAACGGGGCAGCCGGTGCCATAGTATGTACCTGGCCTGACTCTTTAATATATGTTTGATAACTATTATGAGTATCAATGATCTCTTGTTTTAGCTGCGCTTGATACTGTTGAAATTCCCAACTTTGCATTGCGTTATTTAATAACTCTGAGCTATTCGCGGTAGCGCATGTGCTGGCAACAACCGCTGCCATGAGTAATTTTTTTAGCGTATTCATTTAAATATCCTTCTTGGTTGGTTTGCGTTTGTGTATCTCGTTTGTAACTTATAGGTTAATTTTATGTGTATCAAGTTGTTTGTTTTTTGTTCTCTTAATAGATGTGTGTATTAGCGTTATTGTTAGAAGAAAACACATTTATTGTCAGGCAATGTACAACGTTAACCGTTGTTTTCGCTGGTAGAGTAGGTGGGTACTCACATACCCCAAATGAATTGAACCTGATATCATTCGATGAAAGCGTATTTCTTTTAAAAGTAACCGTACCTATAAGGTGATATTTGAGTACCGATTTAGGCGAGGTTTTAGTTATAAATTAAGGTAATAGCGCCTTGAATCTTGAAATAAATTCATGAAGATGAATAGATATGAGCTGTGATTAGTTACTCTAAAGCCCTTTATTTTTCGCTCTTTAAAAAGTAACTATAAAACAGTAAGTTACAATTGGTCGTTTTTTATATGGTTAAAATGGTATTTTAGCGGTAACGACTTGTTGTAACTTATTTTTATGATGATAGTCTATTGTTCACTGCCGCACAGGCAGCTTAGAAATTGAGCCCGCCCATTTACATAGAGACTAGATCGTTCACTGCCGCACAGGCAGCTTAGAAAAAGCCATAAGCTTAATCTCTTTACCCATAGCAGTTCACTGCCGCACAGGCAGCTTAGAAAGCAAATTAGCACAGGTGCGCCCACTGAATATAGTTCACTGCCGCACAG
>NZ_JAGJEE010000050.1:0-20058 GCF_018100885.1 Pseudoalteromonas sp. MMG013 | reverse complement strand
CGACGAAAGTGTTTTTGTCTTCCTGACGCAAAATGCTCGTTCTTCTATTCATCTTCCTGACGTAGGTCAGGATCCATACCAATCGTCACACCACCCGCGACCTTCACCTAATGGATTCTGAAACAAGTTC
Source organism: Pseudoalteromonas sp. MMG013 (assembly GCF_018100885.1). NCBI lineage: Bacteria > Pseudomonadati > Pseudomonadota > Gammaproteobacteria > Alteromonadales > Pseudoalteromonadaceae > Pseudoalteromonas > Pseudoalteromonas sp. MMG013. Next base: position 19,928 of record NZ_JAGJEE010000050.1, on the reverse strand, counting down.
AGAACGACGAAAGGTTTCGTCTTCATGACGCAAAATGCTCGTTTCCTGACGTAGGCCAGGACCCATACCACTCGTCACACCACTCGCGACCTTCACTTATGGATTCTGAAACAAGTTCAGAACGACGAAAGGTTTCGTCTTCCTGACGTAGGTCAGGATCCATTTCAGCCACCCTTTATTGCCCTCTCGTTCGTCTTCCTGACGCAGGTCAGGATCCATTCAACGTTTAACCACCACAGCTAATAAACCGATTTAGCATATAAATCATTGGTGTAAGCAGATGTAATAACATTTTATTTATCTAAACCGGATAATGACTGTGCCACTTAACGGTAAATGGCTAAACCATTGTTATCAATAATAAGGAAGTAACTTATGAATCACGACAATTGTAATCACGACTGTGCACAATGCGCTTGTCACAACCCGCTTTGGAACAGTTACGAAACTCAGGAGTCTTTGAGCAACTTTACTCAATCAATAAAAGAGTATGCAAAACAGCTTGGTACGTCTGAATCTTTACTCCCAGCGGGGTTTGTCATGTATTCTGGCGGCGTGATCCGCCCTATGATTAACGGTTCAACCGACCAAGTTGAAGCGATTGGCTTTGCAAATGGCAAAGTCTTCGCTGTGGGTAATTTAAGTGATGTAAGTGCCCAAATGCGCGCACTTGGCATGCAACCCAACAATCACCTTATATTAGAAGAAAATCAAACACTCCTACCAGGTTTAATTGAGCCTCATGTGCATATTGTTCCTACAGCACTGACGATGGGCTGGATTGATTTAGGCGCGTTCACGGGTCAGCATTTAAACCCAGATTACAGCCTAGATTACGTACTTAACCAAGTTAAGCAGTTTGCGCCTGAAAAGCCGGGAGATTGGATTTTAGGTACTGGCGTTGACCCTGCGCTTATGCCCTTTGAACATGAAGGGGAATGTAAAGACAGCGCACCACAACTTGCTGATATCACCGTTGTTGCATTAGATAAATTAAGAGACGACAATACTCCAATATTTCTAATGTCGGCATCGTTACACACCGCTTATGTAAACACCGCAGCCCTAGAGAAAATTAAACCATTTTTTCCCGCAGACGAGCAAATCGACTTTGTTAAAAACATAACCGAGCAAGGGGCTTTGCAAGAACTTTCACAAATATTTCCTGCTTTTAGCGCCATACCTAAATCTCAAAATTTATCTGCATTAGAAAACTTACCTCGCTACATCGCTGAGATTTTTTCTACGGCCAATAAACGCGGCGTAACCATGATGTACGAAGCCGGCATGAAGCCAATGATGTGTGAAATGTTAAAGCTCTATCGAAAATTTACTCCGCATAATATGCGCGTTGGCTACGCAAAACTGTGCGAATCAGTTGCCGATGCAGAAGCATTGACTGACTTTACGCCCATCACCGAGCAAAGCTTAGCTGAAGTGTTTCAAGCCGGTGTTAAGTTAGTTTCTGATGGCTCCAACCAAGGGTTAACCGGTTATCAGTCAGAACAGTACAGTTGTAACCCCGTTAATAATTACGGTATTTTTAATTATAGCTATGATGCCACAGAACAAACCGACAATAGCAAACCAAATTATCAGAAAATGGTAAATACCATTATCAATAAAGGCTGGCCTATTTTAATTCATGCTAACGGTAATCATGCAATTGATATTGCACTTGATGTATATGAAAACGCACTTGCTGGCGAATCAGGTATTTATAAGCGTCATCGTATTGAACACTGCTCATTATTAAGTGACTACAGCGCAAAGCGCATGCAAGAAATAGGCATTTCACCTAGCTTTTTAATTGGTCATGTTGGTTACTGGGGCTACGCCTTTGAAAAAGTTATCTTCAAGAGTAAGTCGCACATGCTCGACCGCTGTAAAACCATGCTTGACCTAAATAGCCGAATTACCTTACACAGTGATTTATCAGTGAGCCCAACTGGCCCGTTACGCATGATGGAGCAAGCAGTAACCCGTATTATGGAAAAATCTTCCAAGCACCACGTGTTAAATGAAAGTGAGTGCATTACCCGAGAACAAGCGCTTAAAGCCATCACATATGATGCAGCATGGCAATGCCATGTTGATGAATGGGTGGGCAGTTTAGCTAAAAACAAACTGGCCGATTACGTTATTTTAGCTGAAGATCCGCTTACAATCAGTGATGCGAAAAAAATACGCGACATACCGGTATTACAAACTTGGGTAGGTGGGAAGCTACGCTACCAGTACCAACTTTTTAGCTAATCGCATTACGTATTTAAAGTTAAAGGAAACACACTTCGTATAATCGCTTAGAAAAAATAATGTTAAGGATGACATTATTTTTAATCAAACCAATGAACGGGAAAGTCATAGCTTTGCGTGAATAATCGCCTTTTGTGTTTACAAAAAATATACAAGCCTTTAAATTACATACTTAACTTTCAATTGCGCAGAATCAAATCATGACTTTTAGCAGCAAAATAAACACACTACGACCATACAATACGCAAGGGAATACGCGAGGCAACGTCAATAGCAGTTTAGAAAGTGACAGAGGCCGTATTATCAACAGTGCAGCACTACGGCGTTTACAACAAAAAACTCAGGTATTTCCGTTAGAGCGCAACGCAGCAGTACGATCACGGTTAACCCATTCATTAGAAGTACAACAAAATGGTCGGTTTATTGCTCAGTCTATTATTGCAGAGCTAAAAAAGCGTGGCTTGCACCATTATATTCAATCAAATTCACAGGAAGATTTAGAAAGCGCACTCGTCACATTATGTGAAATGGCTTGCCTTATGCACGATATTGGCAACCCTGCATTTGGTCATTTTGGCGAAGCCGCAATAAACGACTGGTTCAAACGCTATTTACTAAATCACAGTGAGTACAACACATCATCACATACTGCATTGAATGCAACACAAAGCTGTGAATTAACCCTCACTGAGCAACTTTTGCTTGATGTATGTAGCTTTGAAGGCAATGCCCAAGCAATACGCATCGTACACACCCTTTCAACCCTCAATCTTACCTACAGCCAAACAGCCAGTATTCTGAAATATACCCGTGCAGCAACCACTCCAAAATCACAGGTGCCGAACAATAAATCTTACTTGCAAAAAAAAGTCGGCTTTTACTACAGCGAAAATAAATTTGTGATGCAATTGTGGGACAAGCTCAACATTGAAGCCGGTAACCGCCACCCTGCTGCCTATATAATGGAAGCCGCAGATGACATAGCTTATTGCTTAGCGGACATGGAAGATGCGGTTGAAAAAGGCATCATCACTGTATTAGAGCTAAAAGGGTTGTTAATCGATGAGTACACCCAAATCATCAAAAAACAGCGCCTTAATGATAGTAGCTATATGAAAGATAAAGTTGATAGCGCCTTTAAGAAAGCCCAAATTAACCCTGCTAATTTTGAAAATGATTTTTTTATTTTTTTAAGAGTTAAGCTATTACACCCGTTAGTCACACACGCCACACAGCGATTTGTCGACAACCTAGATGCCATTTACCACGGCCATTTTAACGAAGCATTATTAGAAGATAACGGCTATCAACACTGTGTAACTCAAACGCTTAAAAATGTGGCACTAAAGCACGTATTCTCTCATAAAGAAGTTGAGCAATTAGAGCTCCAAGGTTACAAAATTACCAGTGGAATACTCAATGAATATCAACGAGTATTAGATCTCTCAAGTACGCAATTCATTGACTTACTTGAAAATGGGAGGGCTTACCCAGTAGAAAAAAGACTCGTAAAACGTATATCGAAAAAGTTTGTCGCGGTTTATCAGCAAAGTGTTGCAGAGCTCCCGCCAGAACATGCAACTAATTCTATATACGAGTTTTACTACCGCTGCCGACTGTTACAAGATTTCATCAGCGGCATGACAGACCAATTTGCGTACGATACCTATCGCACGCTTACTGTTTCGGAATAAATCACTAAACTAGGAAACAATCGACTCTGAAATAAATTCAGTGCAACAAGCGTGGGTTACAGCGTTTAAAGCCCACCATATTACCCCTAGCGCAAGTCAGAACTCCATCCTATTTCGTCTCCCTGACCCAGGTCAGGGTCCATGTTAGCCATCACGGTTCATTTTCAAATACCCTCAAACCTAGACCCTGAAATAAATTCAGGGAGACAAAGAGTTTAAAACGCTACATCAGTCGCTTCTATTAACTTAGGCCCCAACGTCTCATATCCGTCTCCCTGACGCAGGTCAGGGCCCATACCAAACCGTCACGGTTCATTTTCGAAGACCCTCAAACCTAGACCCTGAAATAAATTCAGGGAGACAAAGAGTTTAAAACGCTACATCAGTCGCTTCTATTAACTTAGGCCCCGACGTCTCATATTCGTCTCCCTGACGCAGGTCAGGGCCCATACCAAACCGTCACGGTTCATTTTCGAAGACCCTCAAACCTAGACCCTGAAATAAATTCAGGGAGACAAAGAGTTTAAAACACCCCACCATTCGTCTCCCTGACGAAGGTCAGGGCCCATATCAACCAAACTCCCCCCCCCTCCATTCGTCTCCCTGGCGAAGGTCAGGGCCCAGACCAACCATCACGGTTCATTTTCGAATACCCACAAACCTAGACCCTGAAATAGATTCAGAGAGGCAAATAAAAAACTAACCATGACGCAAAACTGTATCACCATTTCCCCCCACACTCCTCTACCTGACGCAGGTCAGGATCCATACTTTTCACGTCACCGAAGTCTCATTACCCGCGCGCCACAAGCAATAGATTCTGAAACACGTTCAGAACGACAATGCTGAGCTTTCACGCTACTAGGCAAGTAAATGATGTAAAGTAAAAATATAAGAGTTAAAGTAAAGTAGGTAATAAACGAGGTGAGTAGAAATAATTAAAATAGTGCTAAATTGACAAAGCGTGGCCAATATTAATCATATTAGCCACTCGTTCAAATTACTTAGTGCGCCCATTACCATAACAGATCCTAGGATCAGAAGGGCGAGTATTGCAACCTGCATACAAGGTAAAATTAACATCTTCAGCACCACCAGCCGCAACTGGTGTTAATGCCATTGGTAAATCTTTATTACTGAGTGTTTTTAGTGATTTTTTATTGAGTAATAATTTCATGTATATACATTCCTTTTAGTTTAATCATTTCCAAAATGAGGTTATAAAGTACACAGCAAGGTTAAGTCTGTCTACAAATAAGTTGAACTAATTTGAGGGCCGTTGAACTTTCAGGTTCATTTTTGCATCCGTTTGATTGGATTTTATACAAGGAAGAGGCCGCGTAGCACGGTTATTCCATGTGAGTCAGCCGATAACATAGTAGAAAAGCCAATCAAGCGCTGTCTACCGGTTCTTTTGAGCGCCCCTTTCTCTTTGTTGCTTAATATTCGCTTAGGTTACTAAGCCACATATTAAGCGCCGCGATAAAAGCATGCTCAAAGAGCACAAAAATAGACCAGTAAAGATCAACCGCCCCTAATATTAAATACCAAAAAACTCGCTTTGCTACGGCAGTTCAGAAACGGTTAAGGTGTATAATTAATCTTAGTGGCGCTACCAATCAAGTAGCAGCACTCATCACATCTATTGCTCCCATCCCGCGTATGAATAAAGTAAGTTTTTAACCTAGTATCGATGCGCAGTTAATTTACTTTTCGTAAAATGTACAAACGCTTGCTCTAGGTTACCTTGACGCGCTGTTAAGTATGTCCAAACTTGATCATTTCCCAACGTGTCACATTTGTTGCTCTGCTCAGCCAGTAAATACTTTCTTAATAATGACTTACGGGTATCATCGCTTGTTAAAAAGTATACAAATGCCCAGCTACTTCTATACATTTGAGCATAATTCGACTTACGCCAATGTGAGCTAGTATGAACTAACTTACGAGGCTGGATCACCGACTTTAACAGACGTCCATTCAACGATACCCAGCTTTTATTCGGTTCAATAATACTGGCTTGCATGTGTACATGAGTATATTCAAAATATTCAGCCAACCCCTCGTTAAACCATTGAGGTGTATCGCCAATTACAGCTTCGTTAATTGCATGCACTGCTTCATGAACTGCCACCTTAATAGTGTGTTCAAACGTGCTGTATTTTATATATGCTGTATTTTTACTACCAAAGTAAACGCCAGTTGTTCCGGTAGGATCCCCCCCTAAACTTTTAACCTCATGGTTATAAGCTCTGGTATTGGGCAATATATGTAGATTTAGCTTCACCTTACGCATAACTTTTAAACCAACTAAAGTTGCATAAGCTCTAAAAACGGCGCGTAAATTTGCAGAAAGCTGATTTTTAAACCGAACAGGCAACCCTCCGGCTTGCACGTTAAGTTCAAAATAGTCTAATGTATTATTTTTAGTAGTTTGGTAAAGCTCTGCTGCAGAGTGTGGTTTTTTATCACTAAAATTTTTAATTCCTCGCTCATCAACCCAAGTATAAATACCATCTACTTGCTCATATTTTACAGCGCCTAAGTCAGCTTTTTCACAACTTTTACGGAACATTTTGTGATTATTATGAATATAAGTCGATTCTTTAGATAAAATTACGGAGGGTTGCGATACATGAAACTCAGATATTTTTGTTGGTTCAGTGACAGCTGGCTGTGTATGCAAAGAACTAAACCAAAACTGCCTGTTACTAAAAAAATATGATAAAGAAATCGAAGTAATAACCAGTACAGTTATCATTATAAAACGCGTCCATCGCTGCATTTAACTATCCTTAGTTTATGAGTGTTAATTTACTAGCCGTCTGGTAAATCAACAGCATCTGTATTTTAACACTTAACGACAATCCGTATACCCTTCATCGAATTTGTCTCCCTGACGAAGGTCTGGATCCATACCAACCAAACACGCCAAACCCAGTTCCACATCCAACCCCCACACCATTCGTCTCCCTGACGCAGGTTAGGGCCCATACCAGCCATCACGGTTCATTTTCAAATACCCCAAAACCCAGACCCTGAAATAAATTCAGGGAGACAAAGAGTTTAAAACGCTACATCAGTCGCTTCTATTAACTTAGGCCCCAACGACTCATATTCGTCTTCCTGACGCAGGTCAGGGCCCATACCAACCAAACACGCGAAAGCTAAACCCAACTCCACATCCCTCCCCCCACTAGTCTCCCTGACGCAGGTCAGGGCCCATCCAACCGACCACTGCAAAGCCAAGGCTAATCTCCTACCCAACATCCCTTTCAAACTTCATCCCTTCCAAACCTCACCCCAATAAATTAAACTAAACATCGTTTCAAGGAGTTACAGCAATCACAACACAGCAGTAAAAGGAATAAACGTGGAACAAATCGGCATTTACGAGCAGCTCATCACCCAAGTGGTCGAGCAAAACCTCAACAGAGAACGCTTTTACGTAGGTGAGCGCGTACTTGAAAGTGCCGAAGCCGCAACTTGGCTGTCACGCTTTTTAGCAAAGCTGGTAGAACATGCCATCAATGCTATACCTAACTCCAATGAGCGGTTACAGCACCAAATAGAACTCGCTAACAAACTGGTGTTTTGGTTAAAAGATCACATTACTGACAATGCACTCATTAGCGAGAACTTAATTGATTCGCAAGGCAAAATACTCACAGCCCTGTTTGATAAAAGTAACCCTATCGCCACTGACTTACCTGCTTACACGAATGGTATATTTCCGCTCACTGGACTCACTCAAAGCGAGCTGTTCTCAGGCGCAAACGCGGGGATTTCATTAGAAACGGAGCTAAAACGTGAGATCAACTCAGCTGATACCATTTACTGGCTAGTATCATTTATAAAATGGACGGGGCTGCGTATATTCAAAAATGAGCTCGAAGCATTTACTCACAGTGGTAAGCAGCTCAAGGTAATAACAACGTCATATATGGGTGCAACCGACGCCAAAGCGGTAGAGTTTTTGGCAAGCTTACCTAATACCGAAGTTAAGCTCAGTTACAACAACCAACAAGAACGCTTGCACGCAAAGTCATATCTTTTTTTACGCAATACGGGCTTTCATACCGGCTATATTGGCTCATCTAATTTATCACATTCAGCACTCACCAGTGGCCTTGAGTGGAACTTAAAAATTACCGCACAAGAAATCCCGCATATTATCGCCAAAACTAAAAGTACCTTCGAAACCTACTGGCAATCAAAAGACTTTGAACTATTTACAGGTAAATTTGAGTGTAAAGAAAAGCTGATAAATTCATTAAAAGAACAACGCGGAGTACGCCAACCAAACAACCCGTTTTATTTTGATATAGCCCCAAAACCCCATCAAAAAGTCATTTTAGAAAAACTCAGTGTTGAACGCAGCGTTCACAACCGCTTTAAAAACTTGGTGGTTGCAGCAACTGGCACGGGTAAAACCATTGTTTCGGCTTTTGACTTTAAACCCCTTTACGATGAGAACCCAAATGCTACTTTTTTGTTTATTGCCCACCGCGAAGAAATACTAAAACAAGCTCAAAGCGCTTATCGTGGTGTGCTTAAAAATAATAACTTTGGCGAATTGTGGGTGGGTAACTATACCCCAGAGCGTTATAGCCAGTTATTTGCGTCAATCCAAACGCTCAACAACCAATTAGCCACCTTACAGCTTACTTCCGATTATTATGACTACATTGTCATCGACGAGGTACACCATGTCAGTGCAACTAGTTATCGGGCCGTATTAAAGCATTTTACGCCAACCATATTACTGGGGTTAACCGCAACACCAGAGCGACAAGACAGCGCTAATATATTAGAAGATTTTTGCGATGTCATCGCCGCTGAAATACGCTTGCCTGAAGCCATCAATCAACGTCATTTATGCCCATTTCAATACTTTGGTATTGACGATACACTCGACTTGAATCAAGTCTCGTGGCGCAATGGCCGCTATGACATAGCCGAACTAAGCAACCTTTATACAGGCGAAAATAGTCGCGCAGCTAAAATTATCACCAGCCTAGCCGACATTGTCACCAACGTTCACACCATCAAAGCGCTAGCATTTTGTGTAAGCCAAGCCCATGCCGAGTTTATGGCCGCCAAATTCAACCTTGCAGGTATCAATGCCGATGTACTTACCAGTAAAAACACCCGCGAACGTGCACAAAAACAACAAGCACTACGCAGTGGCGCTCTTCAAATCTTGTGCGTAGTCGATATTTTTAACGAAGGCGTTGATATTCCAGAAGTCGACACCCTGCTATTTTTACGACCAACCGAAAGCCTCACTTTATTTTTACAACAACTTGGCCGCGGTTTGCGTTTGCCCGACAATAGCCTTTCTTTGGGTGGTTCAAAACAATGTTGTACCGTGCTCGACTTTGTGGGTAATGCGCGCCCAGAATACGACTTTGCCAGTAAATTTCGCGCGCTCATTGGTAAAAGTAACCAACCAATCAAAACTGAAATCGAAAACAATTTCCCGCATTTGCCGTTGGGTTGTCGTATAGAGCTACAAAAGCAAACGCAAAAAACCATATTAAAGAATATTCAGCAAGCCATTAGTGGCAAACGCCGCCTTCAGCAACTCATTGCCGGCTATTCACAGCACAGTGACGACGAAGTCACCTTAAGCAACTTTTTACGACTCAACCCGCAGGTTACACTTGAAGACATCTACAAACCAAAAGACAAAAAGATCGGCGGCTGGCACTGGCTAAAAGGTGCTGACATTCCCGCAGAGCAAACCGATATTTACGCCGCGTATTACCGCGCCATAAACACCCAATTACTTAGCTGCGACTCACTCAGCTATTTACGCTTTCTGCAGGAATTATGTCACAACAATTTTAACTTTGCGCCAACACCGCAAAACCACCAGCTTGCGCTAATGGCCCACTACAATTTTTGGGATAACACAGCTACGAGTTTAGGCTTTAAAAACCTTGAGCAAAGCTTAAAAGCACTTAAACATCCAGTATTACAGCAAGAACTGGCACAAGTAATTGCGCTTTTAATAAACCGCATACACCAACAAGAACATGATCTAGCATGCTTACCCAATCACGCCATAAAATTACATAGCCGCTACACGCGCCAACACATACTCGCCGCCTTTGGCGCGCACACTTTTGATAAAAAATCGACCGCTCGTGAAGGCGTGTTAGAATTTAAAAACCAAAATCTAGAACTGCTATTTGTTACCCTTAACAAGTGCGAAAAAACTTATTCGCCCACCACGCTGTATCACGACTATGCATTGAGCCCCACATTGTTTCATTGGCAAACACAAAACAGCGCCCGCCCAGAACACGGCCGCGGCTTAAGCTACATTGAACACCAACAAACAGGCAAAACCATTTTGTTATTTGTCCGAGAACAAGGCAAAGACGAAAATGGCCGAACCATGGGTTTTGTAAACTATGGCGAGGTTATATACCAAAGCTACACCGGCAGCCAACCGATGAATATCACGTGGGAATTGATGAACCCCATGCCAAGTGACATGTGGCACGAGGCAGGGAAATTGGCGGTCGGGTGATCAATTTAAAATAAGGATACCTATAAAGTTACAGCTATAGAATAGAAAGAGTACGTTCTGGACAACCTGTAAACTTATAGATTAATACTCAATCCTATACACTATATTTCGGTTTGCTTTCTGCCACACACCCTAGCTCAACATTTGGTTGCTGATAATTAAAATCAACAGCTTCAAACTCATTCACACCTACCCACAACTTCGCACTATTCGTCTGCGCTACTTGATACGCCCAGTCACTTACTGAACGCGATTTATCTGCATCGCAGTTAAAGTAATCACTCAGTTCACGGGTTAAATGTTGGCTATTTATCACGAGGTTTTGCTCTTCCCAGCGTTCGCGGTGAGATTGCGCTGCCAAAAAGTCGCGTTTATTGTTGTTACAAGTGCTGTGCGCAGCCACAAAGTTGTGGCCTAAGTCGTTTGCGTAGCGGGTAAATGGAATAAAATGGTCCACTTCGGTTTTGTTATTCAACGGCTTTTGGCAGTAAAAACACGTGCCCTGTTGTAACTCTATTAAAACAGGTTTGGCTTTGCTGAGTGCGTTACGGTCGAAACCAAATAAAAAATCGTGCAGTTGGCTCTGTGGACCAATCAATGTTTGGTTGTGTTTTATGCTTTGAATTTTTTGCAACCACGCATTTTTAGCCAAGTACATCACTAAGTCATAAAAGCGCCGAAAGCAGCTAGCAATGCCTGCATTTAAGGTGATGTATTGCGTGCTATGTGTATGCGGGTATAAAAAGCATTCAGCTTGTTTTGCCAATATTTGTAAACGCCACAGCGGGCCGGTTTTAAGCGTGGTTAAAGCGGCGTTAAATGTTGGTTTGTATAAATGGCTTTGTTTTAGAGCACGTAAGTTACGAATGTTGTTTTGTTGGCACTCATACAACACCGAGATCACTTTAGATTGCACACCACTGTTTTGCTTTAATAAAGCGTTTTGACCTGTTTGATCGGCTGCAAAAGGGACGGCATGGTGCCAATATAAAACTATGAGCTTATCCGCTAAGGTGGCTAAGTCTATTTTGAGTGTTGCTTGCTCAGATATTAGCGGCTGCTCTACACATACATCAGCCAATGCATGGAGTAAGGCAAATTTATACGTGGCACTAAAGTCGCCTTCGATCAGTAAACGCTGAATGTAAGCGATAAAATCAAGTTGTTGCTGTTGGTTATCACTCATAAGACGATTCTTCACAAGGTGACTTTTTCACCACCACATTCAACCAGACTTGCTCGCTTCTATCGGGGCGCTGATCTTTGCTTTGCCATACTTTAACCACGTTTAAACTGGGTATTTGTGCCAGTACATCTTCTAGGCATGTTTCGGTTAAATCACTGAATGTGCGGTTGCCGTCGCTGCGCTCACCCTTGCCGTATTTGAATGAGGCGTACAAAATACCATTGGGTTTTAATGCGCTAGCGAGTTTGGTGAAACGGTCTGGGAGCTCATTATGGGCAACATGTAAGAGGCTGGCGCAACACCATATGCCGTGGTATTGCGCGTGTTCTTTCACTTGTCGAAAGGTTTTTACGTACACGCTTTGTTGTAAATGAAAACTGGCAATGTCGGCCAGCTCACTACAAGCATCAAAGGCAGTGACTTTATAGCCGAGTTGCTTAAACGCGAGTGCATCGCGCCCTGCGCCGCAACCGGCATCGAGAATATGTATTTTTTCATGCTCGCTGTTATGCGGCAGTGGTAACAGTGGCAAAAACTCTTTGTATAGCTCGCCCATATCAACGTGTAGTGTTGACTGTGCAAAAGCCTGCGCATTGTTAGCATAATACTCAAGCGTGTTTATTGAGGTGGCACTTGTGTTCATGTTGTTTGTATTCGAACTCTGAGTATTAGAAAAAGAAGGTGTATTAGTCATAGCCGACACTCTATAGACAGTTCATCAACTGGCGCTCTTTTACAACAGTAGTACTTGTGGGTAGCAATACCTGATGTTTTTGCATGTTTATTGAGCCCTGGGCCGCTTAAAACCACGTGATATAAGCGCATTCAAATTCCTGTTAGTTCTGCACAGCTAAGTTATATAAGGGTGTATAAATTAGCTGCTACGGCTGTACTGCTTCCTTCAACCGTTTATTTTTGGTGACTAAAAACGTATTTGTTAATGTATTGCTATGCCAAAAGTGACCAACTTTTACATGAGCTTTTACTTTATATTTGGTAACTTATCACGATTTATAAGCGCTTGAATAGTCTCTGCGATTAAATCCATACAATTAAAGCGGTTTATTGGTTACGTTATTTTTACATTATGTTGTTTCTCAGTGGGGTTAGCTGTAGACCCTGACCTTCGTCAGGGAGACGGAGTGTAAAGTGGTTGGGTAAAAATCGAGTACGTTACGTGGGTCCTGCCCTTCCTCGGGAAGACGAAGTGTAAAGTGGTTGGGTAAAAATCGAATACGTTACATGGATCCTGACCTGCGTCAGGAGGACGAAGCGGAGGTACCCTCGTTTTCGTCGCTCTGAACTCGTTTCAGAGTCTATGTGGTTTAGTTTATTGTTTCGATCATATGTATTACATGAAGCTTGGTCTGCGTCAGGAAGACGGAGTGTGAGTGACTGATTTAGGGTCGAGTACGTTACGTGGGTCCTGACCTACGTCAGGAAGACGAAGTGTAAAGTGGTTGGGTAAAAATCGAATACGTTACATGGATCCTGACCTGCGTCAGGAAGACGAAGTGTGAGTGACTGATTTAGGGTCGAGTACGTTACGTGGGTCCTGACCTTCGTCGGGAAGACGAAGTATGAGTGGCTGATTAAAGTCGAGTACGTTACATGGGTCCTGACCTTCGTCGGGAAGACGAAGTATGAGGTGCCCTCCTTATTCGTCGCTCTGAACTGGTTTCAGAGTCTATGTGGTTTGGTTTATTGTTTCGATCATATGTATTACATGAAGCTTGATCTGCGTCAGGAAGACGAAGTGTGAGTGACTGATTTAGAGTCGAGTACGTTACGTGGGTCCTGACCTTCGTCAGGAAGACGAAGTAGAGGTACCCTCCTTACTCGTCGTTCTGAGTACAATTTAGGGTTTATTTGATTTATCTTGAATAACTGTAATAATTTACTTTTATAAGTAGGTATAACAGGATGTTATATCTACCTCAGTCTGACTTATTAATGTTGTTTTAAAGGACTAACACATGCAACCTACCACCTATATTTTGGCATCAAAGCCAAACGGCACTCTATATATTGGCGTGACTCGAGATCTTAAAAAACGAATTTACGAGCATAAAGGCCATTTAATCGATGGGTTTACCAAACGTTATAACGTGACCCAATTAGTGTATTTTGAAACGCATGCTGATATGTACCATGCTATTAATCGTGAAAAACAACTTAAAAACTGGCGTCGGCAGTGGAAAGTTAATTTAATTGAAAAGGTTAACCCGCAATGGGACGACTTGTATTACTGTATATAATTGAAAGATTTTGATTCTGGCCCGTGTCAGAGAAACAAAATACAGTAATAAGCTGAGTTTAGTCTGGTTTAAATGGGCCCTGACCTACGTCAGGGAGACAAAATGTAGAGTGCCTGACTTTAAGCCCTGTGCGTTACGTGGGTCCTGACCTTCGTCAGGAAGACAAAGTTTGGGTAGCTGACGGCGTATGGGTGGCTAACTTGAAGTCGCTCTGTATTTGATTCTGAGTTTATGTGGTTTAGTTGCTTATCTGAGATGGGTCCTGACCTGCGGCAGGGAGACAAAATGTAGAGTGCCTGACTTTGAGCCCTGTGCGTTACGTGGATCCTGACTTTCGTCAGGAAGACGAAATGTAAACACACTCATTATTCGTTGCTCTGTGTTTGATTCTGAGTTTATGTGATTTAGTTACTTGTCTGAAATGGGTCCTGACCTGCGTCAGGGAGACAAAATATAGAGTGCTTGACTTTGAGCCCTGTGCGTTACGTGGGTCCTGACCTTCGTCAGGAAGACGAATTAGGTAACCAATGCTTCTCTATGTTCGTTGCTCGTTGCTCTGAAGGTATTTCGTAGTCTATTTAGGTCAGAAATGAATACCGTAAATATCAACGCTAAAAAATACAAATAAAAACATAATTTGTACCTTTTATTAGATATCATTCATGGCATGTAGTGTATATTGCGTACCCAATGTAATTTTAAAATAAAAGGATATTTCAAATGCATAAAAAAATATTCGCATACTCTGCGTTAATCGTGTCAACTTTTATATATAGCGCTCAGGCTAAAGCTGTTGACTTGTCATTGGGTGGGGGTTATCCATTTCTAGTTGTACCAACCATCTCACTAACAAATTCAGATATTCGATATTATGCTAACTACAAAGCTGGGTTAGATGATGGTTTCAGTTTGGGCGCAGAAATATTAAACGGTAAACATAAATACGGGGCGTTCATTGGTGCTGTTGGGGCTCGAAAAACTGACGCACGCTGTTCTGATTCAACATTGCTGTGTACCAGCCTTTTTGATCATCAAACCACACAAGGTATTGGTCTAAGCTATGAGTACCATTTGTCTAGCAACCTAAATTCAGGGTGGGCTGTACGACTTGAAGCGGGTTACGGCGAAGAATCTTATGATTATGAAAAACGCACCGACGGCAATATACAATTTATTTATCACTTTTAAACAGATCATATCAGTTTAAAAAGTAAAAAAGCACCGCCACATGACGGTGCTTTCTGAAAGAAGTGCTAATTAACCTCAGCTCTGGATAAGCGAATTTGCCCAATAAAGCTATTTTTCTCACTCTCGGCGTTGCTTTCATGTGTAATAGCCCGCTATTACTGCATAAAAGCGCCTTGATATTGAACAAAATATCATCATTGGATTGGACGTAAGTTTGTTTACAAAATATTTCCTATTCCAAAACCCTTATCCAAACCTGAGGTTAAATAACCTCAGCTCTGGATAAGCGAATTTGCCCAATAAAGCTATTTTTCTCACTCTCGGCGTTGCTTTCATTTGTAATAGCCCGCTATTACTGCATAAAAGCGCCTTGATATTGAACTAAATATCATCATTGGATTGTACGTATGTTTGTTTTCAAAACATTTTCTATTCAAAAACCCTTGCCCAAACCTGAAGTTAACTAGTTACACTTCCAGCATTTACCTGAAACAGGTGTGCTGTACCAAGTTGCGCCCCTTGCCTTGCGGCTTTCAGCCCAGTCTTGAATAGCAGGATATGCTTGAATAATGTCAACCGATTCCATCGGATGCAACCAAGATGTCGAAATTTCAAGTGCCCAAGGGTGCCCTGCTGGGGTCATATAAGTCTCACCCCCTATTTCAGTATTATCAGCACCGGTTTTGAAAAAACCTATATTTGCTAACGCTGTGGGGGCATAGTTTGGTAAATGTACTTCTCGACCTCGGTCGCTCACTCTATAAATAAACGGGTTAAAAGGTGCATTGCCAATTGCCAATGGGCTGACAGGTTCAACAAAAATCAAGCTCATCGTTACTGGAATAACCGAGCGTTCATCTCCACTTTGGGTATTAAAGAATGAATATGTTAGCGAATCATTGGTTGCTGAATGGGTATTTTTTAAGACCGCGACCACTAACTCACTGCTGTGACCTGCTTCTGCGGTAACCACCTCAGATTGGCCGTTAATCGCCACATTAATACTTTCTACATTGGCACTGGTGGTACCTGAAAAAGCAATTGCAAAACCACTGGCCAGTGTAGCACCCCTGGCTTGAATATTGCCGGTTAAGTCAATTTGCTTAACCAATCCATTGGCATCTTTTATAACGTTAAAGCGATGAGTGATCACTAAATCATTTAGGTCGTAATCTCCTTTGTCTGGCCATAAATCTTCGTACGCGAGCGTTGACTCTACCGAATAATTGTTACTTGCACGTTTGTCATCGTTTGGATAGTCGTCATTGTTATCATTGATACCATCACAATCACTGTCATTGTCGCCTAACATCCAAGTAAAGAATGCAGGGTCACTCACTAGGCCATTACTGTCAGTTGCTATCACCTGTACACGCCACGTTTCGCCCGCGCTCACCTGTGACGATAATACCGTATTACCCGTATGATCCGTTTTACCTGCAATTTCATCATCTACCACTTCACCTTGGCCTATATCAACAAACCAACGATATTCATAACTAACCGCGTCCCCATCAGGGTCTGCATTTGCACTATTTGATACATTCACAACAAAATCGTTGTTTGCGGTTGCACACCCTTGAGGTGACCCATTCAGTGTGGGTGTATAAGGTGCATCATTTGCTGTTATTGCGTAGGTAATGGTTAAAAGGCTGTAATCGAGCGTTGTTTTCCACCAAACATAATTATGGTTCATATCAATGTCTAAAAACACATCCATTAAGCCATCATCCAAAATATAGGATGTTGGTACATCAAATGGCGTTTCTGACCATGTTCCGTTAGTCCCTTGCAATAAGCCTGGATTTAAGTCATTACCATCAACACTAATACCGTCATATTCACCGCTGGTGCCATGAAAAGCTTCAGAGTCAATATCGAAACCTCTTATCAATAAGGTTGCACTCTGTATTTTAACCAAAGGATTTGATGCTTCACTGAAACTGTGCTGCCAACCATAGTCTTGCCCTGAGTGTGAATAATAATTAAAACCGTACCCACTTGGTGCAACATAATGAGGTGATGTACTGTCTTTATTAATTTTCTGGGTGTAAGTGAACGTACCATCTTGATTATCAATTGTGTTCACTTCAGTTGCTGTGGCAAATACGTAAGGCGTTTGACAAATAAGCGCTATGCCGAGACTGAGGTTGTATTTCATCTTCATAATTATTCTCCATCGCCAGCTGGAATTTCAATATCACACGGCACTTCTATTTCACCGACAATTTCGTCTTTGCTAAACACTTTGCTACACACTTCATTACCTACGGTAACTTCTACCTTTACCCCATACCATTCACTTGGGAGTTTTAATTTGGTGCGTGTTTCTCCGGTTCTATCTGTTAAGCTTTTTTGCAATGGGTTTTCAACTTCATTACGGTTTGCATCAAGCGCCACAATTTTCATAAAGTGCTTGCCGCCAATACCAGCAAGTGCACCATCGGGCCGCATTGTTGTGCTGACGGTTTTAATCTTCACTTCGTCATCTTTATACATAGACCAATCGAACTGCGCAGGAACGGTCACGTTTTCGAGGCTCAATATGCTAGGCTCTGGCACTGGTTCAGTTACCGGCTCAGGTTCTACAACGGGTGGTGGTGTATCTTGACCAGAACTGGGGGTTGTTACTGCTGGTGTGCTGCTATCGCTTTGGGAACCACCGCCACATGCAGCTAAAAATACACTTGTAGCAATAAACATATATTTCAAAATCATGTTTGCTCTCCAACCTAATAAAATTACTCAATAAGCTCAGCGTTATCACTCTGCTTTGCCAATAAATACAGGTGTTCCAACAACGCTTAGTTAAAAGCAGGAACATAAAGCTGTTTCGGTGTTTGGTAATACACAACAGTTAAATATTCATGCCAGTGATCAGAGCAATGTCATTTTCACAGCATACAATCAGTATTCACTTTACGGTTTGGCCCACACACAAATAAAACAATTAAAATCAATAAATTATATAAATACAAAAATTAACATAATTAAATAACGCGATGTTTATGGTGAGAAAATAGTGCGCCTAAATTTAGGACCGCACCATTTTGCAATGCACTTTCGTTCGTATATTGCAAAATACATCATAATTTATTGCCAATTTAAAATTCCGCTTTTGTTAAATTAGTGAACGCTTTCAGGGCGGCTATGAAAATAACTGGCAACAATTTTGCGCTATAAACCAGCCAAAAGGTGTTGCGACTTTTCAGCTGGCTATGTCAATATTTACAGCATCTATCGGCTTCGGTATTATTGGCGGCTAAATGTTATAAAGGTCTGTATTTTTGAAAAGGTTAATAATAAGTTTCTGTTGCTTAGTTGCAGCAACGCATGCTCACAGCACCCCCTCTACTTCATTGGAAGTTGGTTACTCACAACTCAATATATCTGATCTAGGCGACCTAAAAGTAAAAGGCCCACAGCTCTCAGTTAAAAGTGCTTTCCCCGCTTTTTATCTAACTGGCGTATACCGACAGCTCACAACCGATATGCACGGCTTCTTTGCATTAGAACACAATCAACAATCAATCTCTGGCGGCAGCGATTTTGATATAGATGTAGATTTCATTGAGCTTGGCATCGGTAAAATGATCACATTAAGTGATACATCATATTTAAATATCCACGGTTACCTTAGTAAAATATCATTAGACGTAGACGGCCATGAACGTTATACCCACATTACTGAAGATGGTACTGTTAACGTAGTGTATGACGAACCATTTTCAGAAAGCGATTCAGTCGATTTGTTGACGTTTAAAGTGCACTATCGAAAATACATCGATCAATTCTATCTAGAAGCAGGTATTGGTGCAGAGTCAGATTCAAGCGTTAATATTAAACGTGTAAAAAATGAAGGAAGCGAAACAAATCTAATTTTATCTGCTGAGTTCGGATACAACTTCAACAGTCAATGGGCAGCTAATGTTCGCTATTTCAATAGCAAAGACTATAGTATTACGTCAGCGAACATCAGCTATAATTTTTAGCACTCAATTACTATTTTGAGATATCGCGCTCGATCACGCTCAGTGTCACAGCCTCATTGAACATATATTGACCGCTACGTCTTCCTGAACTTGGTTCAGGATCCACACATATCAGTTCCAATATACGCATGGACCCTGACCTACGTCAGGGCGACGAAGAAGTGTTGAGCTTGTGTGCGACAAATGAGTGTGAACTTGTGTACGACGAAGAAGTGTTGAGCTTGTGTGAAACGATAAGAGTATCGAGCTTGAATGTCTCATCAATAAAGGGCATGCCTAAGCCTAGATCACCCACGTCGTCTTCCTGAACTTGGTTCAGGATCCACACATCTACTCCAATATACGCATGGACCCTGACCTACGTCAGGGCGACGAAGAAGTGTTGAGCTTGTGTGAGACGAATGAGTGTCGAGCTTGAATGTTTCAACAGTAAAGAGCCTCCCTAGGCCTAGTTCCCCCACTTCGTCTTCCTGAACTTGATTCAGGATCCACACACATCAGTTCCAATATACGCATGGACCCTGACCTACGTCAGGGCGACGAATGAGTGTTGAACTTCAGAGAGACGAATGAATGTCTAACTTGTGCGAGACGAGTAGATGCTAAACTTGAATGTCTCATCAATAAAAAGCCTCCCTAAGCCTAGTTCCCCCACGTCGTCTTCCTGAACTTGGTTCAGGATCCACGCATCAGTTCCAATATACACATGGACCCTGACCTACGTCAGGGCGACGAAAAAGTGCAGAACTTGTGTGAAACGAATGAGTGTTGAGCTTGTGCGAGACGAGTAGATGCTGAACTTGAATGTTTCAA
>NZ_JAGJEE010000005.1:0-275753 GCF_018100885.1 Pseudoalteromonas sp. MMG013 | reverse complement strand
TTATAAGCAGATTGGTATTATATCGATAAAATAAGAACTGAATATCACCTATTTCAGTTCTTATGAACAGCCTAATTGTCGATTTAATCGAGATTTTGTTCTAAAAAGACCGACTTTTCAATTTGTTCAAAAATTGAATTGTAATATTGTGGTTCAACAATCATATCTGACTCGACGACTTCACCACTGCTATTTAACCGCTTGGCAATGGCGTTGATCCGAACTCGAGTTATGCCTTTCAATTGGGTTACATTGGCAGAAATATCGATTGAAATCGTATCATCCAGATTATTGTCACCAAATACCCAATTAAGGCCCAGAGTAAAATACGTGGCAACTGCTTTTGTGAGTACTTCTGTGCCATTCGTTTGTGTCGTCGTACTATTTGCTAACACCACACCAGCATCAGAGTCAGAAGATGTCAGAGTA
Source organism: Pseudoalteromonas sp. MMG013 (assembly GCF_018100885.1). NCBI lineage: Bacteria > Pseudomonadati > Pseudomonadota > Gammaproteobacteria > Alteromonadales > Pseudoalteromonadaceae > Pseudoalteromonas > Pseudoalteromonas sp. MMG013. The sequence continues at coordinate 275,324 of NZ_JAGJEE010000005.1, read as the reverse complement.
AACCCTCTATCTAACAATGCATTTATCAACGCTTTAAACACCACCAATTGAGTCGTACTATCGTATTCTTTCGTTTGCATACTGCGCACTTCTAAAGTCGACATTTGCTGTTGTTTTGATGCACATCCAAGTACACTTATCACGCATAACAATACGCTAAAATACTTCAGTAAATTCATTAGCTCTTACCTGTTAATTAAAATTTACTGCGGTGATAAGCAATTGAACTCACATTACTTAGCTGATCAAATTTGATGATGACCGTTAACGTATTCGAACTAACCTGACTACTGCCTTGTTCGGCAGAAACAATCCCTCCTCCGTTGCCAGAAAAGTACCCTAGAGTTCCTCCTGAGGTCTGATAAACTTGTTCTTTTGAAAACTTATCATATACCCACACTTCATTTCCGCTTGGTGCTGTTTTAACTATATTTGGGCTACCAAGTGCAGCAACCACATCCGTTGATGGCATACCATTTTTTATCTCCTTTTGAACTACACCTACTGTTAATCTATCCACCTTTTCTGAATTACTTTGTTGCACACTCTGACAGCCAACACACAGCGTCATCCATGTAGCAATAAACAATCCTAATTTACCTGTAGTCATCATTTTTCCTTAATTAATAGACAAGTTAATACAGTCTTCAATGTAACGAAAAACAGTTCAATTTCATACTAAATATTGTATCCAATATATCAAATCAAAATTTATTCATATAGCCCTGTTAGAATCACTGATAAATGGACCGAACTGGCCACGGAATCTACCTTTGAAGAATTGCCTTTTGCGCAGCTTTCGTCATTTTACCTACCACCAGCAAAAATGAATTATCTATCATCCGCTCAATTTCTCCTTGCGGAATTGAGCCATCGAGAATAATGGTGTTCCAAAGGCGTTTATTCATATGGTAACCAGGGATCACTGCATCAAAGATATCTCGCAGTATTGCAGCTTCATCAGGGTCACACTTTAAATTCATCCACCAATAATCGCTGTCTGCCTTGCCCATTTTACCTCGGGCTAAGGTGGCAAACATTTTATCTTTTACTTTATACACATCAACGCCTTCACCAAATGGCTGACTCACTGTGGTAAATGGCTTATTTAATAAGTAAGTATTAACTTCAATTTTTTCCATACTACCTGCCTTAACGATTAAAATAGACATGAGTTAAAACGTAGTACTCAGTTACTACCTCAACTTGAGCTACGTCCGTTATCATTGAGCACATACGTTAAGCAAGTAACGCGCAGCATTGATGCTAAGTTTTTTACTTCACCGTGACGCTCTATAATCTCTTGATATAAGACGGAAATAAACTCTGCAACTGAGCTCTGCTCTTGTTGTGCAATTTGCTCTAGTAAATGCCACATTTGATTTTCAAGCGCTAAGCTCGTAACAACACCTTGAATTCGAATTGAGCGCTTGGTTGTGTCGTATAGCAACTGTGGTTGCGAGGCATATAATTCACACATATTTACTCCGGGAACAACATGGCTAAAATGATCCATACGATGGTTAGGGTAACCAACGCTGAACAATCTATTAAATTTTATCACGCATTATTTAACTTGCATGAAAAGCGTCGTTTGACATTTGATGACTTTACACTGATTTATTTAGGTAATGAAGACAGTGATTTTGAACTCGAATTAACACATAACCATGCACAAAAAAACCAGTATGAATTAGGTAATGGCTATGGTCACCTCGCTTTCACGACGCCAGATCTTAATTCGCTGCACCAACTCGCCATTGAGCTTGGTTACCAGCCTAAAGAAATAAAACAATTTTTCAATCACTCTACCTTAATTGCCACCTTCTTTTTTATCACCGACCCTGATGGTTATGACATTGAAGTCATCGAGCGATCCAAAATATATCGTTAACTGAAAATGAGCAAACAACTAATGATTGACCGTACACGTCTGTGTGTTAGCTTGCTGACAATAGTGAAAGTCTAAAAAATAGCTGTCTTTATCGGGCATTTTTTTGTTAATAATCACATCATACAATAGCTGCGCACCCATTACGCCCATTTGAAATGGGTTTTGACCCACATTTTCTGTGGCCAACCCTTGCCTTAACGCATTCAATTGCACTTGTTCGGTATCCGCTGAGATGATCACTGCCTGTCTATTTTTAATTTTATCTTGATAAGGTCGCAGCATTTCAATATAGCGAGGATTAAACTGTGCAAATCCTGCTACAGCGATAAATATAGGCGGGTTAGCGGCTCTGACCATAGCAAGCAGCTGATTGAGGGCATCTTCTCTTCGACCCATCGTATAAAAAGGACATCGTTCATACTCTTTCCAAGTATTGCCTTTATCAAGCGGTACACGCGCACCACTATTCAAAGAATGACGTACACCGTCAATACGCTCGTTCAAATTAGGCGTCGTTTGGTGACCAGATTGAATACAAAACACCTGTGATTCATTGGTGCGATATTTTTTTGCAACCTCTCCCAGTGCCTTACCAAAATCAAAGTTATTTGTACCGACATAGGCCAGTCTATAGCTTTGATGTTCGGACAATAAGTCTGAGTCAAAAGTAATAACTGGAATACCCTGTCGCTTTGCCGCTTTTAATGCACCTTCAACCAAAAATTTGGAATCTGTGGTAGATATGAGTAATCCATCAATGCCTTTTTTCACCAAATCATCGACGATTAATACTTGCGTGCGCACATCTTGATAATCATCGGCACCATCGTATATGCACTCAATATCTCTATGTTGCTGTGCAAATTGTACACAGCCCCGATAAGACTGCTCATAAAAACTGTCATTTTTAGTTTTACCGACAACGGCAATCTTCACGGCAGCAAAGCTATAGCTGACACATAAAAATGATAGCACGACAGCTACTATGATCTGTGTCCCATAACGACTTATCGGCTTTCTATACTGCAAAATCATACTCATCCTAGAACGCGATTATACAAACTCAAAATCCCTCGCTGCTCACAATAAAAAGTGACAGCACTCAGATGAGAGTAAAGCAGGTAAAATAAAAGTAAAGGTAATCATTCTATATTGAATAAATTACACACTATTCAAAACTGGAATACAACTGGCTATCGATAAAGGCTTGTTGAAGCTTTGAAAACAACATATCGACATTTAAACGTTCGTCTATATGCTCAAATAAAGAGGTATGTACATCTGCTTTGATTAATTCTTGATAACCACAATGGGTATAACAAAGGTTAACCGGTTTAACCAACTCTTCCATTAATGCATCTATTAAAATACATGCTTGCGCCAATACAATTCGCCCTCCGCCTTTTGTTACGACAACACGCTGTGCTGTGCCTATTATTTTTTTACCTGCAATATTTAGATTATAGTCGCCGTCACAGTATGACCCAGGCGTGGCATGGACATCACAGGTGATACCAAACGATGCCAAAAAGCCAGTTAAAGCCCGACATAAATATTGGTATGCCAAAACAATTGAATAAGGTTTTGAGGTTGGCCAATGATATAAATGAGATACGTTAATAACACGGTCGGTTTGTGGAACCGGTGCACCACCTGTTTTTCGAGTAAATAATTGCCACCCTATTTCAGATAACGCACTTTCCAGTGAGGAACTCATGGGCCATTTGTTACCCGCAGGTAAAACCAATGTTGGTACTTTAGTTCGCCATAAAATTAAGCTTTGATCTAACGTGTTAGTTTGCAATTGGGCCAATAACGCCGCTTCTTTGTCAAAGACTGTACTAACTGCAATATCATTATAACGCAGTAGCTTAATACGTGTTTTTTCCATAATAGTCCTTTTCGTGCGGGTCTTAGTCAATGAATAAACAGCTGTAACATCATATCATATGGGGTATTGGTGGGGGACTCGAACGCTCCATACCCAATCTTTTAAAGGTACAATTGCATGACAACCTTAGAGTAAACCTAATTGAATATAAATACCTTGTGAAAAATACACATACACTGGAGTTTCACTGAAAAAATGACGTTATCTAACTATTTACTCTCTTTATGCTGCGCAAGTTTATTTGCGACGTATGCGGGCGTATGTATACCTGATCACTGTGCTCAAGTATATATAGAAAGGCGCTATGTTGAAGCCTCTGGAACAATATATGTTGGCACGAGTGGCGACGAAAAAATATTGAATTGCAACGCCGTTGCAGGTGTGTATGTCACAATTCCAGCTGGTACACTGGGTGCCAATTTATTATATTCAATATTACTGACCGCTCAAAGAGAACAAAAATAGAACAGCCCCTAGACTCACCGCCAATATAAAGGGCTAAAATTGGGCTACGCAAAGTTAATTGGAAATCACTTTCAACGGAGCCCAGCTTTTGACGGTGCAGAAACAGCGGTAATACAAAACCCCCATACCAAATTGATAAGCGCCTAGGCTGCTACTCACCTTTTGAAAATTTCTGGATCAGAATATCGGCAACTTGCTGCTTTACCGCTCTTTTATCATCTGTCGCAACCCCAAAACGTATTGCCAGCTCTGCAATTTCATCATCATTCAGATTAAATGACAGTCTTTGCCGCGTTTTTTTAGATTTTACATCTAATTGTAAAATCTTTCGGATCATATCTGATGGGGTTAACTCTTCATCAATGGCTTGCTTTTTAATGCTTTTTTGCACATCGCTGGTCAAATCAAATGCCATCTGCGTGGCTCGAACGGCTTGTTCTTGTCGTTGCCACTTGGCTTGCTTATCTGTCACGACCTTGACCCTGGGAACAAGTCAATTACATCACTTACAGGGCGTCTCAGTGTCAAAGACACTTCTGTTTCTCCCCCTTCCCAAATCTCAATATTAATACTGTGACTTTCGTCACTTGAGATCAAGCTTATCACTTCACATGGCTCGCCAGATTCATCTTGATAGCGCGGTAAAGTTTGATTTCTGTAGTCTTGTTCATGGAAATAACACACATAAGGCGTTTCACTTTGCTTATATTTATCTGCTAAGAAATGTGCATAAGCATCGGGTTGCGCAACAGTCGTGATCTCGCTTAACTGCTCTTCATCGAAAATACGTGCAAATTCATCCAAAGTAAAAATAACATCCACGTCTTCTCGCTGAATTTTGACCGAAAAGTTAGCAAACTCTTCGCCATCATTGCGTTCAATTTGCAGGAAAGCCACTTTGCCAGATTCACTTTCCAGTACAAACTCGTACTCTGCGTTATGCTGATATTGATAAGTTTGTACATCGGTTACTTTAAGCGTTTGACCTTTAAGCCAACCCGGGTACGCAAATGAATCAATCAGTGTCAGCATATCACCAACGGCTAACTGACTGGGATGAGAGAGTTGGCGCTCTGGCGCTTTTTTAGATTTAAAAAAACCAAACATAAGAAGCCTTATTTACAATAATACCAAACCAAAAAAGGAGGCACAGCCTCCTTTATCAGAGTAAAACAAATTATCCGTTTTGTTTTGCTTTTATACGCGCAAGAATATCATTACTCTTTTGATTTTGCTCACCAATACCCGCTTCAGCAAGCTTCGCTTTTAGATCATCACCATTAGCAGATGCTTCTAGTTGCTTCGCTGCACCGAGTTGATCTTGTCTATCTTGCTGACGCTGCTTAATACGCTCTAACGATTGACGCGCGTTGGTCATCGATGACTCATTAGTATTCAATGTGCTATTTACAGCCATTGTTGCTTGCTGAACACTTTCGGTCGTTTTAACCATCGTTAATTGACGTTGATTCTCTTTGATTGATTTTTCAGCATCTTTAACTTGTTGCTTTAAAACCACAATATGGTTACTAAAGCCTGCTAGTACTTGATCATGTTCAGATTTCTCTGTTTCAAAATCACCAATTTTTTCAGCAATTTCCATTGCTAATGCTTCATTGCCTTTCGCTAACGCTTGGCCTGCGTATTCTTCATGCTCGGCAATACTGTCATCTAAAGCGCTAATTTTACGCTTCGTTTGCATTTCTTTTGCCATCACTTCCGTTAAGCTTTTCTTGGCTTTATGTAGCGCATTCTGTGCATCCGCTATCTCTTGCTCAAATATACGAATGCCATTCGCATCCACAATCGACTCACCAACTTCTCTGGCACCACCACGTACAGCGGTAAATAACTTCTTTAAAATACTCATAACTTACTCCACTATTATTCGTTTAAATAAGCGGTCACAGCGTCTAAAGCATCGATTGCATTGTCAGCTAATGTTACTAGCTCATGCGTCACTTCATCAAAAGATGAACTCACCGCTAAAGCACCAAATATTGCATACTGATCATCAATTTTGGCGAATGCGCTCAAAGGAATTGGTACATTCAGCTTTAATAAGGCTTCATTCAATTCATGACGCAGTTCAGTTTTAACTTCTGCTTCATTAAATAAGTAACTGATGCAAAGTAGCTGCTCTTCTGTTTGAGTGACAAAAATAGGTAACTCATCATTGCCATCTACAATAACTTGCAATACTTCTTGCTCGCCTTCGTTCGCAATTAAGAATGACTCAAAATTTGCACCTTCAGTTTCAAATGATGCAAGTTTGATTGATAATTCATTTAATTCCATCTTATATACCTTATTCACTATGACATATTATGTCTGAGTTAAGATTTGCATAGCTGACATATTATGTCAACCTTCCATTTCAATTTTTATACAACTCGGCTTCTGTTTGCCATGCCTGACGATAATAATCGTACAACACACCAGAACCCAGTCTATTGACTTCTATACTTTTATTTCCATCAAAAAATTTATTTGGAAAAGCAAATGCAGCTTGTAAATATTCTTGATTAACCCAATTGCTTGGTACAGGAAAATCGTTAACGGCTTTGATTCTTTCACTGGCACTTTGACCTGTTCGAGTTGCGATTGTCCAACCCCATTGACCAAATGAAGGAATATTCTGCTGATATTGCTCAACATGCGCAAACCCAGCATGCTTTACCGTTTTAGCAATACTGATAAACGCATTCTTTGCATGATATGGAGAAGTAGACTGAATCGACAATGCACCATCCGGTGCCAATAACTGTCTAACATGATTGTAAAAGTAATCACTATACAGCTTGTTTAAATCTGGGTGATTCGGATCTGGCAGATCAATAATTATACTGTCAAATAACAGCCCATCATCGAGCATTTTCTCTACTTCTAAAAAGGCATCGGTGACAATGACTTTGGCGCGAGGATCATTCAACGCATTGTGATTTAACGCCGATAGCTTAGTCGTTATCTCCGGTAACGCTGAAAAAGGCTGACCTTTTAAACCAAATAGCGACAGTAATTGACCATCTAAATCAATAAGTGTCGCTTCTTTAACCGGCCATTTGAGTACGTCGCGCAGTGCTAATCCATCACCGCCACCGATGATTAACACTCGGTCGTGACGATTAGCCGCTAACATCGCAGGGTATACCAACATCGTATGGTATATCTGCTCATCGGCACTGGAAAATTGTAGACGCCCGTTTAAGAATAGATCATTAATAGGCATTGCTTGCGTGCGGCTCAACCTCTCAGTCACCACAACATGCTGGTACTTAGTCGACTCAGAATAAATTACCTTGTCTTTATACAATACATTACTTAAGTCCTTCATCCACACAGAACCATAGCTTAGCAATATCAAAAACAGTCCAAGCAGCAACACATGACAGAGCAATAACAGCTTAGCGAAACGCACATGTTGGTGATAACGCCACAAAAACATCAGCCCCGCAATCACGTTAAATAATGCAGTCCACGCTGCGGCTTGCATTATCGGCAACGCCAACATGATCATCACCCATATCGCTGCGCCAATACCCGCGCCAATATAGTCAGCACCATAGATAGTGCCTGCGTTATTTTCTAAAAATCGCCCATAAACGTGCTGGCGAATACGTGCGATTAGAGGGATCTCCATACCAATAAAAATGCCGAGCATCAGCCCAAAAATATACGGTAAAAAACGCGCGACATTTTGCAGTGATTCAAATACTCTGCCATCAATTACCGCATCAGCAGGCAGGTTATATAAGCTGGAAAACGTATGTGGGAGGGTATAAGTTAACGCAATAACACTGGCAATAATCAAAATACTACTCATGCCTAGCAGCGCAATTAAGCTTTCAAGCCATGCAAATGCAGTAAACGGATCTTTAAACCAACGTGCTAAAAATGCACCTATCCCCATGGCAACAATCATTGTTCCAATCATGGCATAAATCGCGCTTTCTACAGATCCTAAAACACGCCCTGCATAGTGAGATAATAAATATTCATAAATTAGGCCACAGCCAGCAAGAATCGCCATGACACTAATTAGTAAGATATCGTGACCGAGTAACTTAAGGTTACTGGTCACGTTTTCAGCGTTTTGCGAAGATGCGCTTGTCAAAGTTTATACGCCAAGTAATGTGGCCATAGTGATACCTATCGCAAACGAAATTGCCGCTGAAATTGTTGCTACGCCAATATTTTTCTGACGATTCACTTCATCTGAAATGTCTTTCCCTGCAAGAATTATTTTGATCATCACTAAATGCAACACGATAAATGCGATTATACTGCCCAGTGCTGATACGCTCCAATAAATCAAACTTGAAGTAATCGTGTCTGCCACGTACGGTGCAATCCCAGTCGCCGCTGTTAACGCCAATGCACTGCCAATCAAAAACCCTGCGTAGCGGATCCCAACCGCAATATTGTTATCTAAAATAGCTTGCTGTAAACAGTCACCATTGCGATTGGTACGTTTAAATAACTGTACGCGATATTGACTCACTAGCAGCATACAAATATTACCTATGACAAACGCAATGACAACAATAGGTAAGCCATACCAACCTTCTGTTAATACCCAAACTAATGCTGAGCGGATCACAATCGCAACACTTAACACATGACCAAAATCAATCAGGGCTGCGGTAATATTGCCTTTGAGGATCTCGCCATGTAAATCGACTTTTTTCAATGCCACTTTATCTTGAAAGAAGTGACCTATTTTAATTAAAACGATTCCCACCACACCATAACCAGCCATCTGGGTCGCTTCTTCTAATAATGAATCAGCAAAAGCACCACTGGTAATGCCAGTTAAGACTACTGCGAGTCCAGCAAGCCCGCCCGCAAAACTTAATCCAAATGCAAAGTTGTCTTTTTCAGTTATTTCATCGTTTGCATGGAGGTTCGAGACCCACCCTTTGATATATTTAAGGCTCACAAACAACGCTATGATAACAATCATATCTATCAATAGCGCTTGAAGAGACCAAGCCGTTAATCCGTTAATTTGGTACATTTTTATAAACTCCGCTATCTAATTCGTTACTTTCCTCGGCTAACACCGCGCGAGGTTCTACTTGAGCTATTACGCACCGAGCCAGAATTTGACTTAGCATAGCTACTGTTTCTCGAGTAACTACTGCGCGTTGCTGATGATGGGGTATGGCTACTACGACTCAATCCTGATGCGCCAGCTTTGGTCTTGGCATAAGGGCTGGTAAACTGCTTCCCTTGGCTTTTATAAGACTGGCGAGTGCGCTGTTCAACCGCGGTTTGACGCTTATAGTTACTATAACTGGTATAGCGTTTTCGTCCATAATCGTTGTAATAACTATACTTCCTGTGTTTGCTCCAACGCCCATACTCCACTCCTCCAACGAGATCACCAAACATTCGATACATGCCATACCACATCCAAAAATTGGTGCCATTAGATTGGGTTTCCCATTGCCCGTAATTGGCATTTCCTACTAGTTGATTACCGACACCGGCTTGGCCATTGGCGGCATCTTCAGCCGCTTTACTAATAGCCCCTACACGTGCCAGCGTACCATTTGACATATCCGCCAATACATTAATTGGGTCGGTTAATGCGTCTGCAAATAGACTTCGCGTCGCGGCTTCTTTTAATAACATCGCTTGTGTAATAATGTCATCACTGTGCATCGTTGGCTCTGGTGCTTTCAGCTGACGATAGCGGGTGAGTAAATTTTGATACAAAGGGCCTTGCGTCGTTGCATCTTGCGCGACAAGTTCTGCAATGGCACTAAATTGTGGGTTTTGCTGACTGAGTACGTTGCCATATTCACTGAGTAATACCGCATTTCGTATTTGTTTTTTTTCAAGCGCTTCACCTAAGGCATTAATCTCACGTGAAGCTTCTTGTAGTGTGTATTTGATTGTTTGTTGCGTACGTTCTTCCTTCGATTCACAACCCAGCATTAAGCTAAACAAACAAAACAGACTAATCAGTTTCCAAACTTTAAAATCGGACATTCATTGTCACCTGATCTGCTTTAGTAAAAGTTTAAGCTCCCATTCTACATACCCCGGCAAGATAACCAAGTGCTACTCACTAAAAATCCCTATTTGTGTAATAAATTACTTGGCGTAAATAAATTATGTAAGCTGTTATTTTAATTTAACTTAATTCTTTATGCATAACCAAAATGGGAATATGCTGTTACAATTACATGGGGTAATTAATGCATTATGCACATAAGATATCCACACCTTTACGGTAATTATTGTCATATTAAAAACACTTTAAACTTGATATTCGGAAACGTTCAATGCCATTTAGACAGTCAATCAAGATCATCGCCGTACTACTTTTAATCATGCTGCTTATTCAGCTACTTAACACAGTAACAAATGGCATCATTTCGCAGTTTGGTATTATTCCTCGTACCACAATGGGATTAATCGGGATTCCATTAGCACCTTGGATACATCACAACTGGCTACACTTAGCATCAAATGCGATCCCACTGGCTTTGTTATCGTTTCTTGCTCTACAAAATGGGTTTAAACAATATATTCTCGTGTTCGCTTTTATTACGCTCGTCGCTGGCAGCGGTGTTTGGTTATTAGGCTCAGCGGCACATCATGCAGGCGCCAGTTTGATAATATTTGGGTTATGGGGTTACTTACTCGCCTTGGCTTTTCTTCAACGTAACGTTAAAAATATTTTCATCGCTATTGTGGTCTTTTTTATTTACGGAGGACTTGCTTTCTCACTGCTCAGCTATCAGCCAAACATAAGTTGGAGTAGCCACTTTTTTGGCATGTTAGCTGGTTTACTCGCCGCTCAGCTGTTCAAAAATAATGGTGTTAAATAGTATGGCCTTACAGCTAAATAACTCCGTAACATACTCGGCTTATCCGAAGGTCAAAAACCAGACGGCCACTGCACTATTAAAGCTTCAGCTCCTACCATGAAACCAAGCTATCACTCTAGAAAAGCCTTATCTTAGAGCTCGCTACACTGCCATAAGATAAGGCTCTTGGCCTTGATGTTTCGCTTTACGTTTAAAACGCCCCTTACCTTTTTTTACTTGCTCAACTTTTGCTTTAAATAGTGGGCTTGTACCCAATGCTTTAAGCGCATTGTCTTTTATTTCTCCACCTTGGTGGGCATGTTTAATAACATCAAAACTATTAATCACTTTACAACTGCATAATAAAAGTACAACATATACATACCATAAGGTATGGTATGTAGTTGAAGGAATAGTTTATGTGGAAAGTAAAAGCAGTCCCCGTACCAAAAGATGACTTTTTAGCATCAAAACGCAGCAAACATAGCTTTCGAGATGCCTTAAGCGCCCCTGTTAGCCAACCATCAATAAGCGCTGCGAAAGCGCAACTTAATATATTTTCCCGTATGCCTAAGTGGGTAGATACATTGATGAACATCCGTAACAAAGTCGTCAAGTACTTTGGCTTCAAGGTGGCGATAGATAGTTCATTACAAATGGAGAAAACAAACTTAAAGCTGGGTGACGCCGCAGGGTTTATGACCGTCATCTCTGTACATGAGCAAGAAATAGTTAGTTTTGCTGAAGATAAGCATATGCAGTTTTACATGAGTGTAACTACAAATGGTCAACACGCAACGGTGTCAACATTAGTCAACCTTAAAACGCCTACAGGCCGATTATATATGGCACTCATCACGCCATTTCATTGGATAATTGCCCGAGTGGTTATTCACAATGCGGTCAAGGAACAACGATTATGAATAAAAAAAACCAACAGCTCAGCAAAATACAATGGCTTGAAAAAGCACTCGAACAACTCATCGCGCTTGGCCCGCAACACCTTAGAATTGCAAATTTATGCCAAAATTTTGAAGTCACCAAAGGCTCGTTCTATCACCATTTTAAAAATAGAGATGACTTTGTACATGCATTAATGCAGTACTGGTATGAGCAAGCCACGGTCAATTTTATCGCGCAAGCTAACACCCAAAGCTCGCCCTTAGAAAAGTTACAAAAACTTGACCAAGTCATTGCAAGTAATAACATTGAGGCTGAAATACATATTCGGGCTTGGTCACTCACTGAAACATTTATCATCAAACACTTAGAGAAAATCGACACGCAGCGCCAAGCATTTTTAGCCTCATGTTATCAAGAGTTAGGACTAAACTCTGAGCAAGCCACAGATCTGGCTGCAATATCCTATGCCCAATTTTTAGGCCTCTTACACATAAAACCGCAACCCGATGTAACGCAGTGCCTAAAGCTATCAGCATTAATTTCGCAACAATTCTTACCCGCTATACAACAAGGAGATTAACCGTGAACTTAACTAAATATTCAGGATATGCTTTATTTTTTACAGGTGTACTTCACACCATGATAGGGGTGATTTTGGGCTGGCCGACTCTATTAGAAATGCATGACAGTGGTTGGTTTAGCGCCACTATCACCAATGGGGAAATGAACTTCAAAAGGGAGGCCATTACCTGGTTTTTATTAACGGGTGCTTTTTGGATAACATTTGGTCATGTATTACAAACCATGATTAAGCAAGGCCTCAAAGTGCCACTTCAATTGGGCTGGAGCTTCATATTTTTAGGCACAATCACGGCCTATATCATGCCCGTATCAGGTGCTTATTTGTTTATCATACAAGGGGCACTTATTGTGTTAAATAGGAGTAAAACACCTCAAATACCAACCCCTATTTAAATCTGTATCACATATTGTCAAAATGAGGAGGGTTATACACCTCTTCATTTTCACCAAACCGATGTAGCTGAAAACCACACTCCAGATATCGCAGGCAGTCAGGGGTAACACTGGAAGGGTGAATTATTTTACTGCACATGAGATCTATATGACGCCTTAATTTAGCATCAGAAATGCTCTTGTATACTGAGTACTTCTACATACTTAGATTCACTCAATGACACACAAGCTGATTTATTTTAAATAATCAACTCGATTGGCATATCGCTACAAATTCACGTATGTGCTTTGATGATGACTATTTCCTACCCCTTCGGTTCAATCCATTGTCGCAATATCTTACGATAAAAACATATTCATGCTAACTCACATTCCACTAAGAACTTTTTTGCCAATTGCACGGTCTATTGTTTACCAAGCACTATCTTCTTCTTATTCACTAACGGAATATAAAATATACATGCCACTATGCAAACAACAATGGATGTTAAAGACTTCAGTTTTAAAGCTTATTATTTATAGTTCTTTGCCAATTTTTCCTGCTATTTTTTTACTGGTTGCATATGATTTATTTGAAATCACTTTAATTGCGAAACTGTGCTCTGAGCACCTTTCAGCATTAAGCTTCAGCGCACCCATTACAATCGCGATGACCGGCTTCACTATCGCTTTATCAATTGCAACCAACAATTGGATATGCCGTGTAAAATCAGAAACATCAACATACTCTGATGACAACATGATGGGAGGGTTAAACGTCAATGTGATAAGAGCTTTAACTGTGGTGGGCCTATTCACACTCTTCATTTCACTACTACTTTACATGACGACCCCTTTGATATATTCCGTATTAGGGACAACTTCCTCTCCTACATCCGCGGTGGACTTAGCGGTCACCTCGCTCGCTACCGAATATACCAATATACGATTAGTCTCTTGGTTGCCCTTGGTACTCATTTGGCAATGTAATGGCATACTGCGTAGTTTGGGCCATATAAAACCAGCGAGCACAGTACTGACTTTATGGATGCTCAGTAAATTTGCATTAAGCTATATTTTAATTGGTGATGGTACGTGTGCCCAATCTTCAAATAGCGGCATCATGGGTGCGGGATACGGCCATTTAATTTCTGATACCTGTTTTGCGTTTGTGTCATTATTGATAACGTTTCGCATGCTCGGTATCGATAACATCGTTATTCAGAAAATAAAATGGCGTAACACGTTCAGGCAAATATCAATCACAGGGCTAAATGCAACGTTACAGCAATTGTATATGCCTGTGTGTATTGGTGTACTCACCTATTTTGTTGCAAGCATTGCGCACGAAAAACTACCACTTTTGAGCATTGTATTTCGAATTGAAGCACTCGCTTTGCTAACGCCGATGGTATTCACGGCATCACTGCCAGGCATTCTTGCAGCAAACTGGTGGGCCAATGAGTATTCTCGAGTAAAGTCATTTATTATAAATAGCTTTGCGATAGTTTTTATCATTCAAATCGCCATTGCACTGCTTTTATTTGCTAACGCTCAGTCTATCTTCATCGCGCTAAACTTGAGCAACGTGTTAAAAGCAGATCTAGATGCATTTTTACTGTTTGTACCTATTAGCTTAATTGGCGCAGGCTTTGTTATGCTAACGCAGTCTTATTTAAACGCAATAAATCACGCAACCCAAGCAAATGTACTCAGTCTTAGCCATAAAATTCTATTCACACTGCCTCTGGCTATAATTGGATTGTACTACCTCTCACTAACCGGTATGTTTATAGCCATTGCTGTAGCTAATATGATAACTGCGTTTTTTGCCGTCAAACGACTGCGACAATTATCACAGCAAAATCATAGTCAGCGGTTATCTACTCATGCCAAAAGGACACTCATTAACAACCCTCAATAGAATCAGATAATAATCAAACATCAGGCATTGAGTATGGGCAATCACTGTTAAACGCGCTCATTTTTTGTTGAGCGTCAATGCAGATATGCTCAACTGGGCCTTGCCACCGTCTTTATCTGTTAAACTGGGTACAAAATAAAGCGCATTGATATGTGCCTTTATCATCCCTTTGCCCGTTGACCATTTTGGTGTCCAATCTGGGCGAGAAAAATCAGATAACATGACTGTGTGCGTCGTCTTTTTATCTGCCTTTGGTAAGGTAACCTGATAATGCGCATAGCTTTTATCACCCTGCCTACCATAGTCTTTTTGCGACAATTTAATAATAAGAGCTCTATCACTTTGATAAGTCACTGTGACGCTTTCGTAGCCCCCTAGAGAACGGGTTGGAATATCATATATCAGCTCAACCCAGGAATTATTCGCCTTGTCGAGCCTTGGCACGCGCAAAAAGCCAATATCAACTTGTCCATTTGTCACTAATCCCCCCTCAAAGACAGCCCGACTTCCATGCGGATCTGTTGCATAGCGCCAATCCTCTGCTATCAGATGCTGTGTATCTGTAACACTGACACAGCCACTCAATACCATTCCAGCTAAAAAAAAGCCCCCTCGAAATACCATCATATTTCCATACCTTTGAATTTAGATGCATATTATATAAGAAGCGAAGAAAGAAACAGTAAAAGAGACCGTTATATTTTTCATACAATGGTCTCTAATGCGACATTTTGCGATGCACAATTATGGTCGTTGGGCTAAATATTAATTAGCCATATTTAATAACTCAGCATAATTTACACTTTCACCAACCAGTAATGTTTTTACAGTAAAGTTAGGCTTCATGTCTTGTACGGCTGTTGCTAATCGGCGTAACGGTTCATTGACGTGTTCAAACCCTAACGCCCAAGTACCATACCCCCATGGAATAAACACCTTACAACCTAAATCGAGTGCTGCCTGCACCGCATCTTCTGGTGACATATGCATTTTTCTTGCTCCCCGAGGGTATGCAACAATAGGCATTAGGCACACATCTATATCGCCAACTTGCTGCTGTATGTCTTTAAAAATGGGGCTATATCCCGTATCCCCAGCAAAGTAGACTGTGTGTTTACCGTCGTTCATTAACCAACTTCCCCATAAACTTTCATCTGTATCAAACGCGCCATGACTAGACGTATGATTCGCAGGCAAAAAGTGGAGGTCGGTATTGCTATGTTTGGTTTGTGTATACCATCCCATTTCAGTAATGGGGCCTTGCTGATAGTTGACATCATCAGCGGTATCCAGTGGTAAGTACAAAGCCGTATTGCCATTAAAACGATTCAAAGTTTCACTATTAAGATGATCATAATGATTGTGAGAAACCATGATTGCCGTAACAAAATCTAGTTGGTCTGCTTTTATAGGTGCATCGCCCAAGCGGTTTAAGTCATCAATAACTTTACTGCCAACCCAACCATATCTATCAAACTCACCAAAAACAGGGTCGGTAACGAATGCATCGCCATTGGTTTTCTGTATCAAAAAGCTTGCATGCCCAAGCCAGGTAATATGACCTGCATTGCGGCTATTTATTTCCGCCGTCGGAGAGAGTAGCTTTTCATAATCAAACCCAAACGTTTTATCAATACCAGAATGCGCAAAACTGATCATGCCCGGTTCAACTGTTTTTTTCTCTGTTGGTAATAAAAAGTCAACATCATCATAAGCATGATGAGGGCCGCGGCCTTGATATGTACCAGGATAAATATTTTGATATTTCTTCTCTGTTACCGGGAACAATTCATTCTCTATACGCGTGATATTTTGAGAGCAAGCGCTTAAACACAGGGTACTTAAAAGCGTAAGTAAAAGTCTATTTTTCATTGTTATGATACCTTTTCCTAAAACATGCTGTCATTGTACATTTACGGTTTACCTAAATCTTAACCACTTTTTATTATTTGCGAAAAATAGAAAACAAAAAGAAAAATTAAAAATATAACCATAAAAATCAAAATGATAAATTTATCCTCCGAAAAAGTAACGAGCATCATATCAATATTACTTTTACAACAAATACGATCTCCGCTCCTCATAATGATCTGCCCCAACAACCAAACACATACTCATAGCCAAAGGTCTCTTGTTGAGGTGCCGCAATTAGAATCACCTAATAATTCACCTTAACGCGTTTATTGTCTCACTGAACGAAAATCACTGAAAAAAAAATAAGCTATCGTTAAGTTGGAACAACACTTAAATTAAAAGAACGATTATGAAAAAAAATTATAAAGTACTCAGCATACTCATATTCCTTGCGAGCTTTTCTACTGTGGCACACGCTACAGAGAATGTATTAATCACCTCCGACAAATTTTCTCTAAAAACAGACTATTTCAAACCTAACATTGCCAGCGACCGTGCCGTCTTAATGCTTCATCAATGTAATTACAATCGAAGTATGTATACCAAGATAGGTGAACAATTGGCACAATTAGGTATTCACGCATTAAGTTTAGATTTTAGAGGATTTGGAGAAAGCGTAAATCATCAATATGATATTGAAAAAGTAAGATCGCAACCAGATGACACTCGGCGTTCGGCTTGGTTAAAACTATCTAAAAGTTGGCCCAATGATGTCATGCTTGCATACACTTTTCTGAAAGAGAAAAGTGGCCCTAATAGCAATATCGCCGTTATCGGTGCCAGCTGTGGTGGTGCTCAAGCAATTACTTTAGCCCAAAGCCAGTCTATTTCGGCCATCACGTTTTTTTCATCCGCACAAAGTGACACCAATATCGCCCATTATAAAAATGATTTGGCCAGCATACCTACGCTGATTATTGCCGCGGAACAAGATGGTAGAACCTATAACAGCGCACAAACATTGTTTAAAAATGCAGAGCATATAAATAGCAAGTTTGTCAGCTATAAAGGAGCTGAGCATGGCTACCCATTACTCGATAAAGACAATAACCTAGTGCCTCTTATCACTAACTGGCTTGATAAGCAGTTATAAAAAACGGGGTCCGCTTACCTCTATTTGAAAACTCACAGGAGAGACACAATCAGTGTTTCTCTAACATTGATGCCTTTTTTCCAAAGCAATATACGACCAAAGGCATCACAACATAAGACATAATAGGGACTATTAACGCAACAACAATACAGACTTGCAGTAAGTGATTGTTAGGCAAGTAAGGCGTTACCCAGGTTGGAATAAAGTAAACCAATGGCACTAATACAATGTAGTTAATCAAAGCAATCAGGTGTGGGTTGATATGTGTCATGGCTTTGCTCCTGATAAATTAATAGATTAAAACAGGCTACCTAAGGAGCTGTCACTGTCACAACAACTACTTCTACGTCATTTTTCGCCTCAATATGAAGACCTTCAGCGCGCACCACGCTCCCTTCTGATGCATCGTAATACGCATTGTCATCCATTAATCGCGCATTGCCTTTACTGACGTAAACCAATACATCGTTGTTCGAAGTGAATACTTCACCGGCTCTTAAACGCACAATATCTATGGTAGTTTTACTATAAAAACTGTCAGTTTGCTTTTTGCTACCACCATAGATGCGCGTGACCCCCTGTTGCACTGTGTAATGCTTAAACCCCGCTGGTTCGCCTAACTCATCAGGTAAAACCCACAGTTGTAGCAATCTATTTTTTGTTATATCAGGATTTACCTCGTTATGCTCAAACCCTTCCCCCCCAGCTCGTTGTACCTGCGCTTCTCCTGCAATGAGGCTTTGCCCATGCTCTAACGACCCTTCATGACTAATCCGCCCATCCATCATAATGGTGATCACGTCAATTTCTTTATGTGGATGCATATGCGTTTCACCCATTGGGTTAAACTGTGCGTCAGCAAGGTAAACAAAATTACCAATGCCCTCAAATGTATTTGGACTTTTTCTACCAGCAAACACGCGGCTATCTGTCACTAAACGATGCTCTGTTAAACCCGCAAAACCACCCAGTGGTAATGATTCTCTTGTTAATACTTGCATCTATTTCCCCTTCGTAAAGTCATTTTATCTGGTTGATGTGGTAATAGTACGCTGTCTAATTAGATTGATAAATGCACGTTAATTGATATGATATTCTCATAATCAACAACAATTAGATGCTGACTTATGCAATATGATTTAAATGACATGATGGTTTTTTTAGCTGTAGTAGAAGCTGGTAGTTTCACATTAGCAGCAGAACGGTTGGGGATCCCCAAAGCAAATGTCAGCAGAAAAGTATCTCGCTTAGAAAAGCAGTTAGATATTACTTTGCTGGAGCGTTCTACCCGGTCACAGCACTTAACAGAAGCAGGTAAACATTATCTTATACATTGCAAGCGCATACATGAAGAGATTGATTTAGCGAATAGCTCAGTCAGTGAACAGTTACATCGTTATAAAGGCCAGTTAAAGATTGGCACATCGGTCGCGATGGGCCAACAAGTGTTGCGCCCAGCACTTGGCAAGTTTATGCATAAATACCCTGAAATCAACGTGCAGCTCAATTTAGTCAATCGACGAGTCGATTTCATTGAAGAAGGGTTCGACGTTGTAATACGCATTGGTCACTTAGAAGATTCACTGTTAATTGCGAAAAAATTGGGCAGTGTTTCACGTAAACTATTTGCTAGCCCACGTTACCTAACACAGTACGGTAACCCCACCTCTGCTGATCAACTCATTGAGCATCAACTGCTGATTATGAACCCCGCGAGTAACGGCACAAAGTTAAACTTGAACTCAGAAGATGGCCAGTCAATCACCTTGGCTAACAAGCCGCGTTTACTCGTTGACGATTTTGCGTTGCTTAAACAATCCATAATAGATGGCTTAGGCGTTGCTGTACTGCCTGAATATATGTGTGCAAAAGAAGTAAAGGCAGGTAGCTTAATTCAGATCCTGCCCAAGTGGGGAATGCCAAAAGTTGATGTTTATGCACTATACCCTCGTAATCGAGCAAAGTTACCGAAAGTTAGTGCTTTTTTAGCCTTTATTGAAACGCTGTATCATCAAGTACTAAATGAATAAAACCAACTAAGTCACACTAGAAACGGTAGCTCACATAGGCACCAACTCCTTGTTTGTTGGCACTGTCAGCCGTAAAGCCATTCTCTTGCGGGTTAAAGCTCGAGTATTTCAAGTACACTCCAGCATCTAAGCTTCTGGAAAGTGCATAATTCATTGACACAGAGGCTTCATGTGCGGTTGACTGAGTCATATCATTTAAACTCCTGAGTGTATAGTCAGCACTCACTACTACATCCTCAAGCACTTGATGCTGCACTCCTAGGTTAAACCGATATTCATCCGCGTTTTTATCGGTATGTTGTACATTCCAAAACACATATTGCGCACCAAATAGTAAGGCAGTATCTTGAGAGTAGACATATTTACCCATAATATCAGCACCGTAGCCCAGCACATCAACATTGCTTTGCCCTAATTTTTCGTACATGCCTTTTAAACCTGCGCCCAGAGTCAGTTCAAGGCCTAAGTCACTATCTCCTCGGTCTAAAAATCGATAACGAGTATGCCCTAAGCCGATTGTCCAATCATCATTTAAGCCATACCGCGCATCAAAACCAACCTCAATACCGTCTTCATCACCGTTTTTACCGTAACCCAAAGCACCAACAACTTGTAATTCACTGTCTTGTACCGTCAATGAACGAGTGACGACATTACGGTCACTCAATTCACTCGCCTGACTTGCACCGATGCATGCCAGCGCAATTAAAAGAGAAAATTTATTTAACATTGTTATGTCCTATTACTTGCTTCAATAACAACGATAATACCGATACAACCTGTAATATTCGTGTATTCAGCTGTAGGAAAGTGTTCGCGAACTGTGAGAAAGTGAAAACGTAATACCATATTAATTAGCTTGCGCTGTAAGCGAGAACACAAGAAACTGTTCATCATTGCTTATTTTGAAAAAAGTAAATTAAATATTGCTTTACGTTACCGATTTCAATACCATGCGCTCGTTCAATAAACACACCCAATTCATTTAATCTATTAACTGTAAAGGAGAAAACATTATGACTATGACATCAACAACCTTTGCAGGTCTTATCCAATAAGAAACGAGTGACTTAATCGTCATTTATTTGCATCCCTTATATATGCAAATACATACCGTGAGTTTCATTCGCGTCAACGCGACTTAGATCCAGACCTGCCAATACGTATTACGTTTTAAATCCTAATTTTCTATCCAGAGAAAGGAATTGGTACTATGGACAGATCCGTCCAAAAAATTACTGACAATGTTAGCCTTATTGCGTCCGCAGATACGTGGATTGAAGGGCTGGCAATCGAACAACTGATTAAAACATCAAATTTACCAGACATGCATTACGTCGCGGGAATGCCTGATTTGCACCCCGGTCGTGGTTACCCTATTGGGGCAGCATTTTTTACTCAAAATAAAATCTATCCAGCACTGGTTGGTAACGATATCGGCTGCGGCATGTCACTTTGGCAAACCTCAGCAAAAGTATCAAAGGTCAATTTAGAGAAACTCGTTAAAAAGCTTGCATATGTTGAGCAACCCTTAGATGAAAGCTGGTCTGCATTAATAGCCAGCCGCAAAGCAGAAAAAGGTATCAATATTCACAGTTACGACCGAGCTTTAGGAACCATTGGCGGTGGTAATCATTTTGCAGAGTTTCAAGCCATTGAGCGCATTTATGATCACACTGCATTTGATACTTTGGGGCTTAATAAAAAGCACCTACAACTTCTGGTTCACTCCGGTTCGCGCGGGCTGGGTCAATCGATTTTAGTAGAACATGTTACCAACTATAATCATCATGGTTTAACTGTCGATGACAAAAGTTTTCATGGCTATATGACTCAACATGACGAGGCCGTTCGTTGGGCGGAATTAAATCGTGAACTCATCGCACTCCGATTTTTAGACGCGATAAACGCCAATGGCAATTACGTATTAGATATCAATCATAATCTCGTCTCAGCGAAGAATATAGAGGGTAAAACAGGATGGCTACACCGAAAAGGGGCAACTCCCAGTGACAAAGGCTATGTGGTGATCCCCGGTTCTCGTGGAGATTATAGCTACCTAGTCAAACCACTTATCACAGATGAAACAACAGCCCAAAGCCACGTTACCAGCTTATTCTCATTAGCGCACGGCGCTGGTAGAAAATGGAAACGCGGAGAGTGCCATGGCCGCCTAGGTCATAAATACAAACGCGAAGACTTATATCGAACATCTTTAGGCAGCCGTGTAGTATGTGGCAATAAAGAACTGTTATACGACGAAGCTCCACAAGCATACAAAAAATGCGAAACAGTGATCCAAGACATGATCGATGCAGGGTTAATCACAGTCGTTGCAAAACTGCGCCCAGTATTAACCTTTAAGACCAATGGAGAATGTTCATCATGATCTTATTGCAACTGTCTGCAGGCCAAGGACCACTAGAATGCTGTCAAGCAGTAGGGCTGGCGTTAAAAGTAATTGAAAAACAATGCCGTGCTCAAGGAGTCAAACTTACAGTCATTGAAGCTAAAAAACTCAAAGAGCGTGACTGCTTTAAATCAGTGTTACTTCAACTTGATTCTGCACAGCGCTTAGCTAAGTCTTGGCAAGGTATTATGCTATGGGTATGCCAAAGTAAATACCGCCCAAAACATAAGCGAAAAAACTGGTTTTTTAGTGGCCAAATGTACGAGGTCAATGAAGCACAACTGGACCAAGGCGTCACTTTTCAAACATGCCGAGCTTCTGGTGCCGGCGGTCAACACGTCAATACGACTGACTCTGCCGTACGCGCAACACACCACACTACTGGCCGTCTGTACGTGTAGAAAGTGAACGTAGTCAACACGCGAACAAACGCCTAGCAAGTATCTTGTTATTTCAAAAGTTAGAAGCACTAAAACATGAACACATGGCACAGCAAGAAAAAGCCCGCTGGCAACAGCACCAGACACTTGAGCGAGGCAGCCCAATAAAGGTATTTAAAGGTGAAAGATTTTCGCTCAGCAATGGAAGCTAATAACATGACAAAAGGACATAAAGAAGTAACAAATATCTTATTTATTTGCAGTCGGAATAAGTGGCGCAGCCCTACAGGGGAGCATATTTGGCGACATCACCCCTTTATTTCGGTGAGGTCTGCTGGCACCAGTGCAAAAGCCAACAGAACCGTCAATAGCAAGGATATTCAATGGGCTAATATCATTTTTGTGATGGAGAAAAAACACAAAAACCGGTTACTCGCGCAGTTTACCCGGCACATCGCCCATAAAGAAATTCATATACTCGACATTCCCGATGAGTATCAATATCTAGACAACACACTAGTCAACATGATGAAGTCGTCTGTAAGTCATTATTTAGGGTTTTCCGAGCAATCTAACTAATCTCAGGTTTGGATAAGGGTTTTGGAATAGAAAATGTTTTGTAAACAAACTTACTTACAATCCAATGATGATATTTTGTTCAATATCAAAGCGCTTTCATTTGTAAGAGCGGGCTATTACAAATGAAAGCAACGCCGAGAGTGAGAAAAATAGCTTTATTGGGCAAATTCGCTTATCCAGGGCTGAAGTTAACTATTGACCCTTAGTACTAAGGCCAAAAATACAACATCAATTTATAAAGGTTATGCTTATCTGTGCGTAACCTTTATATTGTCAAATACACTGTACAACGGTGCGACCACACCTCTACGAATATGTATCGAGTACATCACGGAATAATTGATTAAGCACTTCTACATCAACGTTGCGTGCTTGGTATTTAGCTCGGTAGCTCTCATGCCGTGCTAACTCTGATTCTATAAATGCATTGATCGCAGGCTCAGTAGGGATAAACTCTTTTTCTAAGCTCACTCGCTTGCGTGCCAATAACAGGGTGATGGCATCATCTAAATCCGTATTATGCGCAACTAACTCTCGCAATCTCTCAAACTCAATGGGCGCAGGCGTATTGTATTTTTCAAGCCACATAATCGCCAGCAAAGGTCGTAAAACATAAAAGTACTTTTTTAACGGAACCACCTCTTTTTTAAGGTATTCTCGGTAATTTCCTTTCGCCATATGTAAGTAGTGATAAATGGCTTTTTCAGACGAGGCTATTATCGGCATGAGCGCTTGAGCTTGCTTGGTAAAGCACTCATCATTGACATACACTATGGGCGATTGCAACCATTCTATAAATGACGGGTTTGAGTTGAAAAAAAGCTTGAGTGCTTTTTTTATATCCCAACCATTAATGTCTATATCATCCACGATGGGATATTCAATCACATCCCTTTTATCATCTAGATTTACTGCCAAGTACCACTCTTTAGGGTGCACATAAATAAAGCGCACATCATAGTCACTATTGGGCGATTCAAACCCCCAAGCACGGCTACCTGACTCAATCGCATACAACACCTTGACGTTATGTTCACTTTCCGCTGCTTTTATACGGCGCATTATCTCTACACGTACCTGTTTTTCAATGCATCGTTCGAATTTACACTCGCGTTCAATGACTGCCATTACTGTGCTCTCTCTATATTCTTTTTTAAGTTATCAAAACAACTTCGTAAACAATGAATTTCTGCTTCGCGTACGAACTGACCTATATCAGGACCTTGCCTCCCTTGTAACAGCGCCTTTTGCACAATGGCTTTTCTATCTAACGTTTTTAATGCTGTGAATAACCTTTGCGCAGCCAGTAATTGTGGGTAAGCATGATTAACAAAACGCTCCCCTCTGCCTTGGGCATCACATAAACACGCTTGCAGAAAATGTTCAAATCGTTCGGGATGTCCCAGTGCATCCATATTCTCAACAATCAGTTTATGCACCTTTTTTGCTGTTAGTTCAAATAGTTTATGGCACCGAGTATGATTGTCACTGGTTAACTCCCCTACTGACTTAAACCGATTGGGTATTTTTAGTCGTGCACAAAATGCGTCAATGACAGCGACTCCAGCTTGCTCGTGCCCGCGTAAGTGACCATACTGTTTATAACAATACGCTTTACCAAAATCATGCGTTAAAGCAGCAAATCGCGCTTCAATATCAAAATTTAACTCGGCAGCTCTTTTCAGTACCAACATCGTGTGGGTGTATACATCTCCTTCAGGGTGATGCTTTACAGGCTGCGGGATACCTTTCATCGCTTCAATTTCAGGAAAGATTCCAAAATCACTGAGTGTCTCAAAGAATAAATGCGGATAGGTTTCTCCAAGGGCTTTTTCGGTTTCAAGCCATACTCGTTCAGGAACCAAATGTGATAACTCGCCACTGTCTCGAAGCCGCTCCATCAATAAATAAGTTTGTGGTGCAATGCGCCAAGTATCACCATAACGTGCTAAAAATCGTGCTATGCGTAACACTCTTACTGGGTCTTCGATAAATGCCTCTGACGTATGCCTGAGCACTTTATCTATTAAGTCTTTTCGGCCATTAAAAGGGTCTATTATGTTACCTTCATTATCCATCGCCATCGCATTGATGGTTAAATCACGCCGAGCAAGGTCATCTTCCAAAGTAACTGACACCGCTGCATTGACCGAAAAACCGGTATATCCTCGGCCATTTTTTCGCTCTGTGCGCGCTAACGCATATTCCTCTTTTGTGTCAGGGTGCAAAAAAACAGGAAAGTCGCGCCCAACAGATTGAAAACCCAAAGCGAGCATGGACTCAGACGTCTGCCCCACCACAACATAATCTTGATCTTTAGACGCTTGTCCAAGTAAGGCATCTCTGACAGCCCCTCCGACTAAATACACCTTGCTCAACCCACTTGCCATTACTCTACCTACTTATTTTTGCCAATACATGAACGTGAAATACGACTTATCTTAACCCGGTTTTAACTCATCGTTATGCAGTGAAATACGCCACAAAACCTCTGTCAACTGCTCAACAACAAACACTTTACCGAGTACCAGCTTGATCACATCAATATTTGTGAGCGTATGTAAACTCGGCTTCGTCGTCGTAAAACTGCCACTGCCAGCAAGCGCAATCGGTAGCAGCAATTGATCCGCTAGCTGTTCCTCGACAGCGGCATGTGCTTCAATAAATGTACTTACTCGTGCCGCAGCTCGCCTAGCGACTTCTTTCGCAGCCAATCCGCGCTCACCTATCACCTCAAATACGCTGCAATGTGTGCTACTTGCAATAGACAGTTGAAAGCTATTACCTGCCCCTTTTGAGCTCACTTGCTGTACACTGCTCGAAACTTGCTGCCAATCTAGCAACTTTTTAGCAGTCGCCACTTCCGTGTCACCAATACGCTTAGGTAAAGCACTCAACAGTGCATGCATCGCACAGTTTTCAATTTTGTTAGCGAAATGGCTCCCACTATCAAGTATATGAATGGAATTAAATGCAGCCGCAGGCTCAATCGTTATTTGCCACTTCCCCCCGCCGGCGGGGTAAAAGCCCAACGAGTATACCTCTACTTTACAACGCACACCCATGATCGCCAGAATAGGGAAAAATGATTGCTGTAAAAAACTCAATGAAGGAGACATGCCATTATGTGTGCCGCCTTCAAACAGAACGGTCGAACGTTCAGCTGCAAGTGCCAGTACAGGTAAAATCGTTTGACACACCAAAGCTGTACTACCAGCTGTACCAATTGCAAACTCAAAGTTACCCGCTTTAATTTCCCCTGGTGAAAAGCGGATACGGCAGGAACCTAGTTCAACGCCGTCAAGCTCGGCATCACATACCGCTTGAGCGGCTATTACTGACGTTAAATGCTGCCTCAATAATCCTGGTTTTTTTCTACCTGCTCGAATATTGATAAGTTCAATTTTTCGCTGTGTTAAAATAGACAGTGTCAAAGCCGTTCTCAATACCTGACCGCCACCTTCACCCTGAGCGCCATCAATAATTAAATAATCAGAATTCATATAACTATCTACCCTTTTACACATACAATTTGCTTTAAGGTATGTACCACTTCAACGAGGTCTTTTTGTGCCGCCATGACTTTGTCTATATCTTTATAAGCATGCGGTATTTCATCAATGACCGAAGCATCTTTGCGGCACTCGACGCCTTCTGTTGCAGTAATGTGGTCAGTAATACTGTAGATTTTTTTTGCTTGTGTTCTCGACATAACTCGCCCTGCACCATGGCTACAGCTATTAAAGCTCTCTGGATTCCCAAGCCCTCTAACAATAAAAGACCGTGCGCCCATGCTTCCTGGGATAATCCCCATTTCGCCTTTTTCAGCGCGCACAGCCCCTTTTCTTGTCACGAAGCAGTCTTTACCAAAATGGTGTTCCCGTGAAATATAATTATGGTGACAATTTACCGCTAATTCAGTAGTTGAAAACGCTATCGGTAACATCTTCCTCAACGCAACAATCGCATTGAACATCATAATTTCACGGTTTTTAGCCGCAAAATCTTGCGCCCATTCCACGGCTTCAACATAGTCATCAAAATAATCGCTACCTGCCTCTAGGTACGCTAAATCCATATCAGGTAAATTTAATTGATGGCGCTGCATCTCTTTTCTCGCTAGTTCAATAAAGTAGCTCCCAATACGGTTTCCCACTCCACGACTGCCTGAGTGCAGCATGATCCATACGGCATCGTTTTCATCTAAACAAAGCTCTAAAAAGTGGTTGCCTGTCCCCATGGTTCCCAAATGGTTTACTGTATTGCTTTTTCTTATTGCCGGGTGTTTTTCACAAATACGCTCAAAACGCGCTTGTAGTTTTAACCACTCACTCGCAACCACTTCAGGGATATTGTGCCAAGCACCTCTGTCAGTTCGACTTCGACCACCAGTTCTACCATGAGGTACGGCCGCCTCAAATGCATGGCGTATGCCTAATAAATTGTCAGGTAACTGACTTGCAGTTAAAGACGTTTTAGTGGCAACCATACCACAGCCAATATCTACCCCAACGGCTGCTGGAATAACGGCATTCACAGAGGGGATCACGCTGCCAATTGTTGCGCCTTTACCTAAATGGACATCCGGCATCACGGCAATATGAGAGTGTACTAACGGCATAGCCGCAATATTGTGCAATTGCTGCTGAGCCTGCTCTTCAAATGGCACCCCTTTAGTCCATGCTTTAATTGGGACTCGTCCAGCCTGCGCGATGATGTTGTAATTTTGCTTAGTCATTGTTCTCAATTTTCTCTATCTTATTTTATTCTGAAAAGTATGAGTGTTGTCATCAAGTTAGATAACACCATAATCACTCAATTAAGTGAGTAGCAGTAGTACAAGTCGTATGCCAACAACATAAAAATTAAAAAAATACAACCTAAAGCATTGAAATATAAATGAATTTAAAATTTAGACACGTTGTAAACATGATTTCCCTTGCGCTTAAAAGCAACAATAAATATCATTTCAGATACAAAAATATCCAAGTAGATATATTATGAAAAAAACAATTGCGGTCAGTTTGATTGGGACTCAACTAGATTTTAATGGGAAAAGGGGTGATCGATGGGCTAAATGGCGACCTAATGTTAGTTTATGTAGCCAAGATAATTTAATTATCGATCATTTACACCTCTTGCATGATAACCACAGCAGTCGACTCGCAAATAACGTCGCCGTTGATATCGAATCAATATCTCCTGAAACAACATTGACCTTGCACGATATTAACTTCATTGACCCATGGGACTTTGAAGAGGTCTATGCAAAGTTGTTTGATTGGTGCCAAAAACAAAGCTTTAATACTGAAAAAAATGACTACTTATTTCATATCACTACCGGCACTCATGTTGTGCAAATATGTAGCTACTTACTTACTGAAAGCCGACATTTCCCTGGTCGATTAATCCAAACATCACCGGACAATAGCAAGCAAAATAAGTCTATTGGCCGCACACAAGTGATTGATTTAGATCTTTCTAAATATGATCAATTAGCAACTCGATTTGATATTGAGCACCAAACAGGTAAAGAATTTTTAAAAGGCGGCATCAAAACTAAAAACCACGCCTTCAATGCCCTTATTTCCCAGATCGAAAAAGTCGCGATTCGCTCGCAAGAGCCTATATTACTCACAGGACCTACTGGAGCAGGCAAAAGCCAACTCGCGACTCGAATTTATCAACTGAAAAAAAAGCGTTCTATGCTCAAAGGAGAGCTGGTATCAGTCAATTGTGCGACCTTAAGAGGTGAAAATGCAATGGCGGCCTTATTTGGTCACACAAAAGGCGCGTTTACCGGCGCAATGCAATCTCGCGATGGTTTTTTACTCTGTGCAAATAACGGCGTGCTATTCCTTGATGAAATCGCTGAGCTTGGACTTGAAGAGCAAGCAATGCTGCTACATGCCATTGAAAATAAAACCTTCCACCCTGTTGGCAACGATAAACCCGTACAGAGTAACTTTCAACTTATCGCAGGTACCAATAAGGATTTAAAGCAAGAAATTGCCAAAGGGACATTTCGCGATGATCTCCTTACCCGGATCAATCTATGGACCTACTCATTACCACCTTTAAAAGCCCGTAAAGAAGACATACCTGCCAATGTCGACTTTGAGATTGACCTCTTTACACAAAAAACAGGCCAGCGGGTTCAATTTAATAAAGAAGCCAAACAGGCATTTTTAGCATTCTCAACGTCACCTGAAGCCTGTTGGTCGGGGAATTTTCGAGATTTAAGCTCTGCGATAACCAGACTATGCACTTTAGCCGACTCATCCCGTATAACTACAGCCGATGTACTTGAAGAGATACAGCGCTTAAAAAATGATTGGTATTTACCTGTCAGTCAAACCGCACATCACGCATTAGCACAACAGCTATCAACACAACAAATCGCCCAACTTGATGTATTCGATGCCAATCAACTTAACTTTGTTTTATCTACCTGCGCTCAGCATAAAACCATGGCCTCTGCGGGTAGAGCCTTATTTGATGTCAGTCGCACCTTAAAAACACAACAGAATGACTCAAGTCGTCTGCAAAAATACTTGCAAAAGTTTGGTATTAAGTGGGCTGATATCTCTTAACGAGTCTGACAGATAGATAAAGCTCCCCCATTCTCCTGCCACCCAGCCTGAGCAAAGTTGACGCATCATCGTCAACTTTTCCTGTCGATCACACAGCCACACAACATACGAATTTAAAACATACTTTAACTGCCATCTAAATGTTATTTTTTTGTGATATTTATGTGATAAATATTATTTAACATCTACCCAACTCTTAGTTTTTATTATTTTAATGAAAATAAAAACATCAAACTCAAATAGTTGGAAAATATCATGCCTAATTTTCTTCTACATTTACTGAAATGAATAGTAATGGCTAGCAACGTAAAGAATAACAACTAAATAACCTATAAATAACAATTAAGCAAATTGAGTTTTCCGATTGCACTAATCGGTTTAATTCAAAATACATTACACAACATATTCCATATTCTTTTTATGGAACCAAGTTGTGAGAAAACGCACTTCAGCAACAGCAATGAATACGACGGTCGAACAATTATTGTATTCATGTGTATTGGCAACATCACCAATTCATGCTGTGCAATTGATAAAGTCATTCACGAAACGATTACATTCGTTTTAAAACAGGAACTGGGACAATGAAAAAACAGCAAGTATTTTCTAAATCAACTATCGCAATACTCACGGGACTCGCGTTAGCGTCAGGTGTCGCCGTTGCACAATCAGATCAAATAAGTAAACCAAAAGGTGCGCTGGGGAGCGGTATTAGTAAAGACGGCCATGCTAAATCTAATCAATTTTGGTGGCCTGACCAACTCGACTTATCCGCATTGAGAGATCACGATGTGCGGTCAAACCCATTAGGTAACGACTTTGATTACGCCAAAGCATTTAAGGGCCTTGATTTAGCCAAAGTTAAAAGTGACATAGAAAAGCTGCTCACTACCTCTCAAGACTGGTGGCCAGCTGACTTTGGTAATTACGGACCCTTTTTTATTCGTATGACGTGGCACAGTGCTGGCACCTATCGTACGCTTGATGGCCGAGGTGGGGCTGGTGGTGGGCAACAACGCTTTGACCCACTAAACAGCTGGCCTGATAACGGTAATTTAGACAAAGCAAGACGCTTACTATGGCCTGTAAAACAGAAATACGGAGAAGCATTATCTTGGTCTGATTTAATGGTGTTAGCCGGTAATGTATCTTTAGAAAGTATGGGTTTTGAAACGTATGGCTTTGCTGGTGGACGTGCAGATGATTGGGAACCTGACAGAGTCTATTGGGGTCCTGAAGTTGAAATGCTCGCCAGTGACCGACAACACAAAGATGGTAAACTACAACGCCCTTTAGGTGCCACTCATATGGGCCTCATTTATGTCAACCCTGAAGGGCCAAAAGGCAAACCTGATCCATTAGGCTCAGCAAAAAATATTCGCCATGCTTTTGCGCGTATGGCCATGAATGATGAAGAAACACTTGCTCTTATTGCTGGTGGCCATACATTCGGAAAAATGCACGGTGCACACAAAGCATCTAAATGCCTTGGAAAAGCGCCTGCCGCAGCTCCGCAAGAACAGCAAGGTCTTGGTTGGAAAAATACCTGTGGTAAAGGCCATTCTGAAGATACCGTGACAAGTGGCTTAGAAGGAGCTTGGACCCAGCAACCCACTCGCTGGACATCATTATATTTAAGTAATTTACTGCAATTTGAATGGCAGCAAACGCGCAGCCCAGCAGGTGCAATTCAATGGGTGCCGACAGACAAATCTTTGCATAAAATTGTGCCTGATGCCCATATTAAAGGTAAGTTTAATCCACCCGTAATGACCACCGCCGATTTGGCATTAAAATATGATCCGGCTTATCGCAAAATTGCCGAACGATTTTTAGCTGATCCCAAAGAATATCAACTCGCATTTGCGAAAGCATGGTACAAATTAACACATAGAGATATGGGCCCTACACGCCACTTTTTAGGTAACGAGGTACCTGAAGATATTCATATCTGGCAAGATCCCATCTCAGACAGCACTAAGTCAGAATTGAGATCTAAAGACATTAAACGATTGAAAAAAAGTATCTTAAATTCAGGATTGAGCATATCTGAGCGAGTACGTGTAGCATGGGGTGCAGCCGCCAGTTACCGTGATTCAGATATGCGTGGAGGAGTTAATGGCGCTCGCATCGCCCTTGCACCACAAAAAGGGTGGGCTGCCAATAACCCAGCAGAGGTCACCAAGGTCTTAAATGTTCTGAAAGAAATACAAACTTCAGCAAATAAAGGATTTTTAAAGCGCCGCCATGTGTCATTGGCCGACTTAATCGTACTCTCTGGTGCGACAGCAATTGAAGAAGCCGCTAAAAATGCGGGTACTAATGTGTCTGTCCCCTTTACCGCTGGTCGTGGCGATGCCAGCCAAGCACAAACCGACATCAACTCTTTCAACCTCCTCACTCCACATGCAGATGGCTTTAGAAACTACTTTGATACTGAAAAAAGTCATAAATCGCCTACCGAAATGCTCATTGATAAAGCGGATCAGCTCGACTTGTCAGTGCCTGAAATGACTGTTTTAGTGGGGGGGTTGCGTGTTTTAAATGCCAACTACAAAGGCGCTACGCATGGGGTCTTAACAAACAAACCTGAAGTACTTTCTAATGACTTTTTCATCAATTTGCTGGATATGTCTACTCAATGGAAAAAATCATCGCAACCAGGTGTATTTGAAGGTATCAATAGAAAATCCGAACAATCCAAATGGACAGCAACGTCGGTAGATTTGATATTCGGCTCTAATTCAGAACTTCGTGCAATTTCAGAAGTATACGCATTTGATAACTCAAAAGAGCGTTTTATTAATGACTTTGTAAAGGCATGGGTCAAAGTGATGAATTTAGATAGGCAGTAAATTCAATACTTGGCGCACCATTAAAAAGCTCGCAGTGAAAACATTCACTGCGAGCTTTTAGTTTAGTGCAACAAGCTTATGTATTATTTAAAAAGTCGCATTATAACGAACACCAAACTCACTGGCGTCATTGCTTTTAATTAATAGAATGTAAGCCCCTGTGTTTAAACGCGCATCGTCATAACGCTCATCAAACACGTTGCGTCCATACAGTGAGACTGTCCAATCCGCATTCATTGGCGCATACGAAATATCAAAATTTACTGTGGTACGTGAATCAATTTGCGTCATACGACGGACGTCTGAACTTGGCTCTCCATACATGCTATCACGATAAGATATGTCTAATCGGGTTGTCACTAATGCACTATTATTCAGCTCAAACTCATATGATGGACTGATAGACGCTGTAAGCTCTGGTGTTAAAGGCGCGACAGGTTTTACGCCGTTTTGCTCTTCCACATCCACATCCATAAAGCCTAAGCTTGAATGCAAGGTGAAATTATCTGTGATTAAATACGTACTTTCAAATTCAATACCACGACTTGTTTGTTCAACGACTAAGTTATTTGTATCAAAGCCCGCATCAGTTACCACACTCACTTGATACGGCAAATCATCATATTCAGTATTGAAAAACGCTACGCTCATACTAAAGTCATTCGTTAACTGGCCTTTAAAACCGGTTTCATAGTTAATAGCACTGATATTTTCACTGGCTATAAATGCATTGTTAGCACGTACAATTGCTCCAGCTTCTGGGTTATCAAACCCGCCAGCCCCGAAGAATTGATTAATCAAGAAGTAAGGACGTGCTGGATATTGGCCAGATTGATAACCCGTTTGCACCGTTGCATACCAGTTTAAGCCATTTTCAAAGGTGTAGTTACTTGCCACTTCCCATGACACGTCATCCCACTCTCTGTGGGAATAAATAGTCCCTACTGGGTCAAATACATTGGTAGAAGCAGATTTTTCATCTTCGGTGTAACGCACACCACCGGATAAACGTAAATCATCGGTGGCATCGTAGCCTACATTTACAAACACTGCGCGGCTTGTCGTTTCTTGGTCAAGCTCTAACTTCGTTGGCCCGCCATCAAAGCTTGCCTCAGAGGCACTCTGACGATTGCTACCTTCTTCGTTAAACCAATATAATCCGGTCACAAAGTCAACATTGCCTAAGTATCCAGTAAACTGTAGTTCAACAGAAGTTTGATCGGCAGTACCTCGTTCTGGGTAATGATCCAAGGCAAGCTGTGTCCCATCATCATCCAAACCGGCTTTATACTCAGAAGAGCGTTTACTAAAGATAAATTTAGTACCCAAATCTTCATTGATATCATAATCGAGGGTTAACGATAGACCATTTGCATTATTAGAGACGGTTGATGTTTCAGCTGTGCCTGTTGCGTTGTCGTACGGGTCTGCTGCAACATCGGAATTACGCAGCCCGTTTTGATACAAGCGGCCATTCGGCATTTCATCTATCAATGTTGTATATGGGCGCGTGCCCCCTTCACCATCATTTGCGTCTGCGGTAAACACCACGCGTAAATCATCACTGGCATTATATTTTAATGAAAAACGGCCGTGAAACTCTTGGTTCTCGCCAACATCAAATTCTGCATTTGGTAGGTTAGTGAATTCACCAAGCCCGCCGCGGCGATTAAAACCAAGGTTGAAGTTAAAAGCGAGGTCATCATTCACTGCTTGGTTGGTGAATATGCTCCCCTTCAAACGGCCACGCGTACCAACTTCAGCACTGACCTTAGTAACCGCGTCTTGATCTGGCTGTTTGGTGATAATGTTAATTGCCCCACCAATTGAGTTACGACCATACAAAGTACCTTGTGGGCCACGCAATACTTCGATGCGCTCAATGTTTGCTAGGTTCCAGTTTTGACCAACTTGGCGACCAAGATATACCCCATCAACGTAAACACTGACACCTGGGTCTGTCGTGATCAAATGGTCCTGAAGACCAATGCCGCGAATAAAGGGGTTTGCCGATGAGTTATGGCCCGCTGAAAAACCGGTGATATTCAAGTTTGGAACAAATTTACCCACATCAGTAATACCTGAAATACCCTGTGATGCTAATTCATCACCAGAGAAAGCGCTCATAGCAATTGGTACTTCGTAAATAACCTGCGAACGCTTGGTTGCAGTTACTGTTATCGCTTCGATTTTTGATTCTTTTTTGGCTTCTACTTCTTCGGCCAAAGCGGGTGTGATAGACAAGCTAGCCAATGCTAACGCCGTTGCAGCAGCGATAGGATTTAAGTGACAAACCCCTTTAATCGACTTATTCGTGATGGTCATACTTGCTCCTCATTAGAAACGGTTAATTTTTAATCTCGTGTGTTTTGGTTTCTCGCAAAGGCGCGCCAACCAAAGCGAAAGCAGCGATACATACATGATCATTTTTATAAAACACACGCGCACGAAAACGCCATCTACTAATGAGATTGCAATAATAAACGTGAGAAAATAAAGACGAAAAGTATAGCAAAAATCTGCTATTCGGTTGGGCGGACATTATACCCTTCCTTGCCTAATAAAAGCAATGGATTTTTTATAAAAGTAGCGCAAAATCACATTAGCTTGAATAGAAAAACCAACTTTCATCCATTCAGTGAAATTATAAATCATATTTATTGGCTGTTCGATGGTAAGTATTTAACTGACTTTTTATAAGTGTAAGCGAAAGCACTGCTATGATGTGCATTTAGCATGGAACAAAGAAGATCATATTTCTCTAATATAATCTCTTCAATCTAGCAACTGCCAAAACACAATTTAAGGAAAGGTGAACTGCCACATCATCATTGAATATTTATGTATTAACCCACACAAAATGTTAAATAAAGGTAAAGACCAGCTTAATGAAAAGCCGGCTTTTTTAAATAAAATAAATTCACTTTAAGAAACTGAATTGTCCTATATTAGCAACTAGAAACACCTTCACGACATGGATCACTTTGAGGGTTCACCCAAATCGTTTTTGTTTGTGAATCTGTATAACCGCTATTATCCGTCACTTCATATTTAACAGTGAAGCGTGTTGCAGTACGTACTTTAATTGGACTGATTGACGAACCTTTATATGCACCATTCAACCAAAATTTTTCAGAAACAATACTACCATCACGGTCACTACCACTTCCAGAAACACGCAACGCGGCTTCATATGCCGTACCATCATGTAGTGCTCTCAACGTCAAATTCGCTTTAGGTGTATAATCACATTGTGAACTTGTTACCGTTTGTTTTCCATAATAACGCAGCGATGTAGTACAACTTTGTCCATGACTGTGTAACCTAATAAAGCTAGTCGTTGATGGCGTAACATATTGTCGGATATCTGTGCCTGACGAAGTTGTACAGCTAGCGACATAACCGCCATACACACTAACGTTATGGGTCTCACTACGACAATTAACAGGGTCATCACCCGCATATGCTAGACTGCTTAGAACTGTAGAACCAATCAAAAATATTGCTTTTTTCATTTTTTAACACCCTTGTAAGTATTTAATATTTATGCACTCCTTGCGCTTAAGACACTTAATAAAACTCATTAGTTGATACATGTTTTATTCATAAATCAAGTCCACCAACGGGGATAAAATACGTAAGATTCCGTCATGAAATTATATATAGTACAATTAAAATAAACTATGCATTAACTGACATATAAAAATATACACAAGCCACTTAAGCACTGCTTTACATCTGACATGAATACATAAAGTCACATACTAAAAATAATTTAGGCACAGTAACACGCATTAATTAAATACATATAACAACGCGCATAATAGCCGTTCATCATTTAGCAAAACAACACACAAAAATGACATTAATCAATTAGCAACAAGTAAAAAATTAAAATATATAAAGATAAAAACATAAACCAACATTGCATTTTTATAAACATCGAAAGGCAACGAGATAAACATTAACAATCAAATAAATTTAAATCAAGTGACTTTCAATATTAAATTCACATCAGTAAAAGCATGTTACCACATAAAACATCTCACTCGTGAGTTAAGAGGTCGCCCCCTTTCAGGTTAACCTGAATCCACTTACTTTCTAAAAAAGATATATAATTTAAATACTGTAACACCCACACATCAAATTACAATGTAAAAAAACAACAAAAAACATTAGTGCATTAAACAAAACAATATTTACGTAACTATATTGCAGGTAATAACGCTGAGTTTTTATATAAATCCAGCCTATTCTCAAAGTACCTTTAATAACTCCATCCCAAAACCCTTTTTATTGTGTTTGTTACTTTACAAATAAAAAAGTAACCATTTGATTTAAAAATCAAAATAATGACACTATATCAGCTGGGAACGTCAATAAATCAGTGAGATTTAAAACACTTATCGATATATTTTAAAAGACAGCAATATCACCGTCAGCATAAAGTAATATAAATAGTAGGACCATTGACTTTGCAATAAAAAATTTAACCCATTTTTGACATTTAGCATAACAAAAATCGTTAAAACAACCGTAAATTTATTGATATATATTTTAACGCAACACATATGTAAACGACTGTCGACATCATTGCGTCTTCGAGCATGAAGGCTGCGAAGTAAATTCCGTTCTCTTTTTAATATCGTATTAAATTAAATTTGCTACTCTCCATTCAAAGAGCATCTCGAAAGTACAATAGCCGCTGCATCACAGGTGTAACTTATCATGGTGTAATATCCATGTAATAGCTTTCAATACCACGATTCGTAAAAATAGGCTTTACGATAAAATTGCTTACAAGACATAGATATGATGAATACGCTCGGAATCATTGGTGGGACAGGCCCAAGCGCTACTGCACAACTTTATCTCACTCTACAAAGACACTATACTGGCGCAAAGTATCGCCCTAATATTTTAATTAACAGTATCGCAGTTCCTCATACCTTAGAATATGACATACTCCTTAATGGTGCGAGTATTGCCCCTTATAAGGACATGCTTGTGAGCGCGGCTATCAACCTCGAAAAAAGCGGCGCAACTTTCTTGATACTGCCCTGTAATACGCTGTCTTATTTTATCGATGATATAAGACACGCAGTAAATATACCGGTACTGAACATCATTAATTTGACTGTAAGAGCTCTGGCGCACAGCCAAATTACCAAAGTCGGGTTGTTGGCAACATCACACACCCTGAATCAGGGTTTATATGCAAAAGCAGCCCGTTCTTATGATATTGAGCTTATGCTCCCTAATGTCGAGCATCAGCAAGCACTTGATAAGTTGATCCATGATCAAGTAAGTTACTCACCAGCATTAGCAGTTGCGCATACTCCAGAATTACTTGTTGAAATCACTCAAGATCTCGCACGACATGGAGCACAAAACATTATTTTAGGATGTACAGATTTACCCAGACCGGCGAACTTACCATCAATTGACCCTTTGCTGTTACTCGCTCAAGAAAGTCTCAAGCTCCTTTCGACTCCCTTAAAAGCGTAAAAGTACGTAAGTGAAGGTTATTCAGGAGACGATACATCAAAAATTCCAACGTGCATTATGTGCTCTGGATAGAAGTACAATGATTCAAACATAAGACTTGTCCCACGATTTCCAATGTACCGTTGATAAACAGAGTCTCATCGCTTATTTAGGTTAAGCAATGATCAATATCTAAAGGGTCGCTGCAAATTTTATGACTGTATCGTTTTACTGTAAAAATCTTGGATATTTGTCTTTTTCGACAGCGCTACATCCAAAGCCAGTTTTACTATATTGATCATAAACCCCATCTATAACGCCGCGTTTGAGTCATTATGAGCTTTTTACATTATATTGTTCAATCAAGCTGTCCATATTTTCAGCTGCATCAGAAATACGCAGAGCCGCTAATGCTATTTGTTCTGCGCCGGTCACATTCTCTGCCGACTTGTTAAATATGACTGCAATATGCTCACTCACATCGCCAATCGCTTCGCTTTGTTGCTGTGTGCTGATTGAAACAGATTCTGTGACCTTTTCAACTTGTTGCGCCTGAGTCACTATTTTATTCAGTGCACTCTTAATTTCATTGGCTCGTTCTGCCGCTTCAATCGCATTTTCCTTCCCCTTTATAATGACCTCTGATGCCTCTTCTGAGCTTGCTTGCAACTGTGAAACCAACGACGATATTTCTTCTGTTGATTTTTGTGTTCGACTCGCCAAGCTTCTTACTTCATCTGCAACAACCGCAAAACCTCGGCCTTGCTCTCCAGCTCTAGCAGCCTCTATCGCAGCATTCAATGCTAACAAATTCGTTTGTTCCGCAATACTGCTGATCATTTCAACCATACTTGAAATACTGCCAACACGCTCATTTAACGCATCAACTGCAACTGCTGATTTGGCCATATCATCTGATGCATGCTGAATCACAATAACAGCGTCCCTCACTATTTTTTGACCATGAATCGACTCATTTGCTACAACTCGGGCTGCGTCTGAATTCTCATTCATTGAATGTGCTATCATTTGAATACTACTGCTCATTTGCTCAGATGCCGCAGCTATGGTTTTTA
Organism: Pseudoalteromonas sp. MMG013; assembly: GCF_018100885.1. Classification (NCBI taxonomy): domain Bacteria; kingdom Pseudomonadati; phylum Pseudomonadota; class Gammaproteobacteria; order Alteromonadales; family Pseudoalteromonadaceae; genus Pseudoalteromonas; species Pseudoalteromonas sp. MMG013. The sequence goes on along the minus strand of NZ_JAGJEE010000005.1, from coordinate 236,055 downwards.
TCCCATTTTGCTGCTCAACTAAATTATCTTGGCTTTGTGCTATCGCTGTCGATGTTGCCTGTATCGCGCTTGTAATCTCTGTTGCTACTTGTCCAAACTCCATCAAGTCACTACCAAACTGCATCGTTAATTGGTTAATATTTTCAGCCGACTTCCCCAATTCATCAAAGCTGGTGACTTCTATTTCGTGCGCTAAGTCTTTTTTATAAATCGCAATTTCAATACCACTGGCTATCTTCTGTGATTGACTAAAACGCATCCGAATCGCCGTAAATAACGCAAAGGTGATCAGTAAACCTAAAACAAAAACTATTATTTCAACGACTAACACAAAAACCGTTGCTTCGTATATCTCTTTTGCGGTCTCATCAACCAGAGCCAACGCTTGCTCTTCGGCCTCTTTCAACACATTAATACGCTTTGTTGCGGTCTTAAACCACTGCTCAGAGTCAACGCCAAAGTTACTTTCTTTGCTTTCAATTTGTAGCCGATATGCATCCACTGCTGTATTTTCATTGGAAGATAATACCTGTTCAAATATCCATTTCATTACCTCTGGCGAGGCTTCAAGCGCTTCATTTAGATATACCTCCTGCTTAGTACGTAATTGTATATATTTTGCTTTTAATGCATAACTGAGTTTATCAGTGCTAAACACATTGGTTAAAACTGCCCGTTCAATGCCTGCTGATTCTTTCGCACTAGAAAAGTTATAGATAGCAAAAAGTTCAGCTGCGATAATATGCTCATTGCTTAAACGCGAGGCAGTGATCACGATATGCAAACCTTTCTCATTAATGTCCGTATAATATTTCAACATTTCGGGGAGCGGCATTGCTTGTGCATCGACTTTGTCTCTTACCCGATCGAGTTTTTCAAAATGTCGTAAAAACTCACGCAACTCTCTTTGCATCGTTGCGCTCAGCTGCCACTTAGCTTGTTTTGCACGCAATTCTTTTATAACGCGATCTGCTGCCGCTCTTTGTTGAGATAAATTAGCCTTAAACTTACGCCCTTTCGAGGCAATAAGCCCCGCAGATAAGCCCCGTTCTTTTTGACTTTCATGTACGACGCCTAATACTCCATGACTCAAAAATGCATTATATTCTGCTTCATATGCATCATTCATTCGCTTCAATGACATTGAAACATCATAAAAGACAACAGCAGCCAGCAGAATACAAGGTAATAAAGCAACAAAGGTTAAATGACTAGAAATATACTTAGATATCGCTCGGAGCATGACACAACCCAATAAAGTATTCGCAGCTATGTCTACGATTTAACCTATAGAATAGATCACTATTTCATAGTGAGGCGCTCAATAAGCGCATGCAAGTTATCAATCACGCCGCCGACCGACCATGCCAAAATAACATAGGCATAATATAAACAATAACTTAAACAACACCATCAAAGTCAATTTACACAGTAGCATCTGCTTATTCCAAGCAATTTAAGTGATGAATTTTGAGGAAAAACGTAACCTAACAAATTCATCGTATCTATCCCTTTCGCAGTACCCGACACCTAAATTGTTCAAAATAAAGACAACTTTGTAAGAAAATATGAATATTAACAATGCGTTTCCAAAATAAAAACAACCATATTCTAAGCTCACTATGAACAACTCAGGAGAAATAATATGCATAAAACAAGAAGCGCTTATCAACAAATGAATGCGACTGTAGATATGAACCCTATGCTAGATATTGTGTTCATTTTATTGATTTTTTTTATTGTCACTGCCAGCTTTAACCGCGACACGGTGCTTGATATTGAGCGAACAAAAAACAGTGTCAGTACCATTGAGCCCAAACTAACACCCCAATTTACGATTAACAGCAAAAACCAAATATTTCTTAATCAAAGGCTGATAGAAATAACAGCCGTTAATGTCAACATCGCCCGCTTAGCGGCTGTTGGGAATATAAATTCCATCAGTCTGCGCGCCCATCCAAATAGCCAACACAATACATTGGTATCGGTGCTCAATGCCATCAAAGCACAAACATCAGCACCGGTTTCTATTGGCGAAATACTGAATTAAAGACCTATGCGAGGGAGCTCAAACAGCTGGCTTATTATCACGGCTTAAACTCTTCATTGCGTTTAAGCTTTTTTCACAAATTTTGCCGTGATCATCATTTCACCAACACCATCCACTTTGCAGTCTAGCTGATGATCTTTGGCATCTTTAATTCGCCTAATAAGCGCTTTAGTGCCAATTTTGATAACCTGAGAGCTCGCTTTTATTTTAAGGTCTTTGATTACCGTCACTTTATCACCATCAACCAACATCGTTCCATTGGCATCTTTTGCGGTTATTGTTTCCTCAGCCCGCTTTTCTTCAGGGTTCCACTCATAGGCACATTCCGGGCAAACTAAATTAGATTGATCTTGATATACATACTCAGATGCACAGCTAGGACAAGCAGGTAACGACATACACTATCACTATTGTAAGAAATTTAATGTTATTTTAATCAGTTTTTACCGCCTAAGCGAGTAACAATTGCGCGCAATTCGTCAATCAAGCGAATAGCTAGTTCCACGGCTTTATTAAATAAAACAGGCCTTTCATTATAATATATAGCCGCTCTACCTGTATTTTCCTATATACGGGCAGCTAGAATAAACCATACTTTTTCACACTATCTACCATGCCCTTTTGCAATATAATTCTATTGATTTTACACGCTAATAAGGGAACAAATAGTTATGAAAAAAAACGTCGTCGCAAATTGGATTGCAATTGCGCTTAGCACGGTATCTACTGGTATATATGCACAAGAGTTAATAAACAATGGTAGTTTTGATGGCAATACATTAACCGAAAACTCACAAAGCCATACATATGCTGTGCACCTTACTCTATTTAAGGTGTAAGGTAACACACATATTGACCCACTAAACTGCCAGCCTGACCTGTATAAGTCATTTGACAAGGGTATGAAAAGCGCTCAAGAAAAGTATCAATGCTATCTCTTATTTCTCGGCCCTCTTCCCAGCCACTGTTGTAGTCAACCTCAATGCAGTGCTTTGTCATTTTAAAATCATCGACGCGATATTTATCACCCAAAATTTATTTGCCCTGAGAAAGCGAACTTCACACAAATTTCACATTGCCTTATTTATGCTCGTTGCCACATTATTAATTGGGTTACTGTTATGCTGAAAAAAATTATCTTTACACTCGTCACGCTTGCTCTTTTAGTGATTGGGCTCGGTTATGGCGCCAAAGGCTGGGTTAAAAGCTTATTGCCTGAAAAAGCCCACTTTCTTGCCTTAAAAGAATCTAAAATGAGTGACTTCCCCTACTTAACTGACGATATTCCCGCACCCAGAGGGAAAATCCTCGCGGTGGTCACAAGCGTTGATACAATGGCCGAAGATAAAGAAACAGGCTATGAGCATACCGAACTTGCTCGTGCTTATTGGGTCTTTATTGCCAATGGCTTTACGGTTGATATTGCCAGCCCAAAAGGCGGCAAACCACCTGTTGTCATCGATGGCGAAGATATGGGCGCATATGACTATGCGTTTTTAAATAATGAAACCATTCAACAACAAGTCGCCAACTCCATCCCTTTAGCAAACATCAACCCAGATGAATATGAAGCTGTGTACTTCGTCGGCGGCAAAGGCACCATGTTTGACTTCCCAAACAACCCCCATATACAAAATATTGCAAAAACCTTATACCAAAACAATAAAGTCGTCAGTGCGGTATGTCATGGCCCTGCGGCACTCGTGAACGTGCGGCTCGACAACGGTGACATGCTACTGAGTAATAAAAATGTCAGTGCTTTCACCAATGAAGAAGAGCTGTTCCTCATTCCTGATGCAAAGCAAATCTTTCCATTTTTACTACAAGACAAACTCATCGCACAAGGCGCGCAATTTCAAGCAGGTACAACCTACTTAGAAAAAGTAACTCAAGATGGTAAACTCATTACCGGCCAGAACCCGTGGTCAGTTTGGACGCTCGCGGAAAAAGTTATCGCAGAACTAGGGTATGAACCCAAAACCAGACAACGTACCCCTGAAGAATATGCAGTTGCATTACTGTTAACCTATGACGAATATGGCTTTGAAGCAGCAAAAAAGGCACTAAAACAACAGCCTCAAGCATATCAACGCATTCTCATTGTGATGCATGGCATCCTTGCATTCATGCAATTGGATATAAGCAAAGGAATTGATATCTTCAGCTTGGCTAATCAGCTTAAACAATTAAATTAAAAAAATAGGCGGTGGTAATTTGTTATACACCGCAAAAGACTAGGACTTTCATGCACATTAAACCTCTATTACACACTGCGATGCTCTGCCTAGCAATACTGATAATGAATATCGTACATGCAACTGAAATTGAACAACTTGAAAAACACATTGAACGCGTGCTTAGCGAAGAGCAATTAGCCGGTATAACCTGGTCTGTTATTGACGGTAATCAAAGTTATGTTGGTAGCACGGGACAAGCCAATATTGCAACACAATTACCCATGAAAAACGCACAAAAGATGCACGTTGGGTCTGTCTCAAAAACGGTGCTTGCGATGGGAGTTCTACGTTTAATATCAACAGGTGCAATAACATTAGAGTCAGAAGTCACGCCTTATTTATCTAAGCTGCAATTAAATAACCCATGGTCAGCCAACACCCCTATTCGCGTTAAACACTTGCTTGAACATACAGCTGGCTTAGATAACATCAAAATGCGGCAATTTTTAAGTACTACCCCAACACCGGATATGCCGCTGGAAGCTGCTTTTTCTAAAAATCAGCACGACTTACTGAGCATAAGAACTCAGCCAGGCACTCAGTATTCATACTCAAATATGGGCTATGCACTGCTTGCTATGATTATAGAAGATGTGACACAACAACGCTATGAAGCCTATTTAGATAACAACGTGTTACACACTCTCAATATGCATGACAGTACTTTTGAGTTTTTAAGCCAGAATGGACCCAACAAAGACCCTTTGTTGGCCATGGGTTATCACGAAAATGCGGTAATGCAAACATCAGTGCCCATGTACTTAAGAGCCGCGGGTCAATTCACGACTACCGCCCCTGATATGGCTAAATTTATGGCATTTATTTTAAGCAACGGACAGCACAAGGGTGAAGCATTTATTCAGGCAGATTTAATGGCACTACTTGCCATTGCCGATAACACGGATGCTAAAAAAGCAGGGTTACCCATGGGCCACGGGCTCGCCTTCGCCACGCGCGATAGGCATGATGCAGTGGGCATGTGCCACCCCGGTGGAACCTTTGGATTTAAAGCTTATATTTGTCTTTATCCCAATGAGAAAAAAGGTTTTTTCTATTCGATTAACACCGACAGCGAAACCGCCAACACTGAACAGTTCAACGCTTTGTTTATACAATACTTGAAACTTAAATCGGCCAAATTACCAGAGCCAAAACCTGAGCTGCAACACAATAGCGATGTTGACGGCTTCTATATTTTAGCACCTAATAATATGGCTGAATTTGCATTTATCGATAAGCTGTTTAATTTTATTTGGGTTACTGCTTCTGAACAACATATGGTGATCAACTCATTGCAAAGCTCGCCAATACGCTTAAGTTATATTGGTAATAATTTATATCAACAAGCAGGCAGAACCCAAGCATCACACGTTGTTTATGCTAAGAATGACGATGAGTTCTTCATGAGTAATGGCTTAAAAACATTTAAAAAAGTGCCTGTAACAACCCTTTTACCTTATTGGGTAAGCATGGTTGTTGGAATATTTGGGTTGCTATTGTTTATTATTATTGGCTGCGTAAAGCTTTTTATGTCACATCCGCTAAAAAGGACTCATCTGGCGTTTATCAATGTATTACTGTTTTCAATCCCCGTGTATTTTTACCTCAACCAATCGTTTTTAGAGTTTGGTATGCTCAATATTGCCAGTATGTCACTGATCGTTGTATCAACCATTCTACCCATCACGTTGGGCTATAGTATGTTTCATCAGTTTGCAAAAATTAGACAAAACCGCTGGGAAGTAATTGAATTAATTGCCATCATCAGTGCATTACAATTTTGCCTGATAGTTATTTGGTGGGAACAATATCCGCTAATATTTTGGCGCTAGGCAGCATATTGCGAGTAATGACAAATACTCACTCTAATCAATGTTGCAATGAGTCAACCATATCTCTTATATAGTATATACAAACGAAGCCCTCTGTTGATACTGGTAACGACCATTCTCAATTGAGGGCTTTGCTATAGAAGTAATCAATTTCTTAATTTCAAAAAATCATATTTATCTATCCATTACCCCAGCTCAAACGTGGTAATACCGTAGATTTTATGATGTGCTATGTCAGGTAGCCCGTGTTGATACATACGAGATGTCGCAAACACCACGTCCATATTCTCATTTAATGCCAACTCAATCGCAAGAGGGTTATTTTCCGGTACATCTAAAATAATAATCTCACCGATAATATCCTGCTGTAACGCACCCAATAACTGTGTGGCCACCGCTTTCGAATCTGCAAACAATGGCCCTACTTTATACCCCTCAACACATTGTCGCCTTACTGCATACCCTCGAACTTGGCCATTTTCGATAACGCAGAGTGACTTGCCATTTTTTTGTTGTAACCACCCTTTTAAAAACGTGTCTCGCTTGGCTGGAAAACATTGATTATCATAAGTAATAACGGCATCGATATGCTGCACCGTCACATCTTGGAGGGTTGACGATACATCGTGGGCAGTCGCATACTTTTGAAACCGTTTATTTTGATAATAAGGCTGATACCCCACACGCTGATATATTTCAACGTTTTCTAACACCCCATCAATGCCGATATTCCGCTTACCACAGTACGCTAGTCTATGTTTGGTTAGAGCTAACCCATACTCTTTTCCACGATGTTCTGGTGCGACGATATAAAGCCCACAAAAAGCAAAATGCGCGTCATATCTGACCGCACTGCCAACTGCAACAATGTCACCCGCAAGCTCTGCTACAAAAAAACCCTCAGGGTCTGCTTGGTAAAATAATGTCGCATCCTCAAGCCCGGGGTTCCACCCTTCTGTGCGGGCCCACTCTATGGCCACTTTTAGTTCATGCGGCAACATGGTACGAATGACTAACTTTGACATACCCCTATGTTCCTTCTATTTCTAATACCATCGGCGGTTACCATAAATTATACGCCGACTAAACACTGTCTGTATGCAACCAACGTTAAACAATTTAGTGGGCCTCTCATCACTGTTTAAATTACCTAAAAAGCAAACAAAACCATCCCGTATTATGGTATATTTCGCCCACTTTTAAAAACAGGATGTCAGAAATTACCGTGAAACAGAAATTACTCATACTAGCAGGATGCTTAGCACTGAGCGCATGTGGTGGCTCATCAAATAACGACTCATCAAGCATTACTTCATCAAATAATACGTCATCAAATGGCGGAACCAGCACTCCACAAGTTCCCGCTAATACCGCCCCAACGTTAAGCGGTATATTCACCATTGATGCAAAAGCAAAATCACAATACGATCTCGTGTTAAACGCACAAGATAAAGAGAATGATCCACTCTCTATCAGTATCGAAAACCAACCTGACTGGCTGTCGTATACCCTAGAAAATAACCAAGTAAAACTCAGCGTATCGCCAGACTTTTTAGATATCGAGACCCACACATACCCCATCAGTGTATCAGATGGCAAAGCCTCAACCTCTTATGAGCTTACTGTTAATGTCCTCGATAATCCCCAAGCATGGGCACCTATTGATATTTCCGCGGCAGAACTCGCGGGTGCATGGGAAGATAAACAACAAAATTTTGGTTTGATTTTCAACTAAAAAGAACAAGGAATACTGATTGAAAACGGTGAATTAAGTCGACTCGAATACCAGAATGACGCCCTAGATAAACTGTGGGTGTATGAACATGGGTGTATATCCGACTGTAACCTTAAACGCTTTACGGGGTTACAACTCATCGCAAAAACGAGCGATAAACTCTATATCACACTCACTAATAAACATAATGAAAATCAAGCCTACATGCTTCATAAATCTTCATCTGTTTTGAATGGAAAAAAATATGCGCACAACTTGTACCCTGATATCACTTTATATCCAAATAGAACTATTGAGTTAACCAGCCTTCCAACTGACGAACAGCGCCTTACTACATTGCACATTCGCTCACATTTACCTAAACACACTCTTTCTAGTCACTCTATTCATAAGCATTACACTTTACACTACCTAAAAGGGGTTTATGATAAAGCTTCAGGAGAATTTACGCCAAGCAAAGTGGTCATCCCATACTCATTCCGATTTTTCAGTAATAGCTCTGAATTCGACGAGTTACACTTTACTTTGAACTATGACAAAATACGCATAGTTGGAAAAATACAAAATCACCTTATTATTCAATCTGATTATTCCTATCAACTCGGTACACAATCGGAGTACATTAATTTTGACCCGAATAAATACCAAAATCTACCTGAATTCTTGCGTCCTAAATCTGACCTAATGGCTTATCCCCTTACTGAACTAACTGAGGTGACTACTCCGCTAGAAGTCGGCAAAACATACACTGGAAAAATGGCGCCACCTCAACTAAATTGGGCATTAGGAGAATACAAATATGTTGGCGCAATAGAGTTCAGTATTATTGACGACAGCACAGGGACCGTGTTGATAGAGACTGCAGGTAAGTCAGTCAAAGAGCTTCGTACGTTTACCTACTCACAAAATGGCGCGGAGCTCAGTGTTTCATTCGATGACAATAGCTATAAATACGCGCGATATTCCATGCCATCCGGTGAAACCTTTTTGGTTGCACAACTTGCCGATGAAACAAGTGGTAAAACATATGACAATATTGGATATCAACATTATGAGGTAGACAAAACCATCACTTCAGCTGATTATCTTGGAACTTACCGACATATGAACAACGTTTATGCTGGGAAGATGTCCATAAGCCCCAACAAAGCAACCTACTCTTATCAAGGTCCCTATGAAGAAGAGCACGGCGATGTTTTTAAAATTCAAGCTGACGGTAGTTATTCATTTCTTAGCCGCTCTGTATGCCATTCGATTGAAGCCTATGATTTTGATACATGTAATACATCGTTAACTGAAGGTAACCTTTTAACTTCAGCTAAAAATATGAAGCTTCTAAAGAGAGAAAATAATATTTATACTTTTAAGTACAGTCACAGTTTTTTATATAACGAGCAAGTGTATGTTCATGAAGTTATTTATGTTCTTAATAAACTAGACTAGTTTGTTCATAACTATGTGGCTACCTTTAAAATTTAGGTAGCCATTTTTGTACTAAAATACGTTGCACTAAATCCTTTGTACTAAAATACGCTGTGCTAATGCTTTTCATCACACGAGGGCTATAAAGCCCAATTGCTCATTCACATACCCTGCGACCATGAATCTCCAAATATGCACTTAACCTCATGACACACATGCCATTCAGTGCTTTGACTCTCTCCTCATACGATCAACATAAGCATCTATTGTGCTCTTAGGCACTCTTGAAAACCTATACCTTTCGGTTTATGGTTAAAAAACACACTTTTGATGTAACCGTATGCTGAAAAGGTAACTATGAAACACGGAGCGAGTAAGGCCAGAGTATTTAGAAGCATCGGCATCTCATTATGGTTTTTAGGGGTCATCTACGCCGTGATGTCTTCTTTGCTGGTTGGTATCGCGATGACAGGTGGCGCCCTAGAAGACCTGAGTTTTGACGCCATTATAAGTACGCTTGAAGGTTATATTGCACACATATACTCTTTAGCAAACAGCCTATTCGCTCACCACTTTTGGCAAAGTGCGCTAGCCTTGATAGCCGCGGGCTATGGATTACTTTCTGTCTATCTTGGGCGGATCACAACCAATACAGTTACCCATGATTATTTCATGCACCCAAACCTACTTAAGCTACCTTGGCGACGTATTGGCTATAGCGACCGCGTCTCTTATATTATGGCTGAGCTCTCACAATTGGCTTACATCCGCTTTAGTGTCATTGATAACGAAGTCCAAGGCTTAACAGCACAAATAAACGCGGTGTTCGATAGCCACTTTAGTGTCAACCCACACGCTCACAATGTAAAAGCCCCACTTGAAAGTTTAGTGACTCAAAAGGAGCACGCGCTTATTGTGGGCGAAACATTACTAAAATCATCGTTGAAAAAAGCAGGGTTTACCTTAGAAGGCACATTTGACGGTACTTTTCATAGCGCAGGTGATGAACACACGATGGATTTTGCGAGTCAGCCACTTGGGGTATCACACCAACTGAGTGCACAAGGGTTTGTGTGTAAATACACACCTGCAGTGGGTAACAGCGATAATGAAAAACCCTATATTGTTGTGGTATTTAGAGGTTCAGAAACCCGTCTCGAAGATTGGCTTACCAATATCTACGCAACGCCCTTATCGCAAGAACAACAAGTGAGTAACGCACATCAAAGTGTTGGCAACAACTTCAGCGTTCATAGTGGCTTTTTCTGCTCATTTATGAGCGTCAAAGCACAAATAATAAACATACTCGAAAAATCACAAGGCAAGCCCTATGATCCGCTCGCCAATGATGTAACCCCGGTATTTTTTACCGGCCACTCACTTGGTGGTGCTTTGGCCTGCATAGCAACCAGAGAGCTCGCACCAGATAGTAATGGCGCATGTTATACCTATGGCGCACCAAAAGCGGCTGACTACAATTACTTTAACGAGCTCAAAACGCCGATTTATCGGGTGGTTAACTGCTCTGATATTGTGCCTAGACTGCCATCAAATTACGTTTTAAGCCTATTTTCATTATTACCGAAAGCCATGCGACTATTGCTTGAATGGAAAGAGGGGCGCAATAACTCTGGGCCACAAATAACCTTACGCACCATAGAAGAAAAGCTCGATGTGCTGTCACTGTATCGCCACACAGGTGACTTGCGCTACCTCACTGACATACCAGCTAAAAGTGATGGTCACCAAGCTGAATTAATTCCAAACCCATCACTTCATGACCGCATGACTTGGTTTTTCAGGCATGCCTTGGTGAATGTCGGCATGCCCATTAAGTTTCATTCTATGCAACTATACCGGAAAAAGTTGACCGCCATTGCGCGTAAACGCAATTAACCACACGACACATAACTGTACGCAAGAGAATAATCATCTGACAAAATGTACAACGAAGCCTGGTAAATGGTGATTGATATTCATGTTCAACATCAATCACCAAACAACCAGCTCAGCATATTGCAACGGCGACCCCATCCATACTCTGGGCTCAAATGCGCATTAGTCGAGTGTGTGTTTCATGTGACGTACTACAGGTTCTGGTGCCCCATCAGTGGCTTTATCTTCTTCTTCAGGAAGTTTAATAGCAGGGAGCTGCTCATCAAGCGGAATATCTTCCACTCTACGTAACGTATTGACTTGAATATGCGGCCATAATGTCGTGCCACCACTTGACCCAAACATAAACTCAAAATCCACTATTTGCTCGTATTGCAGTTGATCAATCACCTTTATCTTGCCATCTTTGCCCTTAACTTCGATTTCTTCTAGCCACATACGGTGCCGCATTCTAGCAACTCGGCAATAGCGTTCTATCATCACATTATTCACCGTTGCCCCTTGTACTCCGGTGTCATGTTGCGAATCTAGCTCAATCAAGTCGAATCTTTTAAATTTCAAATTTTTATTAGCATCAGTTAACAGCAGGTTAGGTTGCACGGTATAGGGGTATTTGGCACCAAATTGATCATAATTAAAAATACGCTGAAAATAAGCGCGAGCACTATTAACCCCTCCGCCCTCTTGATCTTCTCGTGGGAGAGCGGTCCACTTAGGTTTTTCACGCGATCCTGCGATTAAATCTCGCGCTGGATCCATTCCCATCGTTGGCGATATGGATAAATACTGCTGTTCCCACAGCGCACCAATGTCTGGTGCTATGCCCTCATCACTGCTTTGCGCTACCTGACCGGTTAAATGAATTGTCGTGCCATGGGGGATCACCCCAGAGCGAGAAATTGAGTGTGGCGGTACGAACTGTGGCCCTAACTCCCCAGCTCCCATTACGGGCTCGGCGGCATCGGCTTTCACCGATTCAGCGCTCGACCTATGCTTAAACATAGTCGGAGGGTTTTGATAAGGGCTATCTTCTTGCCAAGGCATAGTGTTATCACCTAGCCATAAATACATGCCATTTTCAAAGTGCTGCAAAGCATTGTCATTATCGATGATCGCGGTTTCATATTTTAGCGCACCATTAAACTGCTCGTTAGATCCCCCGCGGTTACGAACCGGCGCGTTAACCCGTGTGAACTTGAGTTGTTCTCGGTACTGTTGAGATTTAAAGTGGAAAACACCGAAAATCGTTTCTGAAGAAGTCCCTGGTGAAGGCATGCAGGTTGTGTGTAGGCCACTTGGCCCATCTTTCCAATTCACCCATGTGCCATGCAGCTTTGATAATATTCCGAACTGAGGCCCAGACGGTTGATTTTCTTGCCACTCTTTATATGGTTTAACAGAAGATACTTGTGGTTCCTTAGACATTTTACTCTCCCTAACTTTACAGTATTGAGGGGTTATATGACCCAGCCAATGTCCTTGCACATTAAAACAACCCCCTAAGTGCTTGGCATAAAAAGCTGGTGACGGTATAAGTACTAAAAAAAGATAGGCCAAAAAGCACCTCAAACCAATTACAACGCATTACATCCATGCAAACTAACATGCATTCACTAACGAAATAGGGAGGTGATGTATCGTATGAGAACAGTATTGAATATGCGATAGGCTAGTGCACTTGCTAATCAGCCAGTTATAGCACCATATGCTTACAGTGACGCCCATACCTTATATAAAGATCAGGTAATAATGAAAGGTGAACAGCATAGAATGTCGCTCACCCTTCCCTTTTATTTATACCTTTAAAACTGCTCTAATATTTATTGCGATAAACAAAGCAACTCAAGGCATATTTACGCAAATTTCATAATACCAAAGGTCAGCATATGGATGTGATACTTCAGCCCCGAATGTAAATACATTCCCCTGAGTATCCGTTACAGAGTTCGTCCCGATTGGTACATCCCCTTTGTTTACACCATCCCACATAAACCGATTTGAGCCATAACTGGTATTATGATAAACGAATGTTTGCCCTGAAAAACCGACATCATTGCGACCTTGGTTGTCTCCTGAAAAAGCACATTGCGGGGCTAACATGTGATTCTCGGGAACAAAACTAAAGTTATCAAACGTTGCGTTATAGCTTGAAGACTGAGTCGTCCCCCAAGTTAAAAACTCAAATACATCCCCTGTTTCTACAGCAACACTGGCAACAGAACCAGAGGCACTTCCCGCTGTAGATAAGTCATACGCAGTACCATTTATTACGTACCTAATAACATCGCCATATTGGCCTGCAGAATGGAGCGTCATATCCCAATCAAAATTAATATGTCCTTTCTCAGGTATTGTAATAGCCGCCGTCACACCGCCACCACCAAAGTTCACTGATGCCGTTAATGCTGCGGCCGTCATATTGGTTGTAGCCACACCCGATATGTTCCAGTTAGCTGGCGCGAAGACATCAACAAACCCGTTGATTACGCCGTTATCAAACGTGCCGCATTTATAGTGATATCGAATAGTATTACCTGTGGGTCTTTCTAACTTTAAATAACTCAGTACTTTATTGTTTGGGCAGCTCACATTATGCCTGTCTAAGTAAATCGTATTGCCCCCGCCATCTGCATTTTCAGGCGTAAAATAATCTTGTACATCCGTTAAACTTTTACTACCACATTTATAGTGATATTGAACCGTATTACCCGTTGGTCTTTCTAAATGTAAATATTGCAGCCCTTTGTTTTCACAATTGACTGTATGTCGATCCAAATAAATGATATTGCCCGCACCATCACTATTTTCAGGCGTATATGTGCTAGCTCCAGCTATGTCACCTGTTTCAGTACACGTATATGCATACGCTATTTGCGTCGTTGATGGTCTAAACAAGCGCAATGAACTTATTACATTGTTTGCACAATCTAACGCATGTCTATCTAAGTAGATAAGGTTACCTTGTCCATCATCATTTGCTGGGGTTGACATTGGATAATTCGCAGCTTGCGCAAGCGATGAAAATACGGTTACTAACATCATCGCTACCAACAAAAAGACACCTTTTGCTTGATATAGTCTTGTCCTCAGTGCGTGATAGATACAGAGGTAATTACTATCAATATATGCTTTCATGTCGCTCTTCCTTTACATTAATATTAAGTAAAAGAATTACACAGCTTAGGAAATGTGCGATTACAGCGCATTACAAGTGCACTTATTTACACGCTCGATAGGGCGCTATTTTAATGCTCAGTGTACTCTTTGTGATTCAATTTTTCGATGACATTACCTGAACAATAAAAGCGTCTTTAATTTTCAAATGCAATGACTTAGCACGCCCAATCACTCTGGCAAAGCCGCTGTATGAACCACGTTAAAGCGTTACCTTCTTGCCCTTTATTCCAAGCAATATATAAGTCTTGATTTGGCCGAGGGATCGCACACTGTTTTTGTACCAAAGTGCCCTCTTTTAAATAAGGTTCAGCTAAATGCAGTGGTAAAAACCCCACACCAATTCCCTGTAATTGAGCCATTAACTTTGCACTCATGCTGTTCACTCGAATCACTTGTTTACTGTTAAACCAACCACTGTCTCTTGCTGGGAGTACTTGCGAACTATCTGCAACCACAATCGAGGGATATTGCCTTAAATGTTCAACATCAATCACCTCGCTGACACTGGCTAGTGGGTGATGTGATGCAACGGCAAACACAAAATGCACCTGTGATATTTTATGCGTATTAAACAACCCTTTTGGCAGCTCTCCTGATGCACCAATGACAATATCAGCCCGTTTACTGTGCAAAGCATCCCAACCGCCCCCTAAGGCTTCTTCGCTCAAAGTTACATCAACGCTTTGTGGTAGCTGAGTGAATTCAGCCAATAACTCAAACAAAATATCTGGAGGGATCACCGTATCACGTGCAATCCGTAATTGTCGCTCCCACCCTGATGCTAACTGAGCAACTGCATCTACCATCTCATTTGTCGCTTGCAATATATTCCGACCATGCGCCAAAACCAACTTTCCTGCAGGAGTGAGTACCGCTCTTTGTTTTGAACGATCAAACAGCGGTGTGCCCATATCGTCTTCCAGTTTTTTAATCGTGTAAGTTAGCGCCGAAGGCACTTTATAAAGAGACTGGGCTGCCGCCGCAAAGCTCCCTTTTTTATCAATCGCGTCAAGCGCTTTAAGTGCCTCAATAGTAATAGCCTGATACATAATCACCTTCTTACAAATCAACATTCAATTTTTTTGAACTAACAATTCAAAACATTTCGATTTTTAACTGACACTACCATATCTATACTGGCTTTAAACAGCAACTTGGTGAATAAATCATGCTGTACTCTTTATTTAAAAAAATTGAGGATAATAGAATGAAAACATTACTCAGAACGTTAACTGCATCTCACTCAAGTTATGCATCATTCGCACTTCGATTGCCTGTGGGCGTTATTTTTATGGCGCATGGCGGACAAAAGCTATTCGGATGGTTTGGTGGCTACGGGCTAGATGGAACCGCAGGGTTTATGGCATCAATAGGTCTTGCGCCGGGCTTACTAATGGCACTTTTGGCTGGCTGTAGTGAATTCGTCGGCGGGTTATTCATCTTACTTGGTTTATTAACTCGTCCTGCGGCATCTGTACTCGCTATCACAATGCTCGTTGCCATCTTTGCTGTGCACTTGACCCATGGTCTATTTATGAGCAATAACGGTTATGAGTTTGCGCTCGCGTTACTCGCTGCCAGTGCTTCTTTGGTTATTTCTGGTAGCGGTAAACTCGCTTTAGACAATCATTTGGCGAATCGATTCGCTTAAGTGCCTATATTTATTACGTATTGAGAGGCGAGATAACATGTTAAGTGTCAGAAAATCACAAGATAGAGGAAACGCAAACTTTGGCTGGCTCAATAGCAAACATACCTTTTCATTTGGAAACTATTACGATCCAAACCATATGGGTTTCTCAGCACTGCGGGTGATCAATGATGATATCGTTCACCCAGGTGCAGGGTTTGATTCCCACGGTCACCGCGATATGGAGATCATCAGCTATATACTCGAAGGCGCTATAGAGCACAAAGACAGTGCTGGCAATATTCAAACGTTATCAGCAGGAGAGTTTCAATTAATGTCGGCGGGAAAAGGGATATACCACAGCGAGTACAACGCTTCAAAAACCCAGCCATTACGTTTTTTACAAATTTGGATAGCGCCAAATGTAACAGGGGATACACCACGCTATCAACAAAAAAACTTTGGTCGTGCATATGGCTTAAGCACCATTGCAAGCCCATCAGGAGAAAACCACACCCTACAAATTAAGCAAACGGCAAAGCTACATCAGTTGATTGTTAAACCAACTGACAGCTTCGATTTTCAAAAAACAATGGGCAACAATATTTATGTGCATATCATCGCAGGCACGGTACGAATAAATCATACCATGCTCTGTGAAGGCGATGGCGCAAAAATCACGGATGAAAACACACTGACATTCCATAACCAAAGTAATCGCGATACAACCGCATTAATCTTTGAGTTGCTGTAATAAAAAGTTGATCAAATCAGAACAGGAAAGAGGACAATATTATGGGTTTATTAGTTGATGGCATTTGGCATAACCGCTGGTATGACACAAATACAAGTAAAGGAAAGTTTGAGCGTGAAGAAGCACAGTTACGTAATTGGGTTACCCATGATGGTGAAGCTGGGCCATCGGGTAAAAATGGCTTTAAAGCTGAATCTGGTAGGTATCACTTATATGTTTCTCTGGCGTGTCCGTGGGCGCATCGCACACTCATTTTTAGGGCCTTAAAAGGCTTAACAGCACATATTTCTGTGTCAGTCGTTAGTCCAGATATGTTAGAAAATGGCTGGACCTTTGACACCTCAAAAAACAGCAGTGGTGATGAGTTATTTAACTTTGATTATATGCATCAGGTTTATACACACCATGCAGCACATTACAGTGGCCGAGTCACAGTGCCTGTATTATGGGATAAAAAACAAAAATGTATTGTTAGTAATGAGTCATCTGAAATCATACGCATGTTTAATACCGCATTTAACGATATAACTAACAATACACTTGATTTCTACCCTGAATCAAAAAGAGCAGCCATTGATGAAATGAATAACTTGGTTTATCACAGCATAAATAATGGTGTCTATAAAACGGGCTTTGCCACCACCCAAGATGCTTACCAAGTTGCCTACCACAATTTGTTTTCAGCATTAGATAAGGTCGAAACACAATTATCTCAGCAGCGCTACTTAACAGGTGATACTATCACCGAGGCTGACTGGCGCTTATTTACAACACTGATTAGATTTGATGCCGTATATTTTGGCCACTTTAAATGTAATCTACGTCAACTGGAGCAGTATCCACACATTGCAAACTACATTCGTGCGTTATATCAATATCCAGGAGTTGCTGACACGGTCGATTTTCATCATATAAAACGTCACTATTATTTCAGTCACACCATGATAAACCCGACACAAATAGTCCCGCTAGGGCCTGATATTGATTATACCACTGAGCATAATCGGGTTTAAAAGGTATCCGATGTCATCGGTATTTTTATATAAACGAATATTATGGCGTATAACCGCGGTGATTAAATCATGGCCTAACATGCTATAAGTGGCACCTACAGCCCCATATCTACAAAGTAATTAGGGCGCTGCAGGCGCCTATATTCAGCGCCCTATAAATTAACCTCATTGAATTGTACGTAAGTGTGTTTACAAAACATTTTCTATTCCAAAACCCTTACCTTAACCTGAGGTTAATTAATCTGCTCGTCGGTGATTTTCCCGCATCATTTTATCACCCCAACACACCAGAGTATCAATAAACGCTTTGAGTTTTGCGGGTTGCCCTTTTCGACTGGGGTAGACCAAATAAATGACAGAGTCCGTCAACGCAACGTGAGGGGCAATTTGTACTAACTCACCCGATGCTAACTTATCTCGCACCATGGTAATTGGCATAATAGCGAAACCCAAATTAGCTTGCATCGACTGAACAATGGCTGCAATTGAGTTGACCGTGAAACGTGCCTGCAGTGTATGCCAGCGGCCATCAACATACACTTGGTTAAATGACGTATCACTGCGCTCACCGGCATAACTTGCAATATAAGGTTGCTCACGCAACTGCTTTATATTGGCTGCATTGCCAAATTTAGCCACATGCTCAGCTGACGCAACAAAAATACGTTGAGACTGATAAATTTTCCTATAAATTAAACTCGAATCATCCACTTCACTAAAACTGGCTCTAATAGCAAGATCAAAGCCCTCTTTAATAAGATCAACATTCTGGGCGCCTTGTTGCATTTCAAGCGTGACTTTCGGGTGCTCTGATAAAAAAGGCACAACCACCATCGCAGCCATAACATCGGCAAAATTCTGAGGCACCGCAACCCGTAAATGACCCACAGCTTGCTGCTGCATATCACTAATGAGTGCTTCACCCAGCTCAAGTTGGCGCATTGCCTGTTGGCAAAACTGTAAATACTGCGCTCCTTCATCGGTTAATTTCACCGAACGCGTGGTTCTTTGCAACAACTTAACCCCTAAGCGGGCCTCTAATTGACTCACTTTGTTACTGACTGTGGACTTTTCAATACCCAACGATTCCGCGGCTTGAGTAAAACTTTGCAATTGTGCCACTTGGCAAAAAATACGGATTTGGTTTAAATCATTGTTCATATATAAAAACAGTCTTTTAAATTTTAGCCTGATTATCTATATAACAATATCAATTAAACTATCAATCTTAAACCATTTATTTTAAATTGGAGATGAACAATGACTTCTTATAGTTGGTCTTATAAATTGCTGCATTGGTTATCCGCCGTGCTTATTATCCTCATGTGCTTTGCATTAGTCGGCTTTAACCCACAAATGAGTGACGCTGACCGCAGTGTCATGCTGATAGGGCACTCTAGCATAGGTACTTTCATCACCTTGTTAATAATGATACGCCTTTTCAAGCGTTTCATTTTAAAACATAAGCAGCCAAAGCATGAGCAACCACCAACATTCGTAACCATCGCACAACTCACCCATTATGCTTTATACGCACTCATGGTGTTAGTACCGCTTACAGGTTACATCACGGCCAACTTCCATCAGTTGCCAGTACAACTTTTTGCCAGCATTGCGCTTAATGGCAGTCATGACACAAACTTATTTAATACCGCGCGTTTCGTCCATGCTTCTTGTGTTAAAGCGCTAATCGCATTGGTAATTTTGCATATTGCTGGCGTGCTTAGACATAAGTTTATTCTAAAGGACAACACGCTTTACAAAATGAGGCCTTGGTTTGCGAACAAGTAAAGAACGCTAAGCGCTCTGAATACTCAGCATCTGTCCGCGTATGATGCATTGCAATCATACGCGGATAGAATAAAGATGCTCGCCTTAAGATGAATAGCCAAATATCGCATTGGCTTGAATTGTGTGGCATGTCTCATTGGCGTTTTCGTTAACCCAGCAAACCGTATGCTTTGCGGCGGTCCCTGCAATGTCTAACCAGTGTTCTTGCGTAATATCTTTTGCCTGTACTCCATTGAGCTTTGTAATTAAATCTCCAACGTTAATAGCTAAATTCGCTGTTGGTAAATCTGGCATCACATAACGTACAACAAACTCGCCACTGCGGATCTTTCGTAATTCCAAACCAATTAAGTTATATCTCACTACAATTGGACGCTTCTGTTCCAAATAAAGTGTATCAGTATGATAATCAATGGTCGTTACAAAGTTCTTAAAAATTGCACTGCCAATCACCCACAAATCATCTTCATCTACATTAGGTACTAAGTTGGTTTTAACGCTCGGGATTTTAATCTTGCCTAATTGCAGCTCAGGCATAGCAAAACGTGTATGTATCATCTGGCCCGATAAGCCAAAATCTGACGCGGTTACCGTGGGCCCGACTTCTATCTTATTATTTTCAACATATAGCGCACTTAATTTAACGTAATGCCTAGACCCTGTATCAATAATAAAAGGTTCCGTGACCTTATGCTCATCACCAAAATCAGCCTGAGCATTAACACTGATTTTGCTTAAAAACCGGTTAAACGGCAGTGCTTGCGCTTTTACTGGTGCGACATAAGGTGTTGCTGATGCTAAGATGGTTTCGGTTTCTCGGTCAAATGTCCACGCAAAATGTTGCATTAAATCATGACCAATGACCCCATCTACCACAGCTTCATCTGCACGTAGATAGTACTTACTTTTTATAATAGGCACATACGCAATATTCACATCTTGAAAGCTAAACGACCCAAAATCAATGTGATCAATATGGCTTTTATGGGCTGAAGTCGCCCCATCATCGCCCCAACCACCAACAGCTAAGTTATCACCCATTGTTAAGTTCAGTGACTTAACCTTTTCAGTACTATCCAAAATAGTAAAGCTTGCACCTGTATCGAGTAAAAAAAGTAACTCTTTGCCATTCACTTTGGCATAAACATGAGGTTTATTGCCGATGTAACGTACCTTAAGCGCCGCTTTGCTTTGATTACCTAACCATGTAGGTGTAATGCCATTATTGGCCCATTTCATACTAACCGTATTCATTACGTCGCACCCTATAAGCGGTATCAACATAATAACAATAGTGCATATATAAAAATTCCGTTTCATTGCGCTTGCCTTTAGCTAAGTTAAATTTCAACACGAAAAGTTCAGCTTAATTGAAATACAAACCACAAAGCAAAATACAAATGTAAGCAAACTTAATATTTGTAACAACCGCATTATGGTAAACGCAATGCATAACCCGCCTAAAAGTATCAGCTTGTCTTAGATGCGCTTTTAAAGGGGGCTTTCAGATGAACAAATAAAATATAGCGGCCAACGTGCTGTGTAGTTCCTTCTACACAAACAATCGATTTCATAACGCACTTTATGATTGTGTGAGTGGCAGCGTCAAACTAAAACAAGCACCGCTCAATGCGTTTTCACTGCCCTGAGCCTCTTCAACTAAGATATGGCCTCGATGCAATTGAGCAATAGAATGGGCAATAGCAAGCCCTAACCCACACCCTCCTGAATCACGAGAACGACTGGGATCGAGTCTGGTGAATGGCTCAAATATTCGCTCACTTTTCCCCGGTGGAATGCCAATTCCATCGTCTTCGATATAAATTTTAACCTCATAATGTAAACGCAAAATTGTAACGTTACACTGAGCATGAGCGAAACGACCCGCATTACGAAGTATATTCACCAGTAATCGTTTTAGTAGATTGCTGTCGGCATCAAGAGTGATATTTTTACCACTATTTACAAACGTCACATGGGGATAAAACCCTGAAACAACCGCAATGGCATCGTCAATCAGTTCTGAAAGGTTAGTGGGCGTAAAGTGCAATAAAGCACTGCCATCTTTAAGCTTCGCGTAATATAGTAACTCTTTCACTAAGTCATCTAAGCCCTGCAAAGACTTATGAATGGTTGCCGTCAGCTCGGCTTTTTCACTTGGTTGAGCATCCTCTAACATATCAAGTGCAAACTGCATCCTTGCCATAGGACTGCGAAACTCATGCGCCACTCCATGCAATAAATCTCGCTGTAAATTGATCCGCTCTAGGGTTTGTGCCTGTGTTAAATATAAGTGCTGCTCAATTTCATCAATCTCACTCGTCACATCATTTTTTGCGTTGAAGGTGATCGGTAAGCGTTGGATTTGAGTCGATATCTGAACATACTTATTATTAATTCTCCATACAGTCAGCAGTGCAATCAATAAATTCAACCCCGCGGCGATTAACCACAGTAACCAGTCTGCCAGTCGTGTTAACGTATTTTCAAATACAATGGGGCCTAATACTAAAAGTTCTTCGCCCGCTATTCGATAATAAATACTTGCCGTTTCAACATCAATAAAACTGGAATTTACAGCCGTTTCACTCAATTGCGCCATCAAATAAACATCTTGATTAAACTCTGACAGAGTAGCTGTATAAGCCTCTATATCGAATTGGTTGTTAAGTTTTAATATTGCAAGATTAATATCTGATGTGGAAGTCATGATCCCCTGAACTTGCCGATTACCCTCTATGAGGTACGCACCATATTGATCAAATATGATGTTATCTAATGCATATACCAAATGCGTCTGAGTCAAACTTGCAACGATGATATTAAGTAAGATCACACTTAACATACCAATCAGTATGTGCTTCATATTAAAGAGCAAGGAGATAGCCTTTATTTCTTATTGTTTTAATAATGGTTGGCTGTTTTGGATCATCGCCTAATTTCTTGCGTAACCGCGATACCCGTAAATCAATAGAGCGATCCATAGCATCGTACTCTAGTTTAAATATTTTTTGATGTAACGCATCTCGAGAAATAATAGTACCAGCACAGTCGGCTAATACGATAAGTAGGTCAAATTCAGCACTAGATAAAACCACATTCTGCTCATCAAAAGTAACGCGACGACTTCGTGCATCTATTTTAAGCCTTTGATCACAAAGTGATTTTAATTCTTGAGTAACATCATTAAGGTTAGACTGACGCCGTAATTGTGCTCTAATATGAGCCAGTAGTACGCGTGGTTTTAGTGGCTTACATAAATAGTCATCTGCGCCAACTTCTAACCCGGTTACTTCATCAATGTCATCCACAAGCGCGGTCAGCATAATAATTGGGCCGGTGAAACGTGGGCGAATCGTTTTGCAAATACTCAGTCCATCTGTCCCTGGCAGCATAAGATCTAAGATGATCAAATCAGGTAAGAGTAATTCAACGCGTTCAGCAGCTCGGTTACCATCATTAATAACATCAACATGGTAGCCATTTTGTGTTAAAAACTGACTAATTAGATTCGTTAATTCAGCATCGTCATCAATGATTAAAATTCTGTGCACGTACAAATACCCCAATTTATTTAATTGACTGCTGAGCATAAAGCTTACCACTGGATAAAAATAAAAACAGTGGGTAAATATCTCTTACCCACTTTAGGTTACTGACTTAAATAACAATAAGGATAGAGTGCCAAATTGTATTCTCGGGCAAATTGATATTGTACAAGTTGCTGCTTTCTATCATCATTCTCTTTTAACGTATCCTTACTCTCACTGTGATATTTAACGCCACACTGAGCCTTAATTTTCTGACTATCCAAATGCTCATACCCCGGAATAACCAGCCGTCGGGTGCGCATCGCAAGTAAGCGCGTGTCATCACGAGCTTTGGCCTGCTCAATGGCATCTGCCAAAACACGTTCAGCTGCAGTCGTGTTATGTAATGCTGTATCAGGCTGCATAGCACAGCCTGTCAACATGATTATATGTAGGGCACCTATGGCTCTAATCATATTTCACCTTATAGTAACGCGTTGAGACACTTAACAGCATGATAAATATCAACCACAAAGACACACTGCCTGACGACGATTTTTTCCCTTCATTCTTACCCGTTTCCGTCTTTTTAGCTGGGCTGACTGTCACTGCAAGAGTCGCTGTGGCAGTCCAACCTTGTTCATCACTCACCGTATAAATAATGTGTTCAGTACCCGAAAAGCCTTTTTCTGGTGTATAGCTTAACTTGTTACTTTTAATACTCACCGTCGCCTTGCCTTTATAATCGATTAACGTCAATTTAAGGCTATCATTATCAACATCTGTGTCATTGCTAAGTACATCAATAGCAGAGTCTTGCTGGTCATGCTCCAAAGTACGCACATCATCTTGCGCGATTGGAGCATCATTCACGGCCTGTACTGTCGCCTTAAGCATATATACATCACTCGTTAATTGACCTCGTGTCGCGGTCACAGCAATATTAAGCTCTCCATTAAAATCTTGTTTTGGCGTGATACTATTGTTGTTGATGGTATAGTTTTCACCTGATGATAATGTCAATTTATCAATTGTTTGCGCTGTCGCGAACTGTATATCTGAGACCTTAAGTGTCAAGTTGCTATCTTCATTGAACTGTAGCGGACTTTGTCCTGTTATGTGTGGTTTAACTGGGGATACCGGCCCTGGATTAATGGTAAAATCCCCTTGGTTGACAGCAAAAAAGATATTGTCACTACACTTTATTAACACACGCGCTTTGGCACTTTGTTGACCTTGTAGGCTTACTTCATATTGGCCATTATTCTCTACTTGATTTGCGAGTGTTATAGGAAAAGACAACCCTGAATCTAAAGAGAGTAAAATATCAACATGTGCACATGAGACCGGTGCTTTGTCTGAATTAGCCGTATGCCACTGTACAAGTTGCGTATTTGATTGCCATTTCGAACTGCCATCAGGTGAAAGTACGCTAAACCCCTTGTCACCACCGACCACGGAAATTTTGACGGCATCGTCACTTACTCCACCTTTACCATCTCGTACAATTAGGCGAAAGTCTAAATCACGGGTTGATGTAGCATATGCTTCTCCATAGCTGAGATTGCCAGACAAAATATCCACCATTTTTGGCAACGTGCGACTCGCTGACTTTATCGGGCTAAACGCTCTAAAAAGTGGTCGTTTACCATCATCTTCACTGTCTTGTACTTTACTTGATGATGTTGCGCCCAAATTAAACTGTTGCCATGAGTAAGACAATGTATCTGTATTCGCATCTGTGGCACTGCCAGTTAATGTAAACGGTGTACGGGCAGGAATCGTATAATCACGACCAGCATTGACTACTGGTTTGTTGTTAGTCAGCTCAGTGTGTTTACCACATGATTTCCCCTCTTTCATTCGACTAAATGCATTCATTTGATCCAATGAATGAATATGGAAAAAGGGGTCTGAATTTGCCTGTAAATTTTGTTCGTCACAAATTCCCGCATAGCCCATAATGGTTGACGCACTGCCCGGTTCATAGGCACTATTGTCGGCTCTATTTCCTCCGCCACAGGCACCTAACGAGCCATTAAATGTATGATCAGCCCCCAATTGATGCCCGACTTCATGGGCCACATAATCAATATGAAACGCATCATTGGTCGGCGTCTCACTCCCTGTTAGCCCCTCAGCTTTTAAATCAGTGCAAACGACCTCAAAACCAGCGAGCCCCCCGCCACCAGTACTCACTAAATGACCAATGTCATAACTATCCACGCCAACCGCTGTATTGATAACTTCTGTCAATTTATCAATGTCTTCATCTGTATTATTAAAGGGGTCATTACTGGCATCGAGATAAATCAATTTATCATTGTCTGCAATCAGTTCAAACGTCATCGCTAAGTCACGATGATAAACATCATTAAGGCGATTCACCATGGTGACGATAGCCGCGAGTGTTTTCTCTTTGGTCCCACCATGAAATGCAGCATATTCTCCCGTTGTGGCAAAAGCAATGCGATATACGATGCTGGTGTTTGGCAACTCAGCCGGATTAAGAAGCGTATTTTTCGCCTGATATTGCCCCGGTTTCTTGCGTGGCACCGCACGTGTCATATGCGCTGCATCACTTTGCGCCCCCGCTGCACGGTAACTTCTATAAAGCCTTGCATCTGTGCCTTTTACCGGATCAATATAGACCCGTTCATTCTGAAAATTAAACACCCCATAAAACCCATTCGGGCTCATGTCGAAACGCCCTGTATTAGCAGGGTTATCAACTTGTACACCGTGAAATGTTTGTATTTGCGGGTATTTTTGAGAGAGTTCAGGCGCCATAACAACTGAAGGGGTTAGTTTGAAAGTAACCAGCTTACCAGACGGCAACGGTACAGCTACTTCGGTTTGCCCCTCAACAGCCAATCGACTTAGCAAAGCTGACGTACTTAACTGATGAGTACTTTGTGTCTCGCTGGTAGGTGTATTTTTTGCTTTATTAATGGGTTGCCATAACGGGTCGGCATGAACAGTGAGGCCAATAAATTGTGCCGCAACAATGGCGACGAGAGATTTTTTTATTGCGATTTTCATTGCGAGTGTCCTGTTGTGAGAGTGTTTATGCTCATAAAACACTCTATCTGGTTCGCAACCTGTATAGGGTATCCGTTTGTGGTTGATTTGTATCAAAGTGGATACAAATCTATTTCTATAGGGTTATTATAAAATAAAGATTAATATGCGTACGTAATATTTATTTTTAGCTTAATTACCATTCTCAACTTCATTAATAAATTATATAAAATAAAAAACACTTCTTAATATTCACATCAAACTTAGAAAAAGAGCTAACATAAATTAAACAAAATAATGCAGAAAAACAAAACTATGCAAGTTAAAATTAAAAAGTTGAATATTAAATAAGATGGAAATATAATAAAAAAACACAAAAGGACTTTAAAATGAAAAAAATCTAGCTTTATCTAGCTTAATATTACTTTCCACACCTTCCGCCTATGCCAAATTAGATATGACTGCGACCCCTCATGACAACGCACCAATTGTAAGTGAAAGTGGTGGTCGCGTATATTTCTCTAGCTCAATTGGAAACAATGAAGGTACTGTAAAAAATATAAAGTATTATGATTATATAACTTTTCCTAATGGGAAGATTTTATCTCGCTCATCTCCTAAGAAAGTATCATTACTACCCAATGAGAATTTTGAAAAGTCTACCGGCTATATTACTGTTCCTGAAAATTTTGGGTTGGGTATATATAAATATGTTTTATCTGCTTACGACGAAGACTCGGGTGAAATCAGCAATACACAATTTAGTTTTGCCAAGCAATCTTCCATCCCTAAGCATAAGTCATGCAATGATATTTTGCGATCTGGAACCAGTATTGATGATGGCACATATATAATTGATGTTGATGGTCCTGAAGGCCCTGCATATGAAATATCTGTATATTGCGATATGACAACGAATGGAGGTGGTTGGACGCTCTTTGCAAATGACAGACTGGCCACGCCACTCAATCCAACTCACACCGTAA
Organism: Pseudoalteromonas sp. MMG013; assembly: GCF_018100885.1. Lineage (NCBI taxonomy): Bacteria > Pseudomonadati > Pseudomonadota > Gammaproteobacteria > Alteromonadales > Pseudoalteromonadaceae > Pseudoalteromonas > Pseudoalteromonas sp. MMG013. Next base: position 208,981 of record NZ_JAGJEE010000005.1, on the reverse strand, counting down.
ACTATGATAATGCAGGAGTATTAGAGGATATTTATTGGCAAGCATTAAAGTCGGGAAGATCTTCATTAATGGTTGAAGAATATCGTAGCTTTAACTCCTCCCCAAGATATCAAAGCTTTATAAGTATAAGCAAAATAAGGAGCTCGTTAGCTGAATCTTTGGAACCTAAAAACAGCGCAAGTGTAAACTTGTTTGGTACTTCTTACAATGATAATGCGGCATTAATTCTCTCTAACAGCTCAGCTTTAGGAACTCACTCTAAAATATTTACAGGTATAGTTCCAGGTATAACATTTGACAGGTCCTATTACCCTACCTCTTCATATGGAAGAACGATAAGCCATATGCGCGTTTATATTCGCTAAAAACCATTAATAAGGCTTCATGTTAATATTGAAGCCTCATCATAAAACCATTAAAACCTACAAACAAAAAAACAGGAAAAATAAATATAGAAAATAATAAAACCTAACAAATTATTCCCAGAACAAAAAACCAAACCATAGAATAAAGATGAAATTATAAATAAAAATCCCCACCCTTACTTATTTTTAGCCTCTTAACTCAATATCATATTTGCCGCCATAATGACCAACAACCCCGCGAAAATCTTCTTTATTGTCGGCACAGGTAAATGATTCGTTGCTTTTGCGCCAAGAGGCGCAGTAAACCAAGACGTACACACGATTCCCAATAAAGCCGGTAAATAAACAAATCCTGCAAAGCCATCTTCCAATGAGAAGTGTGTGCTACCAGAACTGATATAACCTATCGAACCAAACAATGCGATAACAATCCCGCACACAGACGCACAGCCAATGGCCTTTTTCATATCCAGAGAAAAGAAGGTCAATAAAGGGACTAACAATGCGCCACCACCAATACCGATCATGGCAGATAGCCCACCGGTAATCGTGGTAAAAATGGTTAACATCCCTTTATTTGGTATTTTCCGCGTTTTAGCTGTGTCTTTTTTAGTGCTGCTTACAAACATTTTTACCGCAATGAGTACCACACTGACAGCAAAAATGATGCGAACAGCTTGCTCTGGTAGCAGCGCAGCCATAAAACCGCTGATCAGCGCGCCTAGCGCAACACCTGTCATGATCCAAGGCGCTAAATCCCAAGGGACATTCCCATTTTTATGATGTGCTATTGCAGAAGAAGTCGAGGTAAACAATATCGATGCCAATGACGTCGCGATTGCAACGATAACCACTTGCTCCGGTGGTAAAACCGCTAAGTAGAGCAAAATACTGCTCAGTATTGGTACAATAACCAGCCCCCCACCAATACCTAGCAACCCAGCAAGAAAGCCAACCCCGCTCCCGAGTATGGCACAATACACAATCAACAATATTAATTCACTCATTCCATTCATCTCTAATTATAGTTCAAGGGCAATCACGCAACATGACTGTGCTCTTTAGCGGCAAACTCAGTATGAGGCTGGTATCACAATTTACGAAACATGCGGCCAATCATAAACCTTTTCGTAAACTATCAGATTATCATCATGAAAATGATTCAAGACATAAACACCTCGACCAACACCATGTAAGCCAACTATGGCGCTTAAGTTTTATCCTCAGCTCACCACATCCATTTTGAGTATATCAATATATCTAAGGCCCGATTTAACATTTGATTATGATAACTCTTGAATTTTATTAATGTTTCATATGAAAAAAACACAATATGGATATCTAGCCATCTAAACACCCAGACTTTTGGGTGGTATTTTAATGTTTTAACACTCAGTTTCATGCGTATTCTGGATGACCTTTTTCGATTTAGTTGCACCTTGAATATGACTCATGTTGTATCTGAAATTAAACCATTTTTCTTCATGCATCTAAGCACGTATAAATAGTGCCATGCTCTTAACGCAAAGCAAGACAACCGTTGATGCTCAATAAGGCACATACGCTAAATAGAACACACGGTTTAAATTACTCGCTGATTAAATCAGATTGGTAGATTGGAAAGCACGACAAGAGCAATCAACTAATTCAGGTTTTATCTCAAAAATTGGATACCAGATTATCATGAACAAAGAATTTACATTTACGATTAAGAGCATAAGTCTCGACGAAAATTATCATCCTTCAGACAATACACGTATTACCACCAACTTTGCTAACTTAGCGAGAGGCAGCCACCGTCAAGCAAATTTACGAAATGCATTAAAAATGATTGATAATAGTTTCAATGCCTTAGCTAACTGGGATAATATCAAAGGAGACCGTTACTCTGTTGAACTAGAAATCGTTTCAGTAAACATGGATATTGAAGGCGGAGGTGAAACTTTTCCGTCAATTGAAATACTGAAAACGCACATCATTGATCACAAAACCAATAAGCGTATTGAAGGCATTGTCGGCAATAACTTTTCTTCATATGTGCGCGATTACGATTTTAGTGTATTGTTACAACAACATAATAAAGATCAGCCTCAATTTAGCATTCCTGACAATTTCGGCGAGCTACACGGCAAACTTTTTCAGTACTTTGTGAATTCACAAGTGTATAAACAAAATTTCAAAAAACTGCCCGTGATATGCCTCAGTGTGTCTGATAACAAAATCTATCAGCGTACAGAAAATCAACACCCGATTTTAGGCGTTGAATACCTGCCAAATGAATCATCTCTGACTGAGCAATACTTCAAAAAAATGGGTTTGCAGGTGCGTTACTTCATGCCGCCAAACAGTGTCGCCCCTTTGGCTTTCTTTTTCTTTGGTGACTTGCTGAATGATTACACCACGCTTGAACTGATTAGCACCATCAGCACCATGGAAACGTTCCAGAAAATCTATCGACCTGAAATCTATAACGCCAATGCGGTCGCTGGTACGTCTTACAAACCCAACTTAAAGAATTTGGACCATTCACTCACTCAAATAATTTATGACCGAGAAGAGCGCAGCAGATTGGCAAGTGAGCAAGGTAAATTTACTGAAGAACATTTCATCAAACCACACCAAAATGTGCTTGAGCAATGGTCTGCCAACTATGTGTAATTAATATACATAGTTGATATATGAAATAAGTACATGCAGCAGTTACGTGGCAATACTCTTGAAAGTAGCCACGTTCTATCATCAATAAAATATACGGCATCATTTAACATGAAAACATTACTACCGACTTCAACTGCGGGCAGTTTACCTAAACCTTTGTGGCTTGCAGAACCTGAAACATTATGGTCTCCTTGGAAATTGCAAGACAACGAGCTCATTGTTGGCAAACAAGATGCTTTGCGATTGTCATTACAAGATCAACAACACGCTGGGATAGATATTGTCAGTGATGGCGAGCAAACCCGTCAGCACTTTGTGACAACCTTTATTGAGCACCTCAACGGCGTAGATTTCGAAAAACGTGAAACCGTTAAAATACGCGATCGCTACGATGCGAGTGTGCCAACCGTTGTTGGCCCTGTTAGCCGCCAAAAATCCGTTTTTGTTGAAGATGCCAAATTTTTACGTCAGCAAACCAAGCAACCCATCAAGTGGGCATTGCCTGGCCCGATGACCATGATAGACACCTTGTATGATGCCCATTATAAAAGTCGCGAAAAGCTGGCATGGGAATTTGCAAAAATACTCAACCAAGAAGCCAAAGAGTTGGAAGCTGCAGGTGTCGATATTATTCAATTTGATGAACCCGCATTTAACGTATTTTTTGATGAAGTCAATGAATGGGGCATTGCCACATTAGAGCGCGCCATCGAAGGGTTAAAATGCGAAACAGCCGTGCACATTTGTTACGGCTATGGCATTAAAGCCAATACAGACTGGAAAAAAACACTTGGGTCTGAATGGCGTCAATATGAAGAAGCGTTTCCAAAACTACAAAAATCAAATATCGATATTATTTCATTGGAGTGTCACAATTCTCATGTGCCTATGGACTTGCTTGAACTCATTCGTGGCAAGAAAGTGATGGTCGGTGCGATTGATGTGGCCAGTAATACGATTGAAACACCAGAGGAAGTCGCAGATACACTCAGAAAAGCCCTGCAGTTTGTCGATGCCGATAAACTCTACCCATGTACAAACTGTGGTATGGCCCCTCTGTCGCATACCGTCGCGAGAGGAAAGCTGAACGCGTTAAGTGCTGGTGCCGAGATCATCAGAAAAGAGTTATCGGCTTAACGATACAACTTAGCAATACAACTTAACTAACCTCAGGTTTGGATAAGGGTTTTGGCATAAAAATGTTTTGAAAGCAAATTTACGTACAATCCAATGATGATATTTTGTTCAATATCAAGGCGCTTTTATGTAGTAATAGCGGGCTATTACAAATGAAAGCAATGCCGAGAGTGAGAAAAATAGCTTTATTGGGCAAATTCGCTTATCCAGAGCTGAGGTTACTTAACCTCAGGTTTGGATAAGGGTTTTGGAATAGAAAATGTTTTGAAAACACACTTACGTACAATCCAATGATGATATTTTGTTCAATATCAAGGCGCTTTTATGCAGTAATAGCGGGCTATTACAAATGAAAGCAACGCCGAGAGTGAGAAAAATAGCTTTATTGGGCAAATTCGCTAATCCAGAGCTGAGGTTACCAAATACCGCTAAACCCTGTTTTATATGTATTTCTTCAACAGGCTCAACGTGAAAAGCATGCGTTGGGCCTTATCAAGGCCATATAGCCGTCGTTATTCTATACACGCTAATCTGAAAGCTCATTCCCACTTCATTTTCGGCCCGTCAATATCAATAGCATCACCAGTAGCTCTAGATTAAACAATGATATACGCACTGCTCTAATAAGGCTTTTTAGCACATTGATGCCTTTATCTTCCTAGATACTTGAGCCTATAATAAGCGAAATTTTTCAACACAATCATTTCAATAGCAATACCGGTTGCATACCTTAAAAACTTTCTCCAATCACCAAAAAACAACAATTTAGTATTCAACACCTCATAAAGCACAAGCTAGAAACCAGCAATTGACAAGAAAAGGGACGGATATTACATTATTTCAAAAATCAAAGAGGAACATCGTGCTTAAAATTATTTTACTCAGTACGTTAACGTCTTTTGTACAGTTCATTATTTTTACGTTTTTTGACTATCTGGATACAGATAATGTCGATCTTCTCTATTCACTTAATACAAATATCTTTAAAATAACGGTGTGGTTTTTCGTTACAATCTATGCCCTGCGCTGGGTCACTCTAAACAAGCAAGCACCGTTTGTTCATAGGCAAAGTGCTCATCGCTTTAAAGTCATGCACACTTTGCAAGTGGCTGTTATCACATTTTTATTGGTTGGCGTTACCAAATATGAGCACGAGTTTGGTCAAACGCTGGCCTTTTCTTCATGGTCAGACTTGTTCTTGTGGCTGAGCGTAGAACCCCTGCCATTCGTCATCTGTTACTCTATTGCCGCTTGGTATGGTGCAAATACGCTTATACAAAAAGATAAAACTAAAGAATAAATCGCATAGCTTACGTTCTTAAGGGTGCTCAAAGCGGTGATCATATTATAACTAGTCGCTTTAGCCTTCATTAAAAGGAAAGCTTTCACTAAAAACTAAAGTAAAAACAACGCAAGACTAAGTGATGATAGTGTACCCGCTGATTTGTAGTATGACATCATACCACACACATAAAATATCGCGCCGGTGCACGCTTTTATACAGTAGCACTCTCACTCACGTATATACTATGAGCATGACCTTTGACATAATTTTTATCGGTAAACCTCCATTTAAATTAATTACTGTTTAGTTAACGCCTTCAATAACGCCCCTCTCAGAAGTGCCTAGAATAAACCAAGCATCCCTTACACCTACAAAGAAAAATCTCAAATTAACAGTTACCCCCTTATTTTATTCGAGAGATTATGGAGATTAAGTCTTCCATCAATATCGGTTTTTATTTCAACACCAGTAAAAGAACGGTTAACCAGAGTACAGCCACCTTATTACCTATAAAATCAACTTATACTAGATTATCACTTCCTAGCCCAGTTACAAAAAATATAATAAAAAATTAAAAATCAACATTTAAAATGGGAAATATACTCTCTATATTTTCAGTTTATGCACATTACCTAATTCAAAGTAATATGCTTTTATAGATGAGTCAAACCGACATTTAATAAGGATTATTATATGAAACTTTCAAAAATAGCTTTATCTATTATTCCATTCGCTTTGCTAACTCAAGCAAATGCAACTGAACATAACTTGCAAGTTGCCGGCGAGGTTTCACTGTTTTCACCACCTCAGATTATGATGCGACCCGCAATTGCTCAAAGCTCACTTGTACAAAACAAAAAACTTAGTAGAGCGGCTATTAATGCGCCGCCACAAGCCATCACTCCTGTCTGCCCAACACTCGCAACCGGTAACCAATACACTCTTAGCGGTGCGTCAGCTGGAGATGTAATATGCTATCACTTTGAAATTACGCAACGCAGCAAAACAACAGCTCTCCTCTTTGGTCAAACAGGCACTTCAAATATTGATTTGAGTATCATTAAACATAATGCTGATAATACCTTTACTGCACTCGGTCAAAGTACAAACACAGGAACTGATGATGAAGTCGTCGTTACGCTCACTGAGCCAGGGCACTACTATTGGTATATGGAAGTGGCTGAGTCAGATGGTTCGGCGTTTAACGTTGGTGCGAGTGTCACAACTCAGTTAGACAGCTATGAATTTAACGACACGGTAGCAACAGCAACACAATTATCGGCAGGACAAAATTTGATTCAAGGCAACATGGATAGTTTAAATGATATCGACTTGTATCAATTTACTGCTGTTAATGGCCAAAACTTGGCGCTTCGATTCTTAGACAGCAGTTCTGATGAATATATTTTTGAGATTTATAATGGTGGTTGGGTGCCTTTATCAGCCAACGCTATACATCCAATCTCAGGGCTGCAGCCAAACCAAGTAATTACTTTAAGAGTAAGAGCGAATACTGCATTACCGGTAAATAGTGCCAATCAATATACTTTATCTGTTCAATCTGTAGTGGCCTCATTTAGTAGCCATAGAGTATCCGGTGAAGCGAATGTTAATCGTATTCCATATTCATCACATAATGATCCATACCTAACCACTCAGGCTTATAGAAACCTTAACTGGGCTCTCACAATCAATGATTCAACGGGGGCACCTATTGAAAATGCAAAGGCGAAATTAGTACGGCTGACAACGGATGGTACTGAAGATTATACTGCAACATCGAATGCAAGTGGCCAAATATCCAGCAGCATTAGTTTAGGTACTTGTTCACCAAATAGGCATGGCTTAGAGCACACCGAATATAGCTTTGGGTATCGTAATACTTGGCGTTCAGATGTTGAAGTTGGCGCGTGGAGGATTGAAATAGAAACCAACCTAGATGCAGACAATAATGGTACGATGGATACAATAGGCATCGGTGGTGATAACGTACCCTGGGTTTTTCTTGGCCACATCTGCGATCAAGATTTAATTTCCAGCGTAAAATCATAATTATAAAGTACAAGTTTTGGTCTGCTATTACTTAGCCGACCATTACTCACATTCAGACATACCTATTTCAAATTACTTACAAAACCTCCAATGACCCCCTAGAATCACTGCGTTCACGACTATGTTCCAGCCGTTTATCACTATAAATGATTAAGATTTAAACCTAATAACACAGGTATCAAACCATCGACGGGAATATTTTTTATGCTCAATATTACGTATTGAACTTCGATAAAGTCAGCCGAGCCTATGACCGGCAAAGCATTTGCCAATAATAAGCAACATGTTCTCTTAATTCAGATTCAACCTTGAGTAGAATAAGTTATAAATCGGCGCTTTATTCTGCATATGTCGCTTGTGCTTTAGCACTCAATTGCGCCCCCATATTATCGATAAAACCAAACAGGTTTAAGTTTTCACCAATACTATAATTCGACTGTTCAAAAGATTTTTGTTCTTCCATCAATGAACGCATATCAACGAGATCGGAAAAATTCTTCTCATTAACATCATATTTGCCCCAATACTGACTTGTGGCATTCTTACTGGGCCCTCGCTCAAGTTCAGTAAACTTTAAAAAACTATCTTTTACCTCATTAGCAAATTGAACTAGTGTTTTATTCGCGTTCAGTTTTTCTTCAAGATAAGACACCTCGTCCTCACTTAATTGCCCTGAGACCGCAATAGCGCCACTTTCATTAACCGAAAATCCCCAATCTTTCTCTGCTAACTGCGGGGCGTCACTCGCTAGTTCATGCATAAACTGATTGTATTGATCAGCAAGCTTATCCGCAGCTTTAAACATATCACCATTGAAATATAACTGAGAATAGGCCTCATTCAGCCTTGCACTGGTTTGCTCCGGCTCTTCAATAAGCGTTTGCGCTTTCCCAACTATAACTGGGCGGCGATAAGTAGAGGGTGGTTGCTGGTCGTTTTCTTTATGATACACATCAGCAATCGGTAAGGGTTTATTCGACTCAACATCATTCACAAGCCGCGCTTTACTATCGGCCGTTAAAGTATTAACTATAGGAATAGCTGCAGTATTTACTTTCATAAAAAAATATCCTTTTCTTAGTGAGCTTACTTAGCAATCGGCAGGTTATAATAAAAGTTTAGTTCAATCTATAAATTACATAAAATAAACATTTAAGTTAGCTTTACAGCTTGACACGCAACTATCGAAACTAACCCAAAAACAACAACAATCGATATTATGTAATTGACACACTCCCTCGTCTGACCTTTATCGAAAACATACACATACTAATTGAAGTTTCTCAATATGCCGTTACCAGCCAATATAAAGCCTGCAACACTGTCCGATTGGTGAATTGATAAATAAAATCGACTAACGATTCTTAACTTTTCTTTATTGCCTCTTTCTGTTTCCTGATTTACAACATTTTAATTTCACGCTTAGAGAAAATACGTCTTGGTTCGCCAATTTATAATAATTTTTGGCGGCGTGTTAATACCTCCACCTTAAATATATCTCTAATCAAGTACGATATATTGACCTAAAATAGCTTCCAATTTCTAACCCCACAAGGTTGCACAATTAAATAAAAGTTACACCTAAGCAGCAACACATCGAGTCGTTTAATTTCTAAAAATCATTCAAAAAATAGTAAGTAAACTCCCCCAAACATATTGCCCTCTTAAAGTACTCACTTTTTAAATGATGCACCAGATCACATCAAACATACTTGTTCAAAACAGATCTGCTTTCTTTTAGTTCAATAAATTGCGATAGGCTGATGGGCTACATCCTGCTACCTTTTTAAATGCGGTATTAAATGTCGATTTAGAGTTAAAGCCCACATCTAAGGCAATATTAGTCACGAGTTTCCCCTTATCTTTCAATTCAGCTTTTGCTTCTTCAACGCGAAAACCATTCACGAATTGGAAAAAATTAGTCTGTAAAAGCTGAGAAAGAGTTTCTGATATATGGTTTTCGGTTTCAGCAATCGATTCTGAGAGCTTCTTTAAAGATAAATCATTGTGCAAAAACAACTTATCTTCTTTCATCGACAGCTCAAGTTTTGACGCAACCCGTTGCATTTTTTCATCGCTGAGTAACGCCGTTCTGCCTTGATTCGCACGCGGTAAGCCTTTATCTGCGCTATGCAGACTCCTTTGACCCAAGGCCTTTTGCACAAAAATAGCCAGTGCAATCACTTCAAAAATAGGCAATACAATACCTGAGCCAAACCAATGCCACCCCAGCGCGCCTAAAGCAAACTCAACAGCATACATAAACCAGACAGCGCCCCAAATAAGCAATACCGTGCTAAACCACCCCACAGCTCGTTGCTCAATGTCAGAAAAGCGTTCCATCAATTGCTGGCAATGCCTATTGTGAAGATTAAACGCCATTGCTAAAAATAAAGCCGTAAATGCGATAAAAACAAAACTTAAATTTCAAAGATTTACAAAAACAGTGCGTGACGCGATAAATAGAAAACCTAGGCCAATCGGAAATGTATGATATCGAGGTATTCAGCCAAGTTACTTCGTAACTTGGCTCAGCTGTAGAACGAATCGCTAAAAACGAGCCACTTAATACTAACGAACCTCAGCTCTGGATAAGCGAATTTGCCCGATAAAGCGACTTTTCTCACTCTCAGCGTTGCTTTCATTTGTAATAGCCTGCTATTACTGCATAAAGGCGCCTTGATATTGAACAAAATATCATCATTGAATTGTACGTAAGTTTGTTTTCAAGACATTTTCTATTCCAAAACCCTTATCCAAACCTGAGGTTAACTATGTTTCATCGTAATGAGGTTTTTAGCTACCTTTTTCCACTCCACCAGTTCATTGAACGGCATGGGTTTGGCGTAAACATAGCCCTGTATTTTATAGACGCCGTGCTTGGCCAAATATTCCACTTGCTCATTCGTTTCAACCCCTTCGGCAATGGTCTTTTTAGAAGAAGCCTCAGCAAACGCAATAATTGACGAGAGTACCGAGCTTTTCATATCATCGGTGCCAATCACATCAACAAACATTTTGTCGATTTTAATCGTGGAAATTCCCAATTCTTGTACGTACGAAAATCCACCATAACCAGTCCCCGCGTCATCAAGTTTAAGCTCAATACCCATCTCGTAGAATTTAGATAAAGTCACTTTAGCTTGCTGTAAGTCTTCAATTTTTCTGCGCTCCGTGATCTCCAACGATAAATTGTTAAAACTCCAGCTATCATCTGTTTTTAAAGATAAAATATAATCATATAAATCATTACTATAAAGATGTTCAGGCACTATATTCACACTCATAAACTTATCAGTGTCAGCCCAGTTCAACTTTTTAATATCACGCACAACTCGGTAAAGTAACTGCTCGGTAATTGGAATGATAAGGCCAGAATCTTCTGCAAATGGAATAAACTGATAAGGCGGAATAACCGTGCCATCTTCTTTTACCCAGCGTACTAAAACCTCGCAGCCCACTATTTTTCCCGACTTAGAGTGTAAAATAGGCTGGTAATATGGCTTAAACTCATGCGCTTGCAGTCCCTGCTTTATCAAAGCTTCCATAGTTTGATTCTGACTTAACAACCATTGCATAGCAAAAACCAGTAATAACCCTAAAGTTGCACCAATGCCTAAACTAATCGCACCACTCCAATGCTCTACAGGCGATAAATAGTTTTTCGACACCGACAGTGACAAAGAAAATGGATATTTATCTGAATAAATAAAAGAAGACAAAGCCAAGTCGTTTGTTTGACTATCAATATCACTCACCAAAATATCGAGGTTATTCAATTGAACTTTTAATACAGCACACTCATCACAAAATGCCCGAGGGATATGAATAGGCTCTATATCGGCAATGAGTTTGTAATTAGGAGCTGTATTAATCACAGCAAGGTCATGAGTATGGGTAATATTATTTAACTCAGAGCCAATAAACACGTTATCTTTCAGAGTATGCCAAGAGTCTTCTTCGCTTTGTTCAACCGCCCTGCCATGACTTGAACATTGTTTGCCACTTTGTGTATGAATCTCAAATAAGCGCACATGCGGACTTGTAAATGCCGCCCGCTGCATTTTCGTAATATCAGATGCTGAACAATCAAAAGTGAGATCTCGCATAAACTGCTCATTCATGTCAATCGCTTCTCCCACATGCGTTTCGAGTTTTTCTAGCAAGAACTCCAACTCAGAATCAATCGCATGCTTAACGTAAAAACTCGCAATGTGGTGATGAAAAGTTAAGGTAATAGTAATACACGTTAACAATAATAAAGCTGACGCCCATGGACGTTGAAATTTCATAAAACTACCTGCTGTTACATTATGATGTGCTTTTAGGAGGTTACATCATATGGTTGTCTAGAATATGAAGGAGGTCAACATTTAAAGGCGGCAGTTGCAATAAAAACAAGGCTGACACCTTTCATTTTTTCTATAGCGGCGCTTAAAAAAAATGAAAACCGTTGCTGCTAACGATCGTCCTTAAAACGCTAAAGTTCAATGATGCAAGAAACCGCATCAATCATATAAATCTCACCACTTCTATAGGTTTAACTACAATAAATAGTACCCTTGATCCAATTAAGGTCATTTAACCGTGACAATGAGAAACAAATTATTTGTGCTTTCTATTACACTCTTCAGCTTTAACGTTACGACCAGCGCTGAATCAATCAGAGTCGTGACAGAGCACTTCCCGCCTTTTCAAATCAGTGAGCAAAACAAACCTGTTAAAGGTGTGGCAGTACGACTAGTGAAAAAAATAATGGCTGAAGTCAACTTTAATGCGCCCATTGAAGTATACCCTTGGGCAAGGGCTTACAAGGTCGCATTAGAGCAACCGAACGTGCTTATATTCTCCATTGCAAGAACAAAAGATCGTGAGAAACTTTTCCATTGGATAGGTTCGATAAGCCCCCTTAAAGGGCATATATGGACACTGAAAGAGCATTCACATGTCAAAATTAACACCATTGACGATGCCAACCAATACTCAATCGCTGTAACCCGAGAAGACAGTACCCACCACTATTTAAAGCAAAATAACTTAGACAAAAATTTGGATCTATACCTAACAACGACCAACAAACAAAACATAGAAATGTTGTTTTCTAAAAGAATAGATTTAATTATCGCCACTGATGCAATGATCAAAACTCACCTAGAAAGCTCTGACCTTCAGTACGAATTATTAAAGAAAGTGTTTACTTTTAATCCAAATGAATTCCAACTTTATATCGCCATGAGTAAAAGCACTTCTCCTCTGTTAGTTCAGCGCTTTAAAGCCGCTTTTGAAAAAATACAAAACCACGTAGATATCAATAAATAGATAAGGCCAACCATGTTGACCTCTTTCATTGATTTTTACTCTGACACGTTTAATGAGCAAACACGGGAACTATGGTTTTTAAAGCATATGGCATGATCTTATCTTCTCTGTCATGACCTTTAATCACCACAATTAAATCAAGCTCTGCAATGGTGATGATGTATTGGCCCCCACCACCCCAAGCAAAATTGGCATTATAGCTTTTGCCTTTAACAGGTATATCCATTTGATAAATATAATACCCATACTGATAAGCTTTTGGGATCCACGCTTCAGCAGGTTGTACAATACCTCGGGTCCCCTTGTTTAAGTAGGCCATTGAAATAAGCTGCTCGCCCTGCCACTTACCTTTGTTGGCAAGCAAAGCGCCCCATTTAAGCATATCGCGCGACGTTAAACTCACACGCCAACCCGCTTCGGGCAAGCCACTGATGGCATTTTGCCAACGATAGTTGGTGATCCCCAGTTTATCCAACAACTCCTTTTTAATGAAACTCTGCGCAGTACCTGGCACCACAGCATCCAGTACTTGCATCACCAAGGTCGGATTAAAATTACCATATGAATAACGCTGAGACTCAGAATTAATAGGGGTACTGTGTTCAAGTAACGCTTGAACTTGCCCTTGACCTTTTAATTTGGCGGGCGTCCCCTCCAATACCTTCACTTGCTCGTCACTCACACGAATACCACCACGCATGGTGAGCGCTTTATGCAGGGTGATTTTTTCTGCCCCTGCAACGAGCTTAGTCGTATCTAGGTCTTTCAAAAAACTGACAAGCGGCTTGTCTAAGTCAGCCATGCTTAAATAGCCTAATTGAATTGCACGGCCTAGTGCCAAGCTGGTATAAGTTTTTGCTGCCGATGCCTGCCCTGCTGCCAAATTTACACGACCTCGTCGGTAGTAAGATTCAAACACCAGCTTACCTTTGTGACTAATTAACAAGCCGTCATAAAGACCGTATTTACCTTGCGCTATTTCTTCGGCTAACTTAATAATATTCTTTTTAGCCACTCTGTCCCCCAATTGCCCAACAGAAATACCCTCTTTTCTATCTTTTGGTGCCGCAGAAATATAGGCCTGCTTAAGATAAGGCAAATCCCAAAATGACAGTGATTTTTCCGCATTGGTTACCTCTGGTGCCACGCGACTTTCTGCCTTGGCGGTAGATATAAAAATACCATTACTCGCAACGCTGAGTAATGTCGTCATAACCAAGATTTTAATTGTTAGTTTACTGGCCATTCTATTTCCCTTTTTATTTACTGATACGTTGTTAATTGAACTTATTCAGTACGTTTGCCACTTGCCCCTGCTGTTGCCTATGGTCTACTAAGTAATACCTCACAAGAAACGGTTAATTCCATCTCTATTCCAGTTCAATCTAAAAATAAATATTTAATGATGAAATCAAAAAACATAATCTAACAGCCAGTTGAAAAATACTTGAGGTTGTAGTGACTTTTTACTGATGTCTCAAATGGAAAAATAAAACAATTAAAATTAACAACTTAAAAGCAACCACTTTAAATGCAAAACTGATTTATCTAATACCTAACATGATCAGAACGACAAAAAGTGTTTATTTATAACATCCTTATTTTTTTTATTTCTTCAGCCGTAATGCCCAGTGATTCTAGAAATCTTTGATGTTGCGTAGGTTTCATAGCCTCAAAACTGTGATGCCATGCGGCCATATCTTTGTCATCAAACCCAAGTGACACCATGATTTCTACCCAACGCGCTTTTGACACCACTTGCTCGTTTAACATGTCAGGTTCTTGAAGCATAACAACAATTGCTTGTTGTTGTTTTCTTAGTTTATCTATCTCCGCATCAATGTTTTTGAATTGATTTTTAAGTAGCTGAGGCTGCGCCTGCTCCCCCCCTTCCTCTAACAATGGCCTGATCTCAGCAACCGGTATACCAAAAGCACGATAAGCCACGATGCTTTTTAAACGCGTAAGTTCGTTATCACCATACCCCCGATAACCATTTTCAGTCCGGCATTTGGGCCTCAATAACCCCATTCGCTCATAATATAAAATGGTTGTTCGTGACACATTGCACTCTCTCGCTAATGCTGTGATTGTTAGCATAACGCCTCCTATTTATAGTTAACCTCAGCTGTGGATAAGCGAATTTGCCCAATAAAGCTATTTTTCTCACCCTCGACGTTGCTTTCATTTGTAATAGCCCGCTATTACTGCATAAAAGCGCCTTGGTATTGAACTAAATATCATCATTGCATTGTACGTAAGTTTGTTTTCAAAACATTCTCTATTCCAAAACCCTTATCCAAGCCTGAGGTTAGCGAGTAAGCTTAAAGTAGCGTAAATTATAAACATTCAATGGGTTTTATATCGGGCTCCATAACCTGTACTTTTGCCCGCTCACTGAATAAAACTTCCGGCGTGAAATATTGACGCAATACACCTGGCGTATCCAACACAATATCTTGATTATTCGCTATCACGCTTTGCCAAGATTTGTCATTGCAAGCCTCTAAACGAGTTGCTATTAGTGTCACCACTGCATTTGTCATTGTTATATTGAACTTACCTTTTGCACCCAAACTTTCGGCATACGCTTTTATACCATGACAGACTCGGTTTCTTGCTGTTACAAAGTCATACATACATAAGTAAATACAGGTTACCCGAATATGGCCTATATGGTTGAAATATACAGGTGCCAACGTTTGGCATTCAAATTGTTCTATAAATGCTTTATCATCTAAGCTTGCTTGTTCAATCATCATTTACCACCAACTCATTTCAAAAATTAACCGTCTCAAAAAACGAATAACCGATGATAAAGGCGATACCCGTAGACACGTCAACTGCGCGTTGTTTAAAACTCAAAAATAAGCGACAACTGCGCAAGCTATTATTGATTTTCAGCTTCAACAACAATCAAATCAAAAGTATAGGGGGCACTACGTCGGGCCATTCATTTATTTTCCCTATAATTGGCACGCTTTATTGCGTCGCTTTCGCATGTCAATTAGAGTGTGCTTAACGCCTGTTTTGCTTTATTGCTCAGCGCTTCTTTTCCCTGGCTTTTATAAAAATGATGTAACCTTTGCCAAGCTTGTTTGTGTTTCGGCATTTGTAGGGTAATACGCTCAAGTGCACGTATTGATAGTTGGGGGTAGGTCGCATCATGCTGCATGACAAACGCCATAATCAAAGCATGGTCGTCAATAGTAAAGTGATTGATGGCATCAGCTAATTGTTGTAACGCCACTTTTTGTACTTTAGCGTTATTCATCTTTACGGCAAGTTTACTCAGTTTATGCCAAGCAAAAGGTGAATAAGGATAAAGCTTGCTAAGTTGCTGCCAAGTGAATTGAGCTAACTCCAGTTTTCCTTGTGCTAAGAAGCGTTCACCCCATTGATTGATAAAATAATGCCTGAACCGCGGACTACCCGCTCGCCAAAGTTCAAATGCTAAAGGGAGCTGTTCTTGAGCCATTTTACTTTGCGCCATTTCACTATAAAAACTTTGGAGATCTGCCTTTTCGGCAGAGAGCGTATATTGACGACGAATCGAAATAAAACGCTCTGATAGTTCGGCTTTACTTAAGTTTAACTGACTCAAATAATCAACCACCGCATAATCTTTATAACGATAACGCAAGCCATCACTCAAGGCGACAGGGAGGATTGATTGATGCGAGTGCTCAGCAATAATCTGTTGTTTAAATACGGTGCCATCTAAATTTTTCGTATTGAAGAATTGCGTGTCAGCCAAATGTCCTTGCTCTTGGAACAGTGTAACCTTTGCTTTTTTATCATCTAATTTAGCTAGGCTATTAGCGATATTTTGCACATAAGATACATCAGGGAAAACGGCTGAGATTGCATAGAGTTGATCATAATGACTTTGTAAATTTACACTATTGCTCAGCAAGTATGCGCCACCATATGAATAGGCAAACAGATGGCGTTCTCTGGTTTTATATTTTTGACTGATAAAATCTGGTAACTCTGAAGTAATAAATTGGGTAAGCTGTTCCGCTTGGTTAAATAGTAGTGAATACCAACTGTCATGGTTTATCAACACTATGATAGTATTTGGGATCTGGTTATACCCTTCTAGTTGGCGAATTCGATGCAGCACATCATCAGAGAAATCACCTGCATAAAAGTCATGGGTGTTGAGTACATAAATTATCGGATAGCGTTTTGTATTCGAAAACTCTGTTGGCAAACTTACCTGTACGGTTTGCGATTGCTTGAGTGCAAGAGAAGAGATTTTATACTCAATTAAACTTTCAGCATGAGCGCTGTAACTACCTATCAAAACGATAATGCTCAACAGTGGTAACAATAATTTATGCACAAGGGTTTACTCTTTTCTTTTTGGTATTTTCACATTAAATGTTTAGATAGAAATTACTAGCGATAAAGCTGATTTCTCGTTGATTTCTCCCTGATTTTTACTAATTGCAAACACTCAAATTGGGGAAAGTGGTGCTTTTTCAGCAATAATTCTAGCGCCAAGTTCATATGCAATGAAATACCTATCACATTAGCAAAACAAGCTTATTTCGCTTATCGCTTCATTTTTTAATTATTCATAACAAAAGCTTACATGCTTTGATAATTCTTATGCAGCGGCGTCATGTAATGCCATGAAATATCCATATTTCAACTTTACTGCTACATTCATTTCCTCAGCTGAAGCTTTTCAGCATGATGAGTGAGCCCTGTTGAACATTTTTAACCGGTGCTTTTTATATGCCGTAGTTAATATATCTAAAGGATATAAATATGAACTATTCTCTTCACCCTTCCGTTGGCGTCGCCAGATTAGGCAATAGCGAAGGTCAATTCTATTTAGCACCCGAACAAATTGGTGGTTTGCCCTTTGAAGCCGATGAATGGGGCAACAAAATCGATAGCCCAGTACATCAATTTAAGGATCAGGAAGGACGGATCCGCAGACAAGGCCAGCCATTTAAAATTATTGATGAAGACAATAACGAGCTCACTTTAGCAAGTGATAATGTCAAAGCGATCACATGGACTGTGCACATTGCGAATAAAAAGGCGGCTTGGTACGAATTTAATGAGTTGCAAGGTAATCTGTTATTTGGTGAAGAGAACAGCTACAGTAATCGAGGTACACCATGGCGCAACGCCAGTGAAACCAACCGTCGCAGTTTAATTATTGACCCTGGACCAAGAACAATCACAGGGCCCAATGCCAAAGCCATTTTTGATGACGTGAGCGCCTCCAACAATTACCCAGTCAGCTTTCCCCCAAAACCTTGTCAAGGGACTGAAATTAAGTCTTTGGGTAATATAATCACCGACAACGAAGGACGTTTAATTGTCATCGGAGGCTACGGTAATGCCGGTGGTAATGAACCCCTTGAGTCGTACGGTGGAGCTGACTCTTGGCATGATGATATTGCTGATGGCACAGTTTATTGCACCATCACTTTTAACGATGGCCAAGAGTTAAAGTTATCAGCATGGGTTATAGTCGGCTCTCCTGATTTTGCCCCAGAAATCGTTAATATTTCCAACTTAAGCGACACCATGTTCGACGTGGCTATCCGTGAACAAAACCTATGTGCTGAAATGTATAGCAATGGCGAATTTCAACCGTCATATCAAGCTAATTACTATCGTGATATTGAGCCAATAATACAGCGAATTAGTCGCTATCAATGGGTATCAAACGTACAATCTATGTCGGCATTCGTCTCTAATATTTTTGATTTCAAAGACAACTCCGAAGAAAATCAAGCCAACAGGTCTGCCTATTTCAACTATTTTAGAAAACCGGTCAACCCTGCTACTGTGCAACAAACACCGCCAATTGAGCAAACCAATCAACAGCTGTTTGAACATGGGATTGAAGGTCACCTGCCATTAATGCCGGTTAACTCAGGTAGCAATTCGGTCAGTAATGCCGAAGATAATATTGTCGATAAGTTTCTCACCTTAACTCAGACGCAATATTTCTTATTAAGCCAATGGGCCAGTGGGAATTTCTCAAATGAAAAACCACTGCCAACCACGTCAGCACAAGATAGTTTTGGTGTATTTCATGCTGACCAAGGCAGTGTTGGTAATTGTGTCGGCTTGCCAATGTGCCCAGGTATCGAAGTAACTTGGAGCATGCAGAACCCCGTGATTTACGCCGCACCGTATGTCATTAAAGATCAAAGTATAGGGAGTGGTTTCCCTAATGGTTTAGACCCAGAGCGTGATGAGTGTGAAGGTGGCGGGTGCCAACCTGGTGATTTAACCAAACGCATGGCTTGTCCATGGCAGGCTGACTTTTTCAACTGTACCATTCAAAATGTGAATTTCACTGACCCAACAGTCAATAAAGTGAATGAAGGTACGGCTGAAGAGCCAAGTATGGTCCCTCTTGCGCCAACTTATTACAGTTACTGGTGGCCACCTCAAAGTCCGTGGGACGTATTGACCAATCAAGTGGACGATCAGTCAGCCACCCACTTGCCTGCTGGTCAACAAGTAAACTATGCCCGTGGCATTAACAGTTTTGTACAAATGGTAGAGCATTGGCCTGCGCTTGGGTTTATTCGTAATCAAAATGCGAGCGAACCCAACTTTCCATTTTTTACTGAAAGTGAACGTAATCACCAATTGTTTGCTTATAAGGACGTGCCAGTTTCAGACATTACTGGTAACCCACAAGATAATGGCACTGATATCCCTGTTTTTTACATCCCTGATGATGTTAAAAGCCACCTTTCTTCAGGCTGCTCAAAAGCAAAAGCCTTACTTAAAGGTATGGAAGAAAAAATGTCTGCTCCCATCACAGCCAAACCGGCTGGTAGAGCAGTACCTCGCAGTGGTACTCGTACAAGACGGTAATATAAAATGATACATGCACACGAATGTGATGTGCTGGTTGTTGGCGCTGGTCCCGCAGGGGCCAGCACCGCATTAAACTTGCTTAATCACACCAAATTATCCGTTACATTAGTCGAAAGCTCGGATTTACAAAGGCTGCGAGTAGGAGAGAGCGTCTCAGAGAGCATTTTTTCAATATTGGACTATTTACGCCTGCCAAAGTCTCATTTTGGCACCAGCTGTTTTACGCCAACCCAAGGTAATAGTGCTTTTTGGGGCAGCGATAAATCCGCTAATCGGCATGCTATTTTTGCACCAGACAGAGCAACTTTTCAGATTAACCGCGAGGTATTTGACTTAACCCTCCTTGAAACCGTGCTGAATCGTGGTGGCACTGTATTTCCTCGAACTAAACACAAAGCGGTCACTCAATTGCAAGATGGTCGTTATGTGGTTGAAGTGAATCATCCAGAGCATGGAAAGTTTACAATAACGTGCAATTATCTGGTGGATGCTTCAGGACGAAATTCATCATTAAGTAAATCATTAGGTGCGTCTGTTACACAACACGATAGACTCACTGGCGTTGGGGCTTTTTATAAATCTGACTCGACCTCATTTGAACAAATTCAGCTTATCGAAAGTGACGAGTATGGTTGGTGGTATAGTGCCGCATTGTCCGATCAGATGGTTGTCGTTACCTACTTTAGCGACTTTGAATTAATCTCAAAAATGAAGTTAAATCGTCAATCACAGTGGCAACAGCACCTCAAACACAGCAAATATATGTCAAAAAGAGTCGAGGGGGCACATTTTATTGATGATAACCTTTGGATCAGACCCGCCGGTACGCACTTTAATCAATTTAGTCACATAAAAAACTATTTACCTGTAGGAGATGCCGCATGCGCATTTGACCCTATTTCCTCTATGGGTCTGGGTTTTGCCATGACCTCGGGATGCCAAGTAGCAACCATCATCGGCAACGCAACAAGCCCTACTAATTTTAATGAAAATAGTCATATATATCAGCAAGATTTAGCCCGGCAATTTGAGGAATATTTAGGTTTAAAGCAGCACTTTTATCACAAAGAGCAACGCTGGAATGACGCCCCCTTTTGGGCGAAACGCCAGCAGCACGTGCACCAAGTGGCGTAGTCTGCATCCACATTTCACGACCAAAAAGCGGCTATCATTAGCCGCTCAAAAGAGATCAAAAATCAAAATACATGAAGCTGAAGTATTCGGCCCCTACTAGCGCCTTTTTATATTTTTTCACATTGGCGCGTATCAACAGATATTTTAGTTATATGTTTACCATCGGAGTCAACATAAGCGTAATTCACCTCCGTGTTATTTTGTACGAATGAAGCCATATCTGGTTTAGTACACACCGTATTAAAGATCTTTTTCGTCATCAAATCCCTAAACGCTTGAACATTGATTTCATTTACCGATGAAGTAACTATCGTATAATTGTATGTAAACGTGTTCATAAAAGCGAATGTAGAGTCAATCCTTGTCTCTGCATCTAACATCATAGGCAAACTACTATTTATTTGATTTGCAGCAAGCTTTAGTTCTTCTGGCCAACCCCCACCATTTGATGTAGAACTACATGCTGATAAAGTTGTGGCTAATATAATTGATGTAAATAATTTAAGTTTCATAATCTCTTAAAAAGCATGCTATTGAGTAAGTTATCAAAGGCAATTGTTGCGTTTCGTATACCCAATAAACACGATCAAAAGCATGCATATGGCATTAGTACCGATTTTTTCGGAAAGAATACTCTATTTAAGCTATATCAACAATATCTGCCATTTATATTTTATAAAAAATAAAAATGAAAGACTTCTGACCTGTTAGTTCTACCCCATTTTAAACGCGCCTTTTTATTCTTAAATTTACTATTTTTCTAGTTGCTTTAAAACATCCACAACAGCACTAAAAACGCGTTTATTGGCAAGTCCAATATTTTGATTTACTACCGAACCGTATGCGCCAAAACGTGCGACCACAAGTTGTTTAGAAGGGATAATAATCACATACTGACCACGATGACCTCGAAGAGATACGGTATCTTTTGGCAATTTAGGTAGCCAAAACTGCAAATCATTAAGCCAAAGCTGTGCACCGTAATGTTTTGATACACCGGGTGACATCATAACCTCTGTAAGCCAAGATTCAGGCACGACCTGTTGATCACCCCAACGACCTTGATTGATAAATAACTCACCAATTTTTAGCCAATCATGAATGGTCAAAAACATACGAGCGCCACCTCGAAAGTTACCTGCTTCGTCAAACTCTACGACGGCATTATTGATCCCTAAAGGTTTAAATAGGTGTGATTGGTATAGATCATTCACCGTTTGAAAGCTTCCTCCTGAGGCTGCTTTTATTGCTGAACTAAGCAATTGCGTGGTCCCCGTCGCATATTCAAACCGACTGCCTGGCGTATACTCTTTCCCTAATGCCGATACATATTCAACTGAGTTACCATGGTAATACCACATCGGTGCCAAATCTTCATAACCATGAATGTCTGGCGTTTCGGCCCATTTGACGCCTGAACTCATATTAAGCAGGTTCTTAATGGTCATGCCATGCTGGCCAAAAGACACCGTTTGGTTGAGCGCTAACTTACCTTGATCTATCAAAACGCCGGTCATTAATGCGGTGAGCGTTTTAGCCATTGACCAACTCAGTACTCGGGTGTCGCCATGATGGTGGTCATCATATTGCTCTGCGACCAACTTTCCTTTGTGCATTACGGCAACGGCAAATGTGTTATCACTCCACGCGTAATCATATTGATTCGTCTTAAAAAACTTATCTAGCGTAAGATTTGAATTAACCGCCTTATCAATCGGCGCACTCGGTGAAGCTTCTGGCGTATTCACATGGGCGGTTTGTGCCCGTAATTGCTCTTTTGTTAAATCAAATAACAAAGTACACCCAAAGCCCTCTCTATAAACGGATGTTCGCGTTATTATTTCATTATCAATCTCTGCTGAAAGAGTAACCACATGATTACTAGTATCGACGTGTATTTGGGTGTCATCTGGTAAGGTTGCCAATGCTTCCAGGATCACCCGGCTTTTTATAAAATCGACGGGCTCATCCGAGATAAAGTGTCGCGAGCATAATTGGTTTGCACTGTATCCTAGTAATACTTGTGGGTCCGAATTGCAGCCACTGAGTAGCGCTACACATAACCCCCCGGTTAATAAACCTGTTTTATTGTTCATAATGGTCCTGTTTTAGTTTGTTGCTTTATTAAACAAGACGAAACTATCGACAATAAATTAGGGCAGCTAAAAGCGCTTAACATCAAAAGGGTCAGAATATCAAAAGGGTCAGAATATCAAAAGGGTCAGAATATCAAAAGGGTCAGAATATCAAAAGGGTCAGAGTTGTTGATAGCCAACTTATTGGCTACCACCTTTTAATCTCAAGGTCATCACACGTGATAATTTGCTCAGGTATGAGGCAATAAAAAAGGCGTGCATCTGTTTGTCGCACACCTTTAATCCATAAACTCCATTGATAATATTAACACGCACTTTATGCCGCACACTGTAAACTCAGCCCCATACCACTCGTTTGGTAAAAATACAGCTTAAAATTGGCCTGTTAATATTAATGAAAACCTAGGCGCACGTTCATTATCACGCCGCTCTTGTCTTAAAAAATCACTGTCAGTAAACAATGCTGTATGACGTGCTTTATTTACTGTGTACCTATCACTCAGTAAATTGTCACCTTTTAAACGCAGTTTTAGGTTCTTCGTCATTTGGTAATCAATAAAGGCATTTGCTGTGATTTTGGTGTCAACATTACCTTGGTAATCATAGTAATAAAATTCATAACGGCTCTTATCTTCAAGCGTTAAACTTAACGATAGCCCAGGTAAAATGTCATTTTGGTTGAGCTTTACACGCCATTCATTTTTACTCACTCTTTCAATCGGCCCTCGCTCCCCAGTAAAAGGGTGTACCACGTCACTCTCTCGCCATGTATAGTTGGCACTGACCAAGGTATTATTTAGTCCAAGCGCTTCTAACCCAAAATTTGTTTCTAATTTAACGCCGTACTCTTTAGCCCTGTCAATGTTGCCGTCACCCGATCGCTTCGCTAATAACACCTCATTAATTAAATCACTGACTTTATGATAATAAGGCGTGACGGTAAAACTACCATTGGTGTTTTGCCACTGCTTTTCAAAAGCGAATGAAAGCTCATCACGTACTT
The DNA here is from genome assembly GCF_018100885.1 of Pseudoalteromonas sp. MMG013. NCBI lineage: Bacteria > Pseudomonadati > Pseudomonadota > Gammaproteobacteria > Alteromonadales > Pseudoalteromonadaceae > Pseudoalteromonas > Pseudoalteromonas sp. MMG013. The sequence goes on along the minus strand of NZ_JAGJEE010000005.1, from coordinate 185,065 downwards.
CGGGTTTTAAATCTGGGTTCGCTTCTTCTAATCGAGATTCATAGCTGTCAAACCAGGGCACAAAGTCTTTCAGTTCAAGCTGACTCACCGTTCGTTGATAATTAAAACGCATTTGATAAATCTCATTTAAATCATACCTTAGGTTCAAACGTGGCTTAAGGTAATTAAACGTGCGAGAAGTATCACTTTGTGCGTTGTGTAATGTGTCGCTCACTAACAGTAAGTCAGTCGCAACGTCTATGGTGGAGCGCTCATATATCAATGATGATTGCAGGTTAAGCGCAGCAGACATTGCAAAATTATAATTACTAAAGGCTTCGTAACGGGTTTCTTTAATATCATTCAACTCCGTAGAGCGGTAAGTAACGCCTGATTGACGAATAAACTGTAAATCTTCATTGAGTTCATTTATCGCGACTTCAAAACCCGAATCAAAAGTATGACGTGTATTCAATTTATAGCGCCAATTGGTACGTAAGACATTTTCCTTTGAGGTATATATGCGCGGCAATGTGTAGTCAGGAAGCAGTATATTGCCGCCTTTAGATACACTGTGCCAAATTTTATCGTCTGAGTCCGCTCGATTACTGATGAACAGTAATTTTAATTGATGATCATCATTATACTCATGGCTGATATCTCCACTAATTTCCCATTTATCTCTGGCCCAATCATAAACTAAGGCCTTATGCTCTTGTGTGTTCTTCACTAAGTATTCACCGTCATTGCTGATGGTTGCGTCGACTTTAATTTTTTCGTAAATACCATTGAGCTGCATTGAGGTTTTATCAGAGTATACATATTCTAATTTGGCTGATAACTGACTTGTTGTGTAGATGTTGTCACGCACCCGAGTATTTGTTTGTGTATGAACTTGATCAACAGAGGTAAAATACTCACTTGAACTTATTTCTGTAGGATTCACTGAGTGGCTCATACCCAGTCTATATTTAAAATTGTCGATACTTGCGCTATACGTCAATGACCCCCTTGAATAGGGTTTAATATCAGCCGTTTTGACTGTCCCCAATGTCCATAAAATAGAGGGTTCTATGTCTTTTTTAAGAACCACATTAATCACTAACCCGTTACTTTGTACATCTAAATCAGACCGAGTACCACGGATCAGTTCAATATAATCAACGTCCTGTGCTTGAATACTATCCAACTCTTTAGCAAGGCTATTCTCTTTTCCCGACATTCGCTTACTATTTATTAAAATTTGCTCACCCGCAGAACCAAAACCGCGATTTTCTGACGTGTCGTTCAGTGCGTTTAAAAGACTATTTGCACCCGGCGTATTTTCTAAAATATCGTATAATGTTTGCGGGTCTAACGCCATAAAAGTACGAGCCTCATATCTGTCGATATTGGCTACAGATTCATTTGCAGCGCTGACGTTTGAAAAACCAATCAAAGTACAAGAACCGCCCATTAAAACACAACTTAAAATTGCTTGGCGTAGAGCCGATCGCTTAAATAATAGAGGAGGTTGAATATCACTGTTTATCATTGTTAGTACCCTGTCATTAAGTTCAGGGCATCTTAGCCAGTAAACCGCGCGTCAAGTAGGCACAAAAAGTAAAAACAACGCTATAAAACTTTTACAAAACTTTGCATTTTAGCTATTAACAATAATGATATAGTCTCCATAAGTAAGCCAAAGAATTGAAAAATAATATGAATATAAAACCCTCTCTGCTTATTATCGAAGACGAGCCAAGTATACTGCGTGGTCTTACCGATCTTTTTGTATTTCATGGGTTTGACGTTAAAAGTGAAATGGATGGTAGAAAAGGGCTCTCTCGCGCTTTAGCACAGAAGTACAGTTGCATTATTTTAGATGTGATGCTGCCATCGATGAATGGTTTTGAAATATGCAATGCAATCAGGCAACACTCTCAGGTACAACCTGTTTTAATGTTAACTGCAAAAAATGCTGAAGAAGATATCATTAACGGCCTGACGTTAGGCGCTGATGATTATTTAGCTAAACCATTTTCTACATCCGAGTTAGTATTAAGAGTCACAGCATTAATAAGGCGCTCTGGATTATCTGGTAATGACCATACTCTCGCCATTGGTAAACATGTGCGTATTTGTACGCAAAAACTAACAGGGTGCTCATATGAGCAAGAGATGCGCTATACCCGCCGAGAAGTCAGTATTTTGATTTACTTAAACCAGCAAAAATCCCCTGTATCACGCGATGAATTATTAAGAGAAGTGTGGGGATATAAATCAACTGAACATATCGATACGCGCACAGTGGATATACATATCGCTAAAATACGTAAAAAAATTGAAAGCGACCCTAAAATCCCTGAGCATTTAGTGACGCTAAGAGGCGAAGGGTATCAGCTATTTAGCTGTCAGTCATAATATGAAACACCTCCTCTCAAATACCCGTTTATTAAGTTATCCGCAGCGCGTAAGTAGGCTTCGCTACCTTACTGGTCTTTTTTTGCTTCTATTATTAGCCCCTATCAGCGTCGTACTTTACAAAGGATATCATCAATTTGAAAAAGATCTTTTAACCGAATATCAAAGTAAAACAGCAAAGATAACGTCACAACTAAATCTCAAATTATTTAAACGCGTCGTATTTGATAATGCCTTAAACACACGCACCTTTGATTATTATCAGCATATTTACAACCCTGATAACAAACAAGTGAGTCGAATTAGGTCTCCGCTTTCAAACCCTGAATATAATGCGCGCTATGTCGGCCTCATCGGTTACTTTCAACTAGATAAAAATGGGCAATTCAATAGCCCAGTTTGGCCTAACATCGTCAATGGTGCCAAAGGGTTAAAAGTAGAAGAGCATGATGGGCTTGAGTCGAAAACACGAAAAATCCTCGCTTTAAAGCTCTATCAAGTAACATCCAAGTCAACCGAGTTAAAAGCCCTCATTGAAAACAACTTATCGGCTAACAATGAGAAGTTTCTTTTATTATCCGATGTACCAGGATACCTTGTTTTTTATCGTATTGTATTCGTGAATGATGTCAAAAAATTACAAGGCTACGTCATCGACGTAAATGCCTATTTAAACAACCAAATTGAACGGATACTCAAAACCGTGCAATTTAAAAGTACGATCACAGTCACCGTACAGCCTGAACAAACGAGTTCGGATAAAACTTATTTTATTTATGACAGCAAACCCCATGGTCAAGCCGTCATCACCCAAACCAAATTGCTACACGCACCATTAAATCAATTGACCATCAATAGCCACGAACTACGGTGGCCTTTTAAAAGTTATCAGCTCACATATTCAACGGCAAAACTCACGCTCCCTTCTGCGGCGATATATAGCCTTGGATTAATGGCGTTGTTACTGTGTGGTATTATACTGGGCAGTTTTGGCTTTTATCGTTTGGGTATCAAACAGCTTAAGCTCGCAGAGCAACGTCTCAACTTTGTGTCTTCGGTAAGCCATGAACTCAAGACACCATTAACATCCATTCGCATGTATTCTGAAATGCTAAAATCAGGGATGGTGCCCTCAGAAGAATACAAATCTGAGTATTACGAATTCATCCACAGTGAGAGTGAACGCTTATCTCGTTTAATTGACAACATACTGCAGCTTTCAAAACTCAACCAACCACAACACAGTGTGAATGCACACTATACCAAGCTCAGTATTTTAACGGATATCATCCAGTCAAAAGTATCGTCGTTATTGCTAAACAGCCATTTTCAGCTAAACATTTCAAGTGACTTCGAAAAACCAGAAGGTGTACTTTTACTCATTGACTTAGATGCATTTTCACAGGTTGTGATCAACATCACTGATAACGCAGTAAAGTTTTTTGATAGTGACACTATCGAAGATGAACAACGCAAAAAAGTCGATTTCAACTTTACAGCAAACGCTAAAGATAAAGACTATATCGTGATGGAAATTCGTGATTATGGTAATGGTATTAGTGCGGAACAAGAAAGTAAAATCTTTGAATTATTTTATCGCGGAGGCAGTGAATTAACACGCTCAACCCAAGGTACAGGGATAGGGCTTGCGCTGGTCAACGAGCTTGTATTAGCACAACAAGGCACCATTGAAGTAGATCGCATGTCGCCGGGCCTATCGATGAAAATACGCTTTAAATGCAAGTTCCAATAGCTGATGAGTTAAAAGTACATTGTGATACGACCTAAATGAGTTACGTACTCAGCTCTACATAGAGCAAAAGGCATTGCGACTATAACCGCAATTAGCGCAACGACTGCGGTTAAAGCATCGAAGGGGGTAATCAGAGCGGGGCTTAACTTCGCCCCTCTCGACAAGAAAAATGATTTAATACCTAAACTGACACCACTACTTTTCCCATTGCTTGACCGCTTGCAAGTCGAGTATGTGCCTTACCGACATCTTCTAAACTAAAATATTGTTCATCAACAATAGGGGTTAATTTACCGGCATCTACAACCTCTGCAATTTTAGCCAAAATCTCACCGTGGCGTTCACGTTTGTGATTATAAAGCATTGGGATCAGCATAAAGACAACATGTAAAGATAACCCTTTAAAATGCGCTGTCGTCAGGTCTATTTCGGCCATAGACACAGTCGTAGCAACTTGCCCATTTAATGCAGCTGCTTCAAATGAATTAAGCAGATTCGCGCCGCCAATAGAGTCATACACTACATCAAAGCCTGCACCATCAGTATACGTAGCAACATAATCAGTCACTGATTCGGTTTTATAATTAATGGCCGTCCCCCCCAACTTTTTAATGAGTTCAGACTGAGCATGGCCACTGCAAGTAGCATAAACTTCACCACCAAAATAGCGCGCCAATTGTAACGCTATATGGCCTACGCCGCCAGCTCCACCATGCACCAGTACTTTCTGATTTTGGCTAACGCCAGCACGTATAAGTCCTTCAAACGCGGTAATGCCGACTAACGGTATAGCGGCCGCTTCACGCATTGAAATTGTTTTAGGCTTGTGAGCAATTAGCTTTGTATCAGCAAGCATATACTCCGCTAACGCTCCTTGTAAGTCTGCTAAGCCACCAGCACAACCATATACTTCATCACCAACAGAGAAACCTGTTACACCTGCTCCGACAGATTCCACGACACCAGCAAAGTCCATCCCTAATACGCCAGGTAATGAAGGTGATAAGGGGGCTAAATCCTCCCCCATTTGGCGGATCATTGTATCAACCGTATTCACACTCGTTGCGGCCACTTTTATTACCACGTGCCCAGCTGTCGCTTCTGGTTTTATTAATTCAGACGCTGTAAATACTTCAGTACCGCCAAACGCGTTAATTGTCATTGCTTTCATTATTATTTCCCCTGTATTGGATTGGGTAAAGTATATTTACAAAACACATTCTTGATAATACACTCATAAAATTAATCAGTTTTTACTTTTTATTAATAATGAGTGACGACAATGAATAATGAACACTTAAGGCTTTTTGTGAGAATAGCGGTGACTCACAACATCAGTATGGCGGGCAGCGAGCTGGGGTTATCTGCACCTGTTGCAAGTATGCATATCAATAAACTTGAAGAAGCGTTAGGGGTAAAGCTGATACATAGAACCACCCGAAAAGTGTCTTTAACAGAAGAAGGCCGTGAGTTTTTACCTCATGCTGAAGCAGTATTGAATGCCGTTGATAGTGCGAAAGCGTCTGTTGGTGCAGGCAGTTTCACCCCTCAGGGTACCATCAGAGTTGCAGCGCCATCATCCTTTGCACGAATGCATATAGTCCCTGCATTAAATGGTTTTGTAAAACAATATCCAGAGTTAAAAATTGATTTACGCCAAAGTGATAGCATCGTTGATATGGTGGAAGGCGGTTTTGATATTGCCATCAGAAATGCGTCATTGAATGACTCGACCTTAGTCGCACGAAAGCTCACACGCGATCATCGAATTGTGTGTGCATCCCCGGATTATATTAAAGAATATGGTGAACCCAGCACACCTCAAGATCTACTAAATCATCAGTGTATTAACTTTATAGGGATTGACAGCTGGCTTTTTAATACACCTGACGGACTCAAAAAAATCAAACCCAAAGGCGCAATACGCATTGATAATGGTGAATCAACCAGAGATGCTTGTATGAACGGCGCAGGCTTAACTTTATGCTCTATTTGGTGCGCTTATAAAGCACTTAAAACAGGAGAGCTTGTGCAAGTCTTAAAAGAGTATCCAGTAGAGTCTGACACCGCTATTTGGGCTGTGTACCCAAGTTCACGCTTGTTGGCCCCTAAAGTCCGAGCATTTATTGATTACTTTAAAGCATATTATGGTGACATACCTTACTGGGAAGCGTGAAAGCCTAAAAAGCAGACCTCAGTAAAAAAGTCTGCTTTTCATCACAACCAATCAGGTTTTACTGTCAAGATGCAGCCGCTTAATTGTGTCTTTATGTGCTGGAAGTTCGTTTATCAATGAATGGTTCTCTCCTAACATAGTAACGCCTTAATGACATAAGATTGAACACAAAGCAGCCTAGTTAACGTGAATTGACGTAACATGTGCAATCATTACCGCATACTCAGATTAGCAAACGGGTTTGTCGCCGATAATGCCATTTTTGATGAAAAGGCTTTATAAAAATAATGACATAAAGATAGTGCGCTCTATGCCATTATTGTCGTCGCCCCTAGAGCGCTGGATTTTTTGCTGTCCACGCTTTATCTAGCGCCATTAAGTTTTCGTTATGATCTAACTTCATCAATTCCTCTAAATGTTCATGATGCTTTTGATATAACACGATGTACTTTTCTTCTTCGCATCGCAGTTTGTATAGCTCCGGCATCATTTCAACGTCTTTCTTATAAAAAATTTGCTTAAAACGATGTACTTCATATGGGTCAACACCAAGCTGTTTCATCGCTGCTTGCCCCATATTTAAAGCCGTGCCTAATGTCTCGCGATAGATATGTTCAATATCTAAGTCCATAAATTCAAATGCGGCTTCTCGATCATGGGCGTTCACGACTATTTTTAACTGCGGATAATGTTTTTTTGCCAGCGCAACAAGTTGTTTTGCAGACTCGGTATCACCTAATGTAATCACCAGTAACTCTGCCGTGGCAGCCCCTGCCGACTCCAACAAATCAAGCCTTGTGGCATCACCATAATATACCTCAAAGCCTAACTTTCTCAGAAGGCTGACATTATTAGCATCATGATCAAGGATGACAGGCTTTATACCCGCTGATATTAAAAACCTTCCTATATCAGTCCCTAAGCGACCAAATCCAGCCAATATAACTTTATGATCCCCTTTTTCAATAACGTCTTTCGTTGCTTCTACTGGCTTCTGATTTGGTTTGTGAGACATTTTTTCATGAATAACAAACATAACAGGCGCCAAAAACATAGAAATAGCCACCGCTGAAATCAAAGGTTCAATAACCTCAATGGATAACACACCACTTGTTTTAGTCAGTTGAAACAACACAAAGGCAAATTCGCCTCCTTGTGCCAATGCAATAGCAAACAGCGGCCGCTCTTGTTTACTAATTTTAAATACAACACTCACGAGTAATAATACCAATCCTTTTATGGCCATTAACCCACAAGTTAAACCCAGTATTAATAAAAAACTGTCACTGATCAGTGTAAAGTTAAGACTCGCACCAATTGAAATGAAGAATATACCCAATAATAAGCCCTTAAATGGCTCAATGTCGCTTTCTAATTCATGGCGAAACTCACTATCCGCAAGTACCACCCCTGCCAAAAATGCACCTAGTGCGGGTGATAACCCGACCGTCATCATCAGAAGTGACGTCCCTATAACCAGTCCTAACGCCGCAGCGACGAAGATTTCTCTTACACCCGTGTTAGCAATGGTTCTAAAAATTGGTCGACAGGCAAACTTACCCGCCATAAGCACGAATACAATAGCCGAAATAGTCACCAATATTTGTATGTAATTAGGTAGTGTACTGATATCAAATAGCACCGAATCATGGTGAGCACCACCAGATATCGTGAGCGTGGCAAGCAAAGGGAGAATGGCTAGCATGGGGATTACGGCCAAATCTTGAAATAACAACACCGCAAATACCGACTGACCAGCCTCAGTTTTCATTTTGCCTTTCTCTTGCAAGGTTTGCAGTACAATCGCTGTTGAAGACAATGATAAAATAAGTCCTATGGCGAGTGCTTGTTGCCAAGGTAGAAAAACAACAGCGACACCCCAAATGAACACGCTGCTGATCAGCACCTGTGCCCCACCAAACCCTAAAATCGGTGTTCGAAGCTGCCATAACAGCGAGGGTTTGAGTTCAAGCCCAACCAAAAATAACATCATTACCACACCAAACTCAGTGAAGTGCATGATTGCTTCAACATCATGAATTAACGCAGCACCAAAAGGCCCAATGACAATACCCGCCATCAGATAGCCCAGCACAGAGCCAAGTCCGAGCTTCTTTGCAATCGGCACTGATATGGCCGCGGCCACCAAAAAGATAAACAACTGCAGTAAAAACGCTTCCATACTATTCGCTCCGACTAACTGAATGGTTGTTATTCAAAACCTCTTGCTGTGTTAGCACCTCTAAATCGAGTAACGAATCTCGTAAAGCAATGAGTGTGCGCTTATACTCTGCTGAATAACTATGTATTTCTTCTGGTTCTAAGCCCTGATGCACACCAGTCACCACAAAAGGTGGCAACCAAGTTAAGCGGCATAATTTGGCGGTTGCTCTATAGGGTGCTGTAAGCTCTTTTAAAGTGAATTCGTTGTAACCGCCTTTTTGATAGGTACTCGCATCGCCACCGGTGGTGATCGCCTGAAAAAACACTTTACCTGCCAATGCTTTTCCTTCATTGCCATATGCCCATCCATGCTCCAGCACCAAGTCTAACCACTCTTTCATAATTGCGGGTGTTGAATACCAATAAAAAGGGTGTTGGAAAATAATAATGTCATGCGCTTCACATAAGCCTTGCTCTCGTTTTATATCGATCATGAAATCTGGATAGTTGGCATACAGGTCATTCACCGTTACATGCTCAATGTTTTCAACTGCATTGCGCAATGCGATATTAATATTTGACCGCGACTTTGCAGGATGAGCAAAATTTATCAGAATTTTCTTCATGGCTCTTCTTTCCTCTCAACGTACACCTATTTGCGAGTTGCGGTTATTTTTAACCCAATGAATGGATAATACGCTCAATTGTTTGTGTAATTTTAGTTATTTTAGTTGAGTTAAGCGCATCTTGATGAGGCGATGTAAACTGGCCCACGTCATTATCGTAATAAAGCCCAGACGCATCAGAGAACTCTTCCGATAACGCCGCTTTCACCAATATATCGGCGCCTATTTGCAAGTTTCCGCCCGTCACACCATACGCTTGTTCAACCATTTTACTGCCTAAAAAAGACTTCGGATTAATTGCGACAATGACAGGGCCACTTTCTCCAAGCGACATGGCTAACTGACGCGTCCACATAGTCAAAGCCAGTTTACTTTTCGCGTAAACAGCACTATCTGATAATGAACTTGGTGTGCATAACTCCTCAGCAAAAAGAGAGGACTGCGCCGCTGAGGATACATTAATGACACGCCCAGTGTTATCAAGCAGTGCCAAAAGAGCGTGTGTCAGGATGTAAGGTGCAATGGTATTCACCATAAAACGAACGTCAAGCCCATCGGGAGACACTTTTTCAGGGACAATAAACACCCCCGCATTATTAATCACCGTATCGAGCCTTTGATGTTCTTGTTTTATTTTAACAACAAGCGCTTGCACATCACGTATACTCGATAAATCAGCTTGATACGTAAAAATATCTTCTGCTTTAGTCAATTCACTCAGTCGCTTTGTTGCATCTGCAAGCTTTGAACAACTGCGACCATGCAGCAATACCCTATGCCCCAACTTCACAAGTGACTTAGCTGTTGCTAAACCAATCCCGTCGGTAGAGCCTGTTATTAGAATTGTTTTTTTCATCATCGAATTCCTCAAGTGCATTACTTATCAATCTGTAATTAATAAATATAGGGGCTCATCGCCCCTATATTTTAATTAACCTCTACCCACTAATCTAAGAATACTCTCCTCACCTGATCGGTATCGCCATATTCTTTGATAGCGTCAATTTTTCCGTCAGAAATCGTGAATAAATAGTGATAAAGGTTATTGTAATCGCGACCATTTTTTAGCTTAGCTGAAGATTCGACTTCGACCGCAACGCGCCCATCTGCAATCGTCCACGCCGTGGGGGTCATATTTAAACGGCCTGCAACTTGTGCTCGAACACTTTGCATCAGTTCAGTAATTCCCGCTTTATCCATTTCTCCAGAGACTGGCAAACCACCTTGCTGTCCCATCATTTTCCAAACAACTTGGTCATCAAGCAGTGCCAGTAAGCCTTCAATGTCTGAGTTAACAAATCGCATAAAAAAGTCACTAACCAGCTGCAGGTGAGTCTGTCTATGCATTATTTTATGTCCTGAACATTCATCACTAACTCGTTCCAGTTACGCTGGTTTTCCATGTCATGCTCCAATCCTTGTTCATCAGCTATGCTAAAACGCTTAACCGCAGGGGTTTTACTGGTGGCTTGGTAAAGCCAGTATGCTTCTGCTTTTAGCGCTTCATCAATGGGTTTATCAATAGACTCATACACCGCTTGTTTACAAGCATTGATAGATTCAGCAGGAAATTTAGCGATACGTTTCGCAAGCGTATCAACATATTCACCAATTTGATCTGGCTCAAGTGCTTTATTGATGGTGCCATAAGCTTCTGCCTCATCAGCATCAAAATCACGGGCGCTTAAAATAATCTCTAATGCGCGACCCAAGCCAGTTTGACGTGCCATGCGTGATGCACCACCTCCACATGGCAAAATACCCATGCCCACTTCCATCTGCATAAATTTAAACTTGCCACGTGCGGCAAAACGCATATCTAATGCAAGCGCTAATTCATGACCACCACCGCGAGCAAAACCTTCAAGCTTAGCAATGGTTGCTTGAGGGACTTTACTGATCCGCTCACACACAGACTGTAAATCTAAAAGCGCCACTTCGTCGCGAGATACGGCCTCAGTCGACATATCCTTTAATAATTCAGTATCATAATGACAAACCCACACTTCAGGGTTAGCTGATTGAAAAACCACGACTTTGGTATTGCGGTCACGCTCTAATCGCATTGCCAAACTATTTAAGTCTGCAAGCATTTCCTGACCTTGTACATTGACAGTACCAAAGTCGAAAGTCACCGTAAGAACGCCGTCTCGTTGTTGTGTTTTAAATGTCTGAAAACCTGAATACTTCATAATATACTCTCCAACCAATCTATTGTTTTAAGAGCTTAGTATCGTTATGTTTACTCAAGCTCACGTAGGGGGAAGTGTGCAATTTGCAGTGATAAGCTCACTCTCAATTTGCTATAAGCCATACTAGAACACTTGCATTTACTTGATAATGCCAGTAATTAAACAATCAGTTTTAATATTTATTAAATAATAAAATCTAGATAACCTCAGGTTTGGATAAGGGTTTTGGAATAGAAAGTGTTTTGAAAACACACTTACGTACAGTCCAATGATGATATTTTGTTCAATATCAAGGCGCTTTTATGCAGTAATAGCAGGCTATTACAAATAAAAGCAACGCCGAGAGTGAGAAAAATAGCTTTATTGGGCAAATTCGCTTATCCAGAGCTGAGGTTAGATAAAACCCAATAGCTAACCCGAACGAGACACTGCTGCCAACCAATAAAGGGCTACTGAGGAGGTGGCTGTTGATAATCAAAAAGCACAAATACACGCGTCACTGAACAGTGGGTCCTGAACTACGTCTGCAAGGTGACATGGTACCGCTGTGATTGTGCAAAGCTTCAGACCTAAGTTAGAAAAAAATTAATAATGGAGCTGTTTTTATAAACAAACTCTGATTTACATCAGGAGGGCCAAAATCAGGACTAGAACATCACCAACAATATACGCTAAAATGTTGTTTAATATAACTTTAATCAGAAATTCAATTACAAAGGAACGGTATGAACAAATATTATCTTATATTCGCTATGACAAGCACTTTTAGCTATGCAACCCCTCAATATATTGACCTCAAAGAAGATACGTCACTAAATGGGCAACTAGACCCATCATACACACTATCAAGTTCTGAACTATTGCGTATGCAAGGTGACTTCATACTCAAATCTGACAGTGAAGTGTCAAAAGGACAATATCAACATAATGATAATGTGATCGAGTTCACATCAACAAATGGGAATACCAAAAAACATTACCTCGGAAAACGCGTGATTGATGGGCTTTATAAAGGGACTTGGTACAGTAACGCTCTTGAGTCTGGCGACTTTGAACTTGCACTGCAATCGAATACTGGGTTGCATGGGCAATCATGTGACGACGTAAAAATTAAAGACCCATCTTCTCAATCTGGTATTCATGCTATTGAACTGACCGTTGATGGTAATCCAACGACAGCCAATGTGTATTGCAACATGGATATAGATCAAGGTGGCTGGACGCTCGTAAACACCCGAGAGAAGAATGGCCGCGAGTCGCATGCCCGTACTCAAGAACTAACGGATCCTAATGTTCAAAAAAACCATTATATTGATGCGGCAACGTGGCAAGCGCTCAAAACAAACGCAACACAGATCATGGTCACCGACGGCAATAATGACAATTATGTTGTGTTTGACTTTACACAGTTAGATACAGCTAATTGTCAGGTTTTAGTTGACGATCTTGTAAATACGCCTGTATTTCATGCTGAACCAGGGTGCACCTATAAAGGCTCTGACTATACCTATTTGAGTAACCCAAGTAACGGGATTTACTTCACAACCGTGTCAATTTACAATTTAGACTTTAAGCCTTCGAACCGCAATGGTAACTATGGCACGCTAAGCAGTGGCAAAATGTATTACGCTCCATTGAATATACAAATTTACATCCGATAAAAACTCAACGAGCTAAAACAAAAACCGTGGTTTTAGCCAAAAAAGGTTGTCATTATTTGCCAACCTTTTTATGTCCACTGTTAATTAATTTACAAATCTCTCATTATTGCTTATTGCCAACAAGTACTGCTCGTAAAGCAAAGTCAGCTTATGCACTGACGCGCAATTTAATGCGTTTACTTTGTTTAAAAATGTAGCGCGTTGATAAACACTTTCATACAGAAACCAACCATAAATTCGCTATATGATAAGCGTATTAAAACGACATATTAAGGACGTTTCGTATGACCACATGCCTATTTCGAATCAGAACAAACTTTGTTGTACCAACACTGTTAATTGCACTACTGAGTGCATGTGGTGGCAGCAACGAAAAAGCCATTGAAATTAAACCCGCCAAGATGGACCAAACAATTGAGCAGTATGCCATAGAGCAAAACTTTAGTGGCGCGATACTGATCGTTGAAAATGAACAGGTATTATTCAGTAAAGGCTTTAATAAAGTTAACCGAAACGATACAAAACTGATTGATGCAGATACCGTTTTCAGGCTAGCTTCAATCTCTAAACAGTTCACTGCTACGGGCATTATGATATTACAGGAGCAAGGGTTACTTAGTATTCAAGATACTCTTAATGTGTACCTACCTGATTTCCCCAACGGGGATAAAATACGTATTAAGCATCTACTGCAACACAGCGCAGGGCTAGCTAATTTTACTGCGCTAAGTACGTTTAAAGATATTAAAAACACACCGCATACTCCTGAGCAACTAATCGCCTTATTTAAAGACAGAGCACTTGAATTTAACTCTGGCTCCCAATATAAATACTCAAATTCAGGTTATATTGTATTGGGGCACTTAATTGAAAAGGTCAGTGGCATGACCTATCAAGACTTTATAAACACAGAGATATTCCATCCCTTGGAAATGGCACAAAGTGGCTATGGTAAAGATGAGTTAGGACAGAATAATATTGCTCAAGGCTACCTCCCAAGTGGTGCAAATATAACAAAATTGAGCATGACCGTACCCTTCGCCGCAGGCGCATTGGTTTCAAGTGCTAACGATTTACACAAGTGGGATCAATCATTCTACAACAACACATTACTGAACGAAGCAAGCCAAAAATCCATGTTCACTCCAGAGCTCGGCAGCGCTGGTCTTGGTTGGTTTATTACCCAATCTAATGGCGAATTACGATACGTACATTCTGGCGGAATAGACGGGTTTAGTACCTATATCGCCCGCTACCCAGAAAGTAAAAAACTCATTGTGGTGTTATCCAATGTACAAAACTTCCCCGCAGCAAAATTTAGTAACCAACTCAATAAAATAATCACGAACGATTAAACAACACAAGCAAAAGGGTCAGAGCTTGACCCCTTTGGTTCTTAAGTAATAGCTATTCCAAAGTTACCTTCATTGCCATACCTGTGCGTTGCCCGACAACACTAATGAATCGATAGCCCTGAGCAGGATTATTCACACTCACCAGCTCGGTATTATTATCGCTAAAGCCACGTTGATCGTAGTTACTTATTGTCGCCCAAGTTGAGGCTTTATAATAAACATCACCATCACCTGTGCCATGATCGGTTTCAATTGTTAATGTTGAAATACCAGCCGGCACATAGATGAAATAGTATTGAATATCCGCATCACGACTGCCATTAGGTAAACAAATCGTATTACCGCTGGTTAAACTGGACCCGGTTGTTGGCCCCGCCGTTGCGCATGCATTGTCAATTCTCCCCCCTGTCGGGCTTCCAGTTATTGTAACGGTTGCTGCATCTGACGCAATTGCACCTTGATTATCAGTCACAGTTAATGTTGCGGTATAGGTACCTGCTGTTGTGTAGCTATAGCTTGGATTGGCACTTGAGCTAGGTGTACTACCGTCACCAAAATCCCACCTGTAAGAAACGATATTGCCATCTGAGTCAAAGGAGTCAGCACTACTGAAGTTAATTGCTGCATTAGTTACTGCGCTATAAGGGCCGTTAGCTTCTGCGACAGGTGCTGAATTAGATGACCCCGAACCAGTGCGAATATGAATATAACTGGTGTTATTTTGTTCATCCCACTCTGATACTTGATTGGCATTGTCAATGATCACCCCAAGGTAGTAATTGGTATTTGGTTGTAAATTGTTTGGAATGACGATGCTCTTTTTAACCTCGTCTGGCACCCTGCGCGACACAGACACTGTGTCGGTTGTAATTAACGTATCAGTATTTGTAATGGTTGCATTAGTAGAAATATAATAGCCAAGCTGAACATTTTGAGCATGGCTACCGCTGTTTTCTAAAGTCAGCTCCATTTGAACTTGCTGGCCAAGTTCAACGTTATGGCGCATTTCACAGTAATCTCTGGTGCAGCTAGACTCAACTTTAGTTGAACTTAATTCAGTGCCAGTGCTGTCGAGTAATCGATTACGGCCATGTGAACTGTATTCCCCTGATGACCCAGTTCGCCGCCAAGCCGATACCGAAACATCTTGTCGAGTCGAGCTACCATACAGCGTGATTAAACCATTCGCGGCGTCTTCACCTACATATGATCTTAATGAATTTTCTCCGCTCGTATGCACATGCGTGTAATCTGTTCCCATAATATTATAGTAGCGATTTTCATGAGCAAGCCCGAGTGTATGACCTATTTCATGTATCGCGGTGGTTTCGAATAATCGACGTTCTAGACCATAGCCGCGATAAGATGTTTTTTCATCCATCTTGTCATTGTAACCACCGTTAGGAATATTGTTGTGAAAAACAATGTCAGTTTCAACCGTGTTACCACAGCTATTTGTTATGGTATATGCCACAGCGGAAGTCCCTGTACTCCACCAAATTTCACTTTCACCATTATTGGTTCCAACACTGTTATCGTCGTCAGTTCGTACATAAATAGTAAAGTTGGCAGGCGTATCATTCACTCGATTCATTGCTTGTTGAAATGACGTTTTCCATTTTGCAAAAGCGCCTGCAAATCCCGTTGGATTAGCGTTAAAAGTCATACTACTTTGATTCCGCCACTTTTTATTCACGTTACAAGCGGGATCTATTAAAAACTTATGTGCCGAGGCACTGCTACTTACTAGAGTAAGGACAAATGCAGTCGTGAGTCTGGTTTTAAATTTATTACCTTTCATGTGTATTTCTCATAGTTGTTTAATGGCTATAAACGCATGGTTATTGTTGAGTGTAAGGTGAGCTAACAGTCAGTACTGGATTACCCTTATTTCGTTTCACTTGCGCTTCTTCCCATTTGTCATGCCGACTACCATGAGATATGTTTTTCTTTACTAATGCTTCACTTGGAGCAACTAGCTCCACAGGTGCTTTACTTGCTTGTGTTAAGCCTATATATGCTTTAAAAGTGATGTTTTTATCAACGTTTTTTACAGTATTACGTTTAAATGAATCCCCTCTTTGAGATAGCACCTGCTTATCTATATTTCTCAGTTTTGTAATGAAATTACCAATATTTGACGTAGTGTTAGCTTGCCTATTATCTCGATTTTTTAGCCCATTCGCTGACATATAATCAACACTGCCATGCTCATCTACGATCACCGCTTGACCATTGGCCGCTATAACGTTCCCTTGTTCAAGTAAAAAACGCCCTAGTTCACACTGCACAAAATCACAGCCTGTATCAGTGCTTTGCTGCACTAATAATATAGACTGTTCACCGAGTTTAATTTGAGGGGAGTTTGAGGCAGATAAAATATTACCATTTGCAAAGGTACCACCAACAAACTTTAAAGTGATGGTACTTTCAAAATATTGCCCGCTAATCACTTCTTCAATATCATAGGTGACAAAAGTGTAGGGGATGCCTTCTACAGACAGACCTTCAGTTATTTCAGTGGATGTTCCTCTAAAAATAAGCTCAGAATCTGCCACTAAAGTTTCAATTACTTTATTATGTCCATTGTTACTCACAAACGTGCCAGCAAGCGCTGAAGTCGTGGTTATCAGCAACGGTATTATTAGAATACTACATCGGGTTAGATTGACTATGTTCATTATTATCTTCCTTATGTGATGATGAGTCTCGGCAATGCTACCTAACATTTTTCAGTCGTTTTAATGTTCAACATTAAATGCAGAGAGAATTTCCAGTTTGCTTGTAGGCTGAATAGCACCAAGCAACATTAAATATTGTATACAATATTTACTTTTCCAATCTTTAAGTTGCATTTTTTATACGTATTAGTTACAAGTAAGTTAAATTTTGTATTGGCTGTTTTTTGAATACACGCTATGTAAAATAACCTCAGCTCTGGATAAGCGAATTTGCCCAATAAAGCTATTTTTCTCACTCTCGCGTTGCTTTCATTTGTAATAGCCCGCTATGACTGCATAAAAGCGCCTTGATATTGAACAAAATATCATCATTGGATTGTAAGTAATGTAATGAAATGAGATCACGAAAAAATAGCGTAACCAAAACTACTTTTCTCGCCAATGCTATGAATATTGCCGTTTTATTGATGATGGCGGCCACCTTGCAACTTTGGCCATATGGATGGTGCGCTCAAAGAAGCACAGTATGAGGTCATCAGAGATACTGTAAATTTAATTGCGGCGATCTCGTAGCCTCTTCATCAGTATTTTAGCGTTCAATTGTAGTCCTTTGATTTAATTTAATATTTATGAGTTTATTCCTTTTTTATTGACTAGCTGCCTTCCTTTAATTTTCTATCAAAGCAAGTGACGCAGCTTCATGACAGCCTTACTACTGCAATGGCCGCTGCAATTTACCGTTTTTCAATAATGCCTGATACACAGCTTCGAGAGGCTCAGGTATTCCCTCGTGGTATTCTGGTTTTTCTTCCAATAATTTGATGAGTTCCTCTTCAGCACCTTGTTGATCATTATTTCCCAGCTTTATGATGATTTTGGCAAACTCTGGTAATGGTTCACTTAACGCTATACCGTAAAGTGCCGATGAAGCAGGTTTTATGGTCTGCCCTCTATGCTCTGGCACTGCGCGTTCAACGGTCATGCCAGTTACCACAATACTTTCAACTTGTGGCTGATCTGTCATTTCTAATTGAGGCCCACTTGCTGCTATGTTTTGCGTTGTCTCATGT
Organism: Pseudoalteromonas sp. MMG013; assembly: GCF_018100885.1. Classification (NCBI taxonomy): domain Bacteria; kingdom Pseudomonadati; phylum Pseudomonadota; class Gammaproteobacteria; order Alteromonadales; family Pseudoalteromonadaceae; genus Pseudoalteromonas; species Pseudoalteromonas sp. MMG013. Next base: position 167,006 of record NZ_JAGJEE010000005.1, on the reverse strand, counting down.
GCAATAACCGGCTCGTCACTGAACACCTTACGCCTTGCTTTATTTATTGTTAATTCAGCTTCATTTACCACGGTATGCGCTTGGGTTATCCCATTGATATCAGCCGATTCAATAGACACGAAAACCGGGTCTTGGTCATACTGCCAAGGTGCCAACACGACCACAGCGACCATCGCTGCTGCTATGCCAGAATACGGCCACCAGCGGTTGGTTTTTGTGTTGACTGGCTTTTCATCTACTTTAACTTCCTGTGCAGCACGTGCCAGAATGACTTCATCTAATTGTCTAGGAGGCAAATCATCAGTATTATGTTGATACAGCTTGATGATGTCGTCATCGTTAAATTGCTTGCTCATATTTCTCGCTCGCCTCCTACTTCTGTGGCTCCCACTTTACGCTGCAAACAGTCTCGCAACTGTGACATAGCATAGCGCAGTCGAGTTTTTACGGTTTCTGGCTTTGCCCCTACAATTTCGCACACTTGACTGGGATCAAACCCTGCTTCATGGCGCAGTAAAAAGGCTTCTCGCTGCTGAGGCATCAACAATTCAACACAGTGTTTGATAGCCTGTTGTAAAAAATCATTATGCACTGAACCTTCTTGCTTACCTTGGTGAAAGGCAAGTATCCCCTCATGTTGTTCATCACTCACGAGCGTTAAATGCTCACCTCTGACGTGGTTTTTTCTGTGTTCATCAATCAATAAGTTGTGTGCAATACGATACAGCCATGTAGTGAACTTGGCTTCAACCGTGTAGTTATTACGGTTGTCTATCACCCTCACCCATACTTCTTGAAACAACTCTTGCGCTTTATTATGCTGCTTAGAGCCTAATTGACGACATATATAACGATACATCGGCCCTTTATGGCGCGCATAAAGCTCAGCAAAGGCAGTGTCATTACCTTTGCCATATTCGAGCATTAACGTTTCATCCATGTTTGCGTGTTGTTGAGCTATTTGTGTCATACATTAAAGGTTAAGCTGAATTAAAGTGCACTGGCAAGTTCAACCAAGTTAACAAACTCTCCGCGATAGTTAAATGGGTCATGGCCTCTGTTCGCTCGTGCGATACGCGCGATGTCGTGATAACCCATACTTCCTAAATATTGACTATGTTTCAACTTTTGTGCAAATGCCGCAACCGATGTTGCAAATTTAAAATCTGAACTTGCGCTATTAAACTCTGGTAACACCTGATTTTTATCCACAACTAAGCTTATTAGCTGACTTTTATCATCACCCGGTAGCTTGTAGCGTATTTTTAGCTGTAATAATTCGTCGTTGCTATTTACCATTTTCAGCTGTTGATAACGTAAGTCGTCAACCTGTCCTTTGTTACCCACTAAGGTAACTTCGTACAGTGCAGTGACCGTATGGCCTGCTCCGATTTCGCCCGCATCGACCTTATCATTATTAAAATCTTCATCTTTAAGTAAGCGATTTTGATAGCCAATCAGGCGATATTCTTTCACTTGTGCCGGATTAAATTCAAGCTGAATTTTTACGTCGTTAGCAATACTTTGTAAGGTGCCACTCATCTGTCTTAATAAGACTTTTTGTGCTTCGTGTAGGGTATCAATGTAAGCATGATTACCATTGCCAATATTGGCCAATTGCTCCATCATCGCATCATTATAATTGCCGCGACCAAACCCAAGGGTAGTCAATGAAATGCCCTGCTGGCGCTGTTCAGCTATTAGCTCCTTTAATGCATCAATACTGGTCATACCAACATTAAAGTCACCATCGGTGGCTAAAATCACTCTATTTACGCCGCCTTTGATAAATGCCTTTTTCGCCTCTTGATACGCCATTTTAATACCACTTTCGCCATAAGTTCCCCCGCCTGCTTTAAGCGCTTTTAATGCATTAACAATTGTTTGCTGTTCTTTGCCTTTAGTTGGACTTAACACCACTTGTACGTTACCCGCGTAGGTTACCAAACTTACCGTATCGCGCGCGGATAACTGCTGTACCATCATGGTTAAGCTTTGTACCAGCAATGGCAATTTATTTTCTTCATGCATTGAGCCCGATACATCCACCAAAAAGACTAAATTTGACGGCTTTCTCTCACTCATAGGTAAGTCATAACCTTGCAGGCCAATGCGCACAATATGACGACCATCACGCCAAGGTGCTGGCGCAATTTCTGTGTAGGTTGCAAAAGGCTGTGATACGTCTTCCGGCACACTGTAGTTATAATCAAAGTAATTTATAAATGCCTCTTCACGCACCGCATCTTTAGGTGGTAATTTACCCATGCTCAAATAACTACGAATATTGGCGTAACTGCCCGAATCAACATCAACAGAAAAAGTCGAAAGTGGGGTAGTGACTGCCTGAAATACCCCATTACTATCGGTGGGTAGATAGGTTTCACGATTCTCAAAGTAAGGTCGATGATCTATTGCTGGTGGGTGCGGTGCGACCCTTCCTCTCATCGAGTGCAGTGCCATTTTATGCACTGGCTGACTCAGCTTCATGTATTCAACTTCAGTGCTGCTTTCTTGCACTGCACCAAGCGCGTTTTCTGCCACCATAACTTTTTTAACGGCTTCAAGATCAGAGGCTCGCTCTTGTTGTGCCTGTTGACTTGCTTTATCTATTTCTTGTTCATGCTTAATTTCTTTATGAGAACACCCCACCATGAGCAGCATGCTAATGGTTAAAGCTATAAAGGTTTTGTTTGTGTTCATAATCAATCTCTTTTTTAGAAGGTTTACAGCTATAAACGAGCGACTATGCATTTGGGGGTGAAATTTAAACCGTTTTTTGTCAATGGGGGCTGAGTCTACACAAACTCCATACAACTCCCTCTACTATAAAATGCAAGTGAAGCACAAAAAAAGACGTGTATATTCATCTAAGGAAGATCAACCCACTAAAGTAATCGGCCGTCTTTTTGCCAAAGGTAAGTTTGCAGCTTAAGCATGACAGACCTAAAAATAAATTAAATATAAGCGGCGCTGACTCAGTGCCGCTTATATTGTGCGTTTGTTAAATTAAGTTTTTAATGGTTATTCATTGTGTGTTTCACTATTTGAAAATTGATATTCCTTTACTGGTTGTGTGCCAAGTAAGTGCTCTACAAAATAATCCCAGCGCTTTCTAATAAAATAATCACTATTATTTAAAAAATGATCTTGATTTGGATAAATCATCAAATCAAAGTCTTTGTTTGCTTTGATCAACTGATTCACTAATTGCATCGTTGCAGCAGGGTTAACATTTTCATCTAATTCGCCATGTGCAAGGAGTAACTTACCTTTTAATTTGGCAACACTTTGTGGGTTTAGGTTTGTTTGTTGATCCCAGTGTTCAGCAACAGGGTAACCTAACCATGTTTCATTCCAGCCTGTTTTATCCACTCTAAAGTCATGATTGCCTGAAGCGGCAACCCCCACTTTAAAAAAGTCAGCGTGTCTAAACATGGCCTGAGCTGTATCATAACCACCGGCCGAAAAACCAAATATCCCGACTCTATTTACATCTAAATATGCATGTTGCTTAGCGAGTGCTTTGATTGCGTAAACATGATCATCTACGCCAGCGGCTAGATTTTGATAAGCAGCTAAGTGAAAGTTACGATCTCGCTTACTGGTACCTCTGCCATCCATTTTTATGACAATAAAACCTAATTCCGCTAAAGATTGTGCATGCTGATAATATGTCCAAAACGATTTAGGCGTAAAGAAACCATGAGGGCCGGTATACGTTGCATCAATGATAGGGTAACGTTTATTGGCATCAAAATTACTTGGTTTATACATTAAGCCATAGAGTTGAGTTTGTTGATCATCAGCGAGTATTTTAAAGGCTTGGGGTGCACGCCAGCCTGAAGCGAGCAATTCACTGATATCAGGCGAGCCTATGGAAGCGACGACTTTGCCATCTATGGTACTACGTACCGTATTGTTAGGAACTGTTTTATGGTCAGAGGCAATATCAACAAAATAATTAAAGTCTGGAGAAAGTCGCGTACTGTGCTCTAGTGGCTCAGGTGTTAATAACGTTTGTTCAGATCCATCTAACTGTACTTTGTATAAATGCCGTAAATACGGATCTCTATCTTTAAATTCACCTGAGGCTTCAAAATATAAAGTGCGCGACTCTTCATCTATACCTCTATTAATACGAACGTAACAATCACATTGCGTGATTTTATTTTTTAGTCGACCATTGCTAAGGTCATACAAGTAATACTGTTGCTTACCTGAGCGTTGACTACTCCAGATCACCTCGTTTGAATTTGGTAATATCTGTACATGTTGTGCCCAAGGGTCTATAAATTGTGCGGATTTTTCTTCAACGATTAATCTTACTTGCTGATTGTCAGGGTTATATTCATGTAGACTAATGCGTTTTTTCGCTCTCGCTTGATCCATGAAATAAAAGCGATTGTTATCTTCCCACCATCCCCAAATCGGTCCACCATAATAGGTTTGCTGTAGTTTAGGCGTATCAACTAAAGTGGCTTTTTTAGTCGCAATATCAATTGAGTAAATATCACCTAATGGGACATGTTTATCACCCGCCAATGGATAATAATAGCTATAGAGTTTGGGTCTTAATCCTTGCTCATGGCTAGATTGCACTAAATGTAGCTTGCCAACTTGTCTGCGATCTAATCTATGTGTGATAACAGTGCGGCTGTCTGGCGCCCAAAATACACTAAGTTGCTGCTTTACATTGCTAGCATCTTTATTGATGTACTGTTTTGGGTTCATATTGTGCACAGCATAAGGGTAACCTTCGCTGCCATCAAAAGTTAACTGGGTTACTTTATTTGTTTCATGTTCAGTTAAATACAAGTTCCATTGTTTTACCTTTAAAGAATATAAACCGTTTGGTGAACTGTATTCAGGTTGCGTAGGGCTTACTTGTGCAGCAAGTTTATTACACTGACTCATTTTTAAGTCGCATTGATATTCGTGGTTCTGATTGATTAGCTTTAAACGACCATTGCTTAAATCTAGCGCTTGTATCTCTATTGAAAAAGGTTGGTTTGGATCATGGTTAATACTGGCTTTGAGTTTTTCATGATCAAATAATGGGGCAACCAAAGCAGAAGCCGGCTGTACTTTAACGTAATTTTTATTTCCTGATTTATCTTCTTCGCTGTACCAAAAATCACTTGTTTGATTGATCCACTGTGGTTCAACAGCTAAATTACGCACTTTAGTTGCTACATTTTTAGGTAAAAACTTTTCAGCCCTTTTATAATCTGCCTGAGTTACCATTACAGCTTGATTCTTTGTCGTTATTGAACAAGCAGTTAACGATAGGCAAGTTATCAATAACCCCACTTTTTTAAACATTTTTATCTCCACTTCATATTCTTTATTCTCCCCACTATAATTGATTGCATAAAGTATACAATTTATTTGTTATTTCCTTGATTGGAGAGCACAAGGTCACAGGGTCAGGTCTTGCATTGTGCAACCCTTACAAGGTCACAGGGTCAGGTCTTGCATTGTGCAACCCTTACTACAACACCAACAAACAACCCCTTCCATCACGCCTTAACATAAGCTATTGACGAGCTCGCAAGCGAGATTGTGTATCGACAAGCCCCTCCTCATTAAACATAAAATTATGCTTAATTAATTTGCAGGTAACTGTTGAGACCCAGAAAGTCATAACACGAGTTGTTTATGGATCCTGACCTTCGTCAGGAAGACGGCACTAAAGCTGACAACTCTCCCCCTTTGGTTTCTATGATAGGAATTGAACTTCTTTCGTTGAAAATAGCTTTCATTCATATAAAGTTATATATTTTTTAACAACTCTGAGCCCTTTTGGTTTAGACAACTCTGACTTTTTTGCTTTAGTCGTAGCTTGCTATTTTGACATGAGGCTCATTTTCACCCCCTTGTTGGTTAGTAGCTCGAGTACGAAGCGTTATTCCATACAAAAAATTGACACCCTATGAGGTATTCACGCCAAGTATCGGTAGCCAATCATTTTTTATGCTCTACTTTCAATACCTAGGCACATCACATAAACACGTTTATTAATTTGGTTTGAAAAATGCATAGTGATTTAAAATTCACTTAAGTATGCAAACCAAAATGAATAACAGCGAAAATACAGTGTATGTGTTGAGCGGGTACGCGCAATGTTCGACCACAAAAAACGACAAGTACACACTCGGTAATAAACACTCTATCGGCCTATTAACAACCGATGAAAATTACCAAGATAACATCAAACAGCTTAAAACTTTTATTAAAGGTTTAGGGTGGGAGTCCATTACGTTTTGCATGGTTGAAAAGGTCGACGATATAAACACCTTATCAAATGACGTTTTAATCTCTAGTTTTATTCGCGCCAAGGAAAACGGTCAATCTTTAGTGGTGAATGATCACCCTATCACGGTACATTAAACAGCATGAGCTTATAAAACAGACAGTAAGCCCGTTTGTTTTAAAAACTCAATCCGCGTAGTTTCGTACCTGCCAATGGGGCCTATGTTGCTGATAACCATACAACCTGTTGACTTTCTTCCATCGTCGCGAGGTGCTAGTAAAGCACGTATGCTAGCTAGTACTTCAACTTACTGAGATCAACAGCATCATTATTTAATAAGGGATCAACGACGCTGATCCCTTTGATTCTGACTCTTTAATTTGAGGTGCAATTTTATTTCAGGATAAGAATCGCTAACCCTGAGTTAAACGTTAAAAACCTAACGTAAACGCGGGTATACCTCTGGGATCACGACTTCATTTAGCGCTATCATTTGATAGTAAGCCTCTATTTCCTCTTCAGTAAAATCCCCTAACTGTATTTCGACATACATCTCATAACCATGCGACTTTTGCGCGCTTGGCACCGCCCCCAATTGATAGATATAATCTAAATAGTGTATTGGGTCTACATCAGATCCCAATAATGCGTCTTCTAGAATGACAGGGGTAATATCTGCTTCAATTAACTTATAGACCGCATCATACAAACCTAACTGAGAAACCACGCCTGAGATAACCGCTTGCGTCTTGCCTGCGGCTTTTATATCTGCAATCACAGGGTCAATTGTTTTATAGCTCACAACATTGGCATTTTTGCGATATTTAGATGTGTAAGCCTTACCCTTTTTGTTCACATGAAAACTCGGCATATAGCTAAATAAAAACTGCTGTTCTAGCCCTAAAAATGTAAACCTAGGCGCTGTTGCCGGTTTATTATCATGTTCGGCCTTAGCCAAACTTGTGTCATCCATATTAAAATTTATCATCGCAATTTTATGACGGTCGCCTTGATAAAGCTCATCTCGCGTGCCAACGGCATAGCGCGGGCTATAAATCAATTTGTCCTTGGCTTCCATCGATTCAATAATTTCACTGGCCTTTGCCAACTTAACGCCTGCTTGCTGTAAACGTTTGAAAGTGGGTCGTTCATAAATTTCAGTAGAAAAGGTCGCGTCACTCGCCAAATATACATCAAAGCCCATTTTCTTGAGCCCTAAAACGGTTTGCATAACGCACACATCGGTTTCTGCCCCCGCAACAACCACTCGAGAGACCCCAGCATCAGACCACGCCTTCATTGCTGCATGTATGTCAGCTTCTAATGTTGAATTAAACGTTTGTTTAAAGTAGCTTTGGGTGTTTTCATCAAGTGCTTGCTCAATACGCGTTATATAAGGCGTATAATCTAAACCCAAATCGGTTTCGAACGCTTCGTAAGTAATGGTTGTTGGCATATTTAATTCATTAGCTTTTTGCGCCAATTGTGCAATACGGTCAATGCTAGAATGCAATTGAGGATCGACATTTTGTGCTGGTATTTCATATTGCGGATAGAAAACCTTGACCCAAAAGTCATCGCTATCCATGACATATCCTTGCTGAGCATCAATAATGAGCAACCCCGTATTTTCGGCACTCAAATGAACCTGTTCACTCTTTTTCGTTTCTGACGCAAATTGTAACCTGTCATCAATGTTACACGCAGACAGTCCAAACGCCAATGACAACACTAATAGAGACTTTTTCATAAATCACCTGTTTAATTATCCTTATTTCAAAGTAAATACATGACCAAATTTCAAACAATTAACGATAGTCAAACGTTTGGTTAACAAAGTCAAGCGAGGATAGTTCAAGCAGTTTTTGTCTGTAATTGACCATAAAAGAATGCAATTAAAAGAGGGTAATCAGGGGCAGGTCTTACCTCGTGCTATCGCCCGATGAGCCATTTGATGTTCACGCTCCAAGACATAACAATAATACAGCGCCCATCCAACTGAACTTTTAGCCCCGTCAGTTGCGATTGTTGTCCAACGTGTACTGCTTCAGTATGGTTAGCATATTGCTTGGAATGACGGCTTTTTGCCCTGTGTTCATATTAAACATCACCACACTCGCATACCCGGTTGTGCATATTGCTTGCTGTGATTCACTAAACGCCTCGTAGCGCATAGTAAAGCGGTCTGCTTTGATGTCAGTAATATATGAACCAATATGCAACGTATCAGGAAAAGTCACTGGCCGTTTGTATTGCGCGTAAGTATCACGCAGAACTGGGCTATGGCTGGGTTCTGATAATATAGACAGTAAGCCCGTTTGTTTTAAAAAATCAATTCGCGCGGTTTCAAAATAGCGAAAATACGACACATTATTCACATGCCCTAACGCATCCATTTCTCCCCACACCACATTCACTTTTGTATTAATTGCGAACTTTTCGAAAAACTCCTGCATGACGCTGCCTCAAAATTATGATTATTTATTTTGAGAGTAACAACTCATCGTACCAGCAACAAGGGTAATACGATCCCTAAATGAAAAAAAGATAGCTTACCAGCATCAAAGGGGTCAGAGTGGCCAGCATCAAAGGGGTCAGAGTGGCCAGCATCAAAGGGGTCAGAGTGGCTGATTTTTCTCTTTTGACTTTAAGAACGCTCCTGATTTTCTATCTCCTCCTTTTGGCAATGGTGATGACCTCCTACCCGAAATTTCCTCAACTTGTTGTTTAAATTTATCATTGCCAAGTACCCACATTTTATCTGTGGCTGTTTTTATTTCCTCAAGCGTATATGGCGGAATGTCTCTTTCAAATAATGAGCGATATTGCGCTTGTCTCTGCTCTGGGCGAGTACCTAACTGCGCATATAAGTCATGTTCAGTAATAAGCTCGATGACCTTCCCTACAGCATTATGCTGATAGCTAGACCAAGTATACTCAGCAGGGTGCTGAACCATACCTGCTCTCACTGGGTTTAGTTCAATATAACGACTCACCACTAAAAAGTAGTTATCACTATCAACCAATGTGGATTTGAAGCGCCCCTCCCAGAGCGTACCTGTGCGTTTATAAGCTTGGTTGAAATACCTTACGTAATAACGCCCAAGCGACTGCATAAGCTTGCTTAAGCCATCTGATGAAGTGGGTGTAGCTAATAAATGTACATGATTAGTCATCAGTACATATGCATGAACTTTAACCTCGTACTCTTTGGCGTAGTACTTTAGCTTTTCTAAATAAACAACATAGTCATCTGCTTCAACAAAAGTCACTTGCCGATTGTTACCGCGTTGAACAATATGCTGCGGGATATTGGGAAGATTTAATCGAGGGAGGCGTGCCATAACTTAAACTAGTCCATTAGTTTTTCATTACATCAGTGTAGCCCATCAAACACAAGTGAAGCCTAAATCAACGACTCTGACCCCATTGGTTTTTGGACCCCATTGGTTTTTGTGGTTTTTGTGGTTTTTGGGTTTTTGGGTTTTTGACGACTCTGACCCCATTGGTTTTTGTGGGTTTTTGGGTTTTTGTAATAATTGGCATCAAGGTGAATCTTAAAAAGGGCAGAAGCAACCTTTTTTGGTTGCTTAGTCAATCTCTCTTAGTTATGAAATGTGAGCCCCCACATAAGAACGCGACCATTTGTTGTCAAATCTTCAGTCCCTGTCGCTGAAACTCTTACTTTTCGTGTTGTTACTTCCTGAGGGAGTGAGAAAGCTTGCTTTTGCCAGTGCCTGCTTTGTGTTATCGGAGAGAAATTAAAACTACCGGCGTTGATCCACTCACCATTAGACCAAATATCAATGTCAAATGTTGTTAGGCGAGTTTTTTGTCCATTGTTGAACGAACCTAACCTGAAGTTCTGTAACGTGAACTCTTTAACAAAAGTGAGCTCAAAAGACATTGGAAACTGTAAACCACCATTGTCTGATTGAACATAAATTCCTTTCTTATAATCCACTTGCTCAAAAGGCAATGGGTCTAACCCATATCTATTATTCAAAAAATCTGAATTTATAGCATTGTAGGTATCATAAACCCCACCCGAAAAAGTGTCATCTGCACTAAATTTCATCACATCAGAGGCTGTTGGCAACTCATTAGATGCAGCCGTACCTCGCAAATTGAAGTCGCCTCGTTCACCGTTTTCACCAAACCAGACTCCCGTCCAATTATTACTATGGACGCTTCCTGAAAACCATTTTAGCTCTCCGTTGTCATCCAATTTAAAAAAGAATCGACGTTCGCTGCCAGAGCCAGCATGCAAATCATTTAGCTGCTCAATATTACCAACAATAACGTCATTGCTCTGTGACGTCCCCGACAAAACAGCACCTCGCTGTAACAATTTGATATCCATAGTTTGAGCTTGCTCGACCACACCGTTCAGTGTTTGATCATACTCAATAAGATGGGCTTCCGGTGTTACACTGAAAGCGCAGAATGAAGACCCTAGAGTCATCGCTAATGCAAGATTTTTCATAGTCTGTCCTTTTAACATTTAGATTGCTTAAGACTGTTACTGTGCTGTATTCACTGATAGAAAAATAAGCGAGTATTATAATAATAACTGCTCTCCCAGTGCTAGTTAGATTCCACTTCATTTTTAAAGTTGTAGCATGCACCGGTAAATAGAAAACATTACTTTAAAAACAAAGGGGTAACAAGAATTTTTAATAGAAAAAACTATATCAATAGGACCAAAGTTAATGATCATGCATCTATTAAACCTGGTCCTATTACTCATCAAGCTTTTCCCTATATCCTGTAGATTTCCTGTCACCTCCACGAGGTAATGGCGTATATTGAAGTAACGAACATAATAACGCCCCAAAGACTGCATCAATTTACTTACCCCTCCAGCAGTTGTTGGCGTCACAAGTAAGTGAACATGGTTCGTCATCAATACATACGCATGCACTTTAACGGCATAGTCATTTGCATAGTGTTTTAGCTTATCTAAATAAACTGTATAGTCGCTGTTTTCAACAAAGATTACTTGGCAATTATTGGCCGCGCTGAATAACATGTTGTGGGATATTCGGTAGATTTAGTCGAGATAATCTCGCCATTTCACCACTAGTCCTTTAGTGTTTTGATGTTTAATTATAGCTTAGTAAATCTAAAAAAATCGACGACTCTGACCCCTTTGGTTGTAACCTCTTTGGTTACAGCTAATACAACTTAAATTCACACTTGCCCCCCTTGTGTGTCAATTTAAGCTTGCGACAAACTGTGTCAATTTCTACTTGAACATCACATAAAGCAAGCTACAGTTAATTCTGTGCACACTGATGTGCCACTTAATCTTCAATTTATAAGGAAATACCATGAAGAAATTACTTTCAACTGTCGTTGTTACCTCGCTTAGTGTAAGCAGCACCCTTCTTAGTTCGTTTTGTTCTGCCAGTGATATGATTGCTGTCTGTAACGCATGTTCTGAACAACAAATGCAAAATCGCGCAATCCAATATGCTCCCAATGGCGGTCAAGTACATATTATTGATATACATAATAATAAAGTGAGTGCTTATCAGACCGAGCGTGAGGAAGGCTTAGTCATGTATTGGGCTATTCCAGTCAAGGAGTCTATTAAAGCAGGTGTTACACATGTTCGACGTGCCAAAAATACGATTGAAGACTTAGCTCAAGGTAGCGTAAACATAGAGCATCTACGGCCATTTTTAGGGCCATATTCAGATATTAATACGGCTCACACCGTTGCCAAGTATACTGAGCAAAAAGCAGCTATTCAAAGCGCTCTTAACGATTACTTTACAGGTAATATTGCAGGTGCCATTACGTCTGCATCAGTCAGTTTGGGCACCGCGATAGTCAATCAAGCACTGACGGTTAATCTCGCGGTTAATGTGAAATTTCCGAGTGATGGCACCACGTATTCGTTCATGTTTAAAGGAATAATTAAGAACTTAAATGGTGATGTGTCCGTTATGTTTGAACCCATTATTAACTCTGGACGAGATAAAGGGATCCGTTTAAGTGAATCACGGAGCTACACTGGCTATAGAGCCAGCGGCGCAAACGATGCACTGCAGCGTATCATCAACCACATGATCGCATCAGGAATCAACGTAACTCTTGGCGGCAACCCACTCCCAACAGGCACAGTCACCATCACCGATGTTGTATGTAGCAATGAACCAGGCAAAGGATGTAATGCGACAGAATAAAATCGGTATGAACTTCACTCGATAACGTAAGTAGTCAGTTAAGCTGGCTACTTACTCATAGTATATCAAGGGGTCAGTATCAACAGGGTCAGAGTCGTTGATATTCCAACTATAGCAAACACATCTTAAAGACTCCTCCATCACGCCTGAAAATAAACAATTGATGAGTAATACACTCGCATAAATGCGAACTAAGCCATGCTGGCACATGGATGTGCTTTCATGGCGTTTACGTTCACATCAATTATTTATTTGAAGATCAGCGTGATGGTGGGGCACTGGGTGAGTCCAAAGAGGGGCCAGCGGCCGCCCCTCTTTGGTTGCTGTCGCCAACGCGACAAAGGGTTAATTTAGAGGTAATAGTTGATGACCAAAAAGTGCTGATACAAGTGGTTTATGGATCCTGACCTTCGTCAGGAAGACGATATTAATACAAGTACTCCTAAGAATGGATCCTGACCTGCGTCAGGAGGACAAAGTTAACAATGCTGTAAAACTAGCTACTACCTATATTCTAGCCACGACCACTGCGCGTACAGATAACACCACTCCCCCTTCTATCACACCTGAAAATGAGTAATTGATGAATAATACGCTCGCATGGATGTGAGCCAAGCCATGATTTCGCCAAGGATGGCGAATACATGGCGTTTACGTTCACATCAATTATTTATTTGAAGATCAGCGTGATGGTGGGGCGCTGGGTGTGTCCAGAGAGGGGCCCGCGGCCGTACCTCTTTAGTTGCTATCGCCAACGCGACAAAGGGTTAATTTTCAAGTGACTGTTGATAACCATAAATACTGATACAAGTTGTTTATGGATCCTGACCTTCGTCAGGAAGAGAAAGTTAACAAAACTAGCTATCGCCTATACTCTAACCACTATCACCGCGCTTACAGATAACACCACTCCCCCTTCTATCACGCCTGAAAATAAGCAATTGATGAGTAATGAGCTCGCATGGCGGGATTTTGTTCCCGACAAATCCCAAGTACCTAAATCCCTATAGGCAATGCGCTTCAAGCCATGCTGGCACCTGGATGTGCTTTCATGGCGTTTACGTTCACATCAATTGTTTATTTGAAGATCAGCGTGATGGTGGGGCGCTGGGTGTGTCCAGAGAGGGGCCAGCGGCCGACCCTCTTTGGTTGCTGTCGCCAACGCGACAAAGTGTTAATTTAGAGGTAATAGTTGATGACCAAAAAGTGCTGATACAAGTGGTTTATGGATCCTGACCTTCGTCAGGAAGACGATATTGATACAAGTACCACTTAGAATGGATCCTAACCTGCGTCAGGAAGACGCAATTAAAATACCTGCTTCTATTTAACAAGCCACAAAAAAGCCGCTTTGATCACTCAAGGCGGCTTTTGAAATCTAGGTTGAGATTAGGCATAAAGCCCAACCTACACCACTCAATTACTCTGCATATGTCTCAATTGGTGGACATGAACAAATTAAGTTACGGTCACCTAATACGTCATCAATACGTGTAACTGTTGGCCAGAATTTGTCTTTTGCCACACTTGGTACAGGGAATGCAGCGTAGAAACGGTCATACGCTCGGTTCCACTCATTGCCTAGTACGTCAGCTTGGGTGTGTGGTGCAAATACCAATGGGTTGTTTTCGATAGACCATTCACCGGAGGTGATTCTGTCTACTTCGCCCTTAATAGAAACCATGGCTTCAATGAAGCGGTCGATTTCTACTTTAGATTCAGACTCAGTAGGCTCAATCATCAATGTGCCCGCTACTGGGAACGACATAGTCGGTGAATGGAAACCATAATCTTGTAAACGCTTAGCGATATCCATTTCAGTGATACCTGACGTTTCTTTGATTGGGCGTAAATCAACAATACATTCGTGTGCAACACGGTTGTTTTGACCACGGTACAAAATTGGGTAATGCTCACTTAGCTTTTCAGTTAAGTAATTGGCATTCACAATCGCCATTTCAGTTGCTTGCTTTAAGCCTTCTGAGCCCATCATCGTGATGTATGCCCATGAAATAGGCAGAATAGCGGCTGAACCGTAAGGTGCTGCTGATACTGCGCCATTGCCTTCAGTCGTGCCTGGTACATTAATCACGCTGTGATTAGGCATAAACTCTGCAAGGTGTGATTTAACCCCAATTGGGCCAACACCTGGGCCACCGCCACCGTGTGGAATACAGAATGTTTTGTGCAGGTTAAGGTGCGATACGTCAGACCCAATTGAACCTGGGCTGGTAATACCCACCTGTGCGTTCATATTCGCGCCATCCATGTATACTTGGCCGCCGTGCTCATGCACGATGTTGCATACTTCTTTGATGCTTTGCTCGTAAACACCGTGCGTAGACGGGTAAGTTACCATGATACATGATAGGTTTTCAGCTACGTCAGCGGCTTTCGCGCGTAGGTCGTCCATATCAATGTTACCAAGCGAGTCACACGCAACAACCACCACTTTCATGCTGGCCATTTGTGCTGATGCTGGGTTAGTACCATGTGCTGAACTTGGAATTAAGCAGATGTTACGGTGCCCTTCGCCACGTGACTCATGGTATTTACGAATTGCGATAAGACCCGCATATTCACCTTGTGCACCAGAGTTTGGCTGTAATGATACTGCGTCGTATCCGGTGATGTTTACCAGCCACTCGTTAAGCTCGTTGATCATCACTTGGTAACCTTGCGCTTGATCAAGCGGGCAGAATGGGTGCATTTCTGCAAATTCAGGCCACGTTACTGGGATCATCTCCGCTGTCGCATTCAGTTTCATAGTACATGAACCTAATGAGATCATAGAGTGGTTAAGCGCTAAATCTTTATTTTCAAGACGCTTAATATAACGCAGCATTTCAGTCTCGCTGTGGTACGAGTTGAAGTTCGGGTGCGTTAAAATTTCGTCGTCGCGTTCTAGGCTTGCTGGAATACCAGTGATGCCATCAGTAGCAACCTGAGTATCAAGTGCGTCTACATCAAGGCCATGGCCTGCACCTAGAATAATATCAAACAACTGTGCTACGTCGGCACGGGTGGTTGTTTCGTTCACTGATACTGAGTATTCACCGGCATGGTTAGTTGCAAAGTTTACCTCAGCTGAAATTGCACGTGCTACTACCGCGTCTTTATCTGCGCTTACCACTGTTAGCGTGTCAAACCATGTGTCATGCTTCAGTGCAACGCCTTTTGCTTTAAGGCCAGTTGCCAAAATGCTGGCAAAACGGTTAGTACGCTGCGCAATGGTTTTTAGCCCTTGTGGACCATGGTACACCGCATAAAATGCTGCCATGTTGGCTAGCAATACCTGCGCTGTACAAATGTTTGAATTGGCTTTTTCACGACGAATATGCTGTTCACGTGTTTGCATTGCCATACGCAGTGCATCGTTACCTAAACGGTCTTTTGATACACCAATAATACGACCTGGTAATGAACGCTTGTACTTATCGCGTGTTGCGAAAAATGCAGCATGTGGACCACCGTAGCCCATTGGTACACCAAAACGCTGTGCTGAACCCAGTACCACGTCTGCACCCAGTTTACCTGGAGCTTTTAGTAGCATTAAGCTCATGATGTCTGCGGCAACACAGGCAATCGCTTTTTTGTCTTGTACTTGTGCGATAAGTGCTTGTACGTCTACCACTTCACCCGTTGTGCTTGGGTATTGGAATAAAGCACCAAAAATTTCATGGTTTACCGCGTCTGTCGCTGGGCCAACGATGATGTCAAAGCCAAACTGTTCTGCACGAGTTGTGACCACGTCAATGGTTTGCGTGTGAACATCTTCGGCAATAAAGAATGCATTGGCTTTTTTCGCTTTAGACACGCGTTTTGCCAGTGCCATCGCCTCTGCTGCTGCCGTTGACTCATCAAGCAATGAGGCTGATGCTAAGTCTAAGCCGGTAATATCAATGGTAAGAGTCTGGAAGTTAAGTAATGATTCTAAACGACCTTGGGCAATCTCTGGCTGATAAGGTGTATATGCCGTGTACCAACCTGGGTTTTCAAGTACATTACGTAAAATCACGTTTGGTACATGTGTTGGGTGGTAACCCTGACCAATGTACGACTTGAATACTTTATTTTGGCTTGCAACCGATTTTAAGTAGCTCAGCGTTTCAACTTCAGTACGGCTATCGCCAACTGTTAAACCTTGCTCTAAACGGATAGCCGCAGGGACGGTTTGACCGATCAGCTCTTCAACACTCGATACTTCTAGAGCAGCTAGCATATCGCTAACTTGCGCTGGGCTAGGCCCAATATGGCGGCGAATAAAATCTTGCTTTTGCTCTAACTGTTCAAGAGATTTGGCGTTTGACATTAGTCCAGATTCCTATGATCCAAAAATATAAATAGTATTTACTGCAATAAACCAACGGGGTTTATATTTGGTTTACGCTAAACAATTTAAAACACCCCACTTTAAAGGGTATTGGCCTAATTAAAGTGTGTGTTTGAAAACAATAAAAGCCCCAGTTAGGGGCTTTTAAAAACTCACGCGAAGATTAGTCTTCGTCAATTGAGTTTGCGTAACCTTCCGCGTCTAACAGGTTACCAAGTTCAGCTTCATCAGATGCTTTAACGCGGAATAACCAACCGTCGCCAAACGCATCGTTGTTTACTGTTTCAGGTGCATCTTCAAGGTCTTCGTTAATAGCAACGACTTCACCTGTGATTGGTGCGTAGATGTCTGATGCCGCTTTTACCGACTCAGCGACTGCACAATCTTCACCCGCATCAACTTCATCACCAACTTCTGGTAATTCTACGAATACCATGTCGCCTAAAAGCTCTTGAGCGTGCTCAGTGATACCTACAGTATAAGTACCATCACCTTCAGCGCGAACCCACTCGTGTGAAGACGCGTACTTTAACTCGCTAGGAATATTGCTCATTTTTTGTTCCTTTGGTTCGGTTTTTTTAGGCGGCGCACCGCCCTATTATAATATTAAATAATTGACTTGCCGTTACGTACGAAGCTTGGCTTCACTACTTTAACGTCAACTAACTTTTTGCGCATTTCAACCTGTGCTGTCTCACCAGTAGAGCGAGGTACACGTGCTAAAGCAACACTAAAACCTAATGTCGGAGAGAATGTACCAGAAGTAATCACCCCTTCGCCACCTTCTACGATAACTTTAGAGCCACCACGTAATACACCTTTGCTCTCTAACACTAAACCAACTAGCTTATCAGTGCTCTTATCTGCACGTTGCTGTTCAACTACTTTACGGCCAATAAAGTCACGCTCAGCAGGTTCCCAAGCGATAGTCCATGCCATGTTTGCAGCCAATGGTGACACTGTGTCATCCATGTCTAAACCGTACAAGTTCATGCCCGCTTCTAAACGTAGCGTATCACGTGCCCCTAAGCCAGCAGGAGCAACACCTGCATCTAATAATTTTTGCCAAAGGTCAGCCGCGCCGTCATTGTGTACCACAATTTCGTACCCTGCTTCACCCGTATAACCGGTTGTCGCAATAAATAGTTCATCTGCCTGCACACCAAAAAACGGCTTCATACCTTCTACAGCCGCGTTTTGATCTGCATTTAAAATCTCAGCCGTTTTTGCTTTCGCGTTCGGACCTTGTACTGCAATCATTGCGTACTCTGGGCGCTCTGTCACTTCAACAGCATACCCTGCTGATACAGTCGCGATGTGTGCCAAGTCTTTTTCACGCGTTGCTGAGTTTACAACTAAACGATAATCTGTTTCTGTGAAGAAATAAATAATAAGGTCATCAATAACACCACCTTGCTCGTTAAGCATTCCGGTATAAAGAGCTTTACCCGGAACAGTTAACTTCGCCACATCATTGGCAACAAGTTTACGCAAAAATGCTTTTGCGTCGTCGCCTTTTACGTCAACAATGGTCATGTGAGATACGTCAAACATACCTGCATCGGTACGTACTGCGTTATGCTCTTCAATTTGAGAACCATAGTTGATTGGCATCTCCCACCCGTGGAAATCTACCATTTTTGCGCCAGCTTCAATGTGCTTAGCATGTAGTACTGTTTTAGAAGTCATATCATTCCTTCACTTTATTTGTGTACTTGTTGTGTATAAACAACCAGTATTGCCTCATATTGAGGTGGGGTTAATTCAATAGCAACAAGGGCCGAAGAATACGCTCCTAGCCCTTGTCATTTAATCTGGGTGTTAGTTTAGGTGAAAGCCTTGTTCACGCAACACGCCTTGCCATTTATCCAATGTGGACTGTAAAGCAATCAATTGATACTGCTGCTGGTCATTCTCAAGTAATGAAGTGACAAACACCTCACCACTTTGCCTGCCATAACAGACTTGTTTATCTGATAAACGCAGACCCGGTGTTAGCTCAAAACTAGTTACTAACGTGTCAAAAGCATGCTGGCCGCTTAACGTATTGATACTTAAATCATCGCGTACCACCAGCTCAATATCGTAATCATGGTCATGCTGCTTTATTAATGCTTTAAATGATGCAATCGCATCAGTATTTACCACTAAGCGATACGCGGTTTCGCTAAAATAATAAACGGCAAAATACTCACCACTGACTAATTGACCTTTGACGCCCAATCCTGGGGCAATCAATTTGTTTAAATTCAGCCCTAGCACTTGGCTTAAAAATGGCGTGGTTTCAAAACCACTAAAGTCCAATACTACTAGGCTATGTGTAGCAACCATGCTGTTGTCTACCGGCGCAGTACCTTGTCGATGTTTAGCAAACATAGTAGGAGCAAAAGTCATTGCTACACCCTAAATAAATTTTCATTAACTGCGAGTATATGGGTGCAGATAAGCAACAACAAATTGTAATTTTTTATCAACTGATAAATAATACTTATATAAACAGCTAGATTAAATTGTATTTATTAATATGAAGAACTTATCGATTGATGGTCTGCGCACGCTTGTAACGGTAGTGGAAGTGGGTGGCTTTGCGAAAGCAGGTGAACGCCTAGGGTTATCTCAACCGGCGGTTTCACTGCAAATTAAGCGCCTTGAAGATATGCTCAATTGTAAACTGTTTAAAAAACAAGGCCAACGTCAGGTGCTCAATCAATATGGCGAGTTATTACTGCCCCTTGCCAAGCAAATGCTGCAGCACAACGATGCTATTTTACAGCAGTTCACTTCTGAGAGCGTAACAGGCAAAGTACGCTTAGGTATTCCCAGCGAATTTGCGGCACGCATACTGCCTTCTATTATTGGCGACTTTGTAGCTTTGTATCCCGATGTCTCTCTAGAAGTAAAATCGCGCTTGAGTAAACATTTACTTTCCGTCTCTCGTCAAGATCAGTTCGACCTGGTATTGGCTCTAAATGAACAAACGGGGTCTGAACAATTCCCCGTTTTCATGCAAGATCAATTAGTATGGGTCGGCGATTTATCTTTAATCAAAGATACAAACCAAGTGGTCACATTGGTAACGGCACCAGAAGGTTGCATTTATCGCCGCAGAGCCATTGAAGCGCTGCAGCAAGCAGGACTAAAACATCGTATCATTTACAGCAATGCCGATCTAACTGGGCTAATTGCAGCCTTAAAAGAAGGGTTAGGGGTGACGGTACTCGCTAAAAGTACTGTCCCCAGCGACCTGAGCTACCAAGCCAATACCAAACATTTACCTGAATTGGGAGATATTGATATTTGTTTAGTGAAAAACTCGGCAGAGTCAGTTCACGCTGTTGATAAGTTAGCCGAATTTATTGCGCTACGATTAAGTTAACTGTGTTCCATTATTAGTTCTGAGTCAATGGATCCTGAATCAAGTTCAGGACGACGATAAAGTTAAAATTCAGGACGACGATAAAGTACAGTTCAGGGCATAGGTAATATTGAAGTTCGCAACGACGATAAAGTACAGTCCAGGGCAGCGATAACATTGAGCTTCAGGCCAACGATACTGTTTCTCTATATCGTCTTTCTGATTCTATATCATCTTTCTGACTCTATATCGTCTTTCTGACGTAGGTCAGAATCCATGCTCAACTTATTACAGCACAACAGCGAATCGACCCTGAAACCAGTTCAGGGCGACGATACTGTTTCACTATATCATCTTTCCGACTCTATATCGTCTTTCTGACGTAGGTCAGAATCCATGCTCAACTGATTACAGCGCAACAGCGAATAGACCCTGAAACCAGTTCAGGGCGACGATAAAGTACAGTCCAGGGCAGCGATAACATTGAGCTTCAGGCCAACGATATTGTTTCTCTATATCGTCTTTCTGATTCTATATCATCTTTCTGACTCTATATCGTCTTTCTGACGTAGGTCAGAATCCATGCTCAACTTATTTACAGCGCAACAGCGAATAGACCCTGAAACCAATTCAGGGCAACGATAAAGTAAAAATTAAGAACCGCGGTAATATTGAACTTTTCAACGACGATAAAGTACAGTCCAGGGCAGCGATAACATTGAGCATCAGGCCAACGATACTGTTCCACTATATCGCCTTTCTGATTCTATATCGTCTTTCTGATTCTATATCGTCTTTCTGACATAGGTCAGAATCCATATGCAACTAAGAATGTTCTCGCTCGCCCTATTTGCCCACAGCTTCCTTCGCAAACAATGTTTTTATCGGTCCCAAATTATCCACTAGGCTTAGGCCCACTCCACGTAATAATTTTTTAACCGGATGCCCGCCTTCAAATAACTCTTTTAAGCCTTGCATCATGGCAATGTGTTTTTGCGCATCGAGCTTACGACTTCGCTCATACTCACGAAGTGTGCGCATGGACGCAAACTCCCCATCTTGAGTTAAACACGTAATTAATGAAGCCGCATCTTTAAGCCCTAAGTTCATCCCTAACCCAGCCAACGGGTGAATAGTATGTGCTGCATCCCCCATCAATACAACTTTGCCACTAAGCCATTGCTGAGCATAGCGCATTTTTAGTGGGAAAACGGCTCTATCGTCTGCCACTTCGCACAAGCCACATTGGCTATCTATTGCTACATTTAGTGCTTTATTAAATTCAGTAGCAGGTAACGCCATTAAGCGCTTAGCCTCATCAGGTGAGGTCGACCATACAATAGAATGATGATATGCATCATTTAAGGGTAAAAATGCCAACGGTCCAGTATCTAAAAATATTTGCCGTGCCGTGGCATTATGCGGTTGTTGCGTTTTAACCGTTGCCACAATCGCATTGTGGTCATAATCCCAAAACGTCAATGGCATTTTAAACTGGGTTCGTATCGCCGAATTTGCTCCATCTGCAGCGACCAGTAATTTGGCCATCACCGGCATCCCCGACTCCAACGTGATCAATACATCACTGTCGGTTTGGTGAATTGCTTGATAACGGGTCTCAAAACATAAGGTGGCACTAGGTTGTTGCTGTAAAGCCACAAATAGCCCAAAACGGATTGCGTCATTTTCAATAATATGACCAAGCTCAGGTAAATCTAATTCTGCGCTATTAAATGTAATTTTTCCGAAGCTGTCTTGATCCCGAACATCCATATGGGTGTAAGGCATCGCGCGCATTGCACTAATACTTTGCCATACACCCAGAGACTCAAATAAAGTTTGACTCGCAAGGCTTATTGCGCTCACTCGGTTTGCAAAACTATCAGCCAAAGACTGTGGCTCACAACCACTATCTATCACTATGACACTGATATTTTTTTTCGCTAACCCCAAAGCCAGAGTTAACCCTACGGCACCGCCACCAACAATACAAACTTGCGCTTGTTGCATTACTTGTTTCCTTTTCTCACATGACCCATTAATTGCTTCGCCAACGGGCTTTTTAAGCGTGTAGACAATGCCATCGCCAGCAATCCACAGTTGCGGCCCAGCGCAACCAATCGCGAACTATTTGAAAATAATCTAACGAGTCCATCAGTTAATGCCATCACATGATCAATATCCGCGAGCCGGCTTTGCTCAAATTCATGCGTAAATGCAAATTCTCCCATCGCCTCTCTAGGGTACTTTTCGATTAACGATACGAGCGATTGAATATCACGTACACCAAGGTTAAACCCCTGCCCTGCAATTGGATGAATTGCATGTGCAGCATTCCCTATCACCACAGCGCGGTGATGAACGACACGGTCAACTTTGCCCAGCACAAGTGGGTACTGAGCTCTTTCGCCTACTTGGGTAAAAATACCAGCACGGAAACCAAATGCACTTTGTAGTGCCTCTATAAACTGCGTATCTGTCATAGTTTGATATTCGTGCAGCTGATCACGGTGCATACACCACACTAATGAGTAGCGATCTTTACTCATAGGTAACAACGCCATCGGGCCATGTTCAGTAAAACGCTCAAATGCCTGACCATCATGCCCACCAGCCACTTCAACATTCGCAATTAATGCGCCTTGTTCATACGCCTTACTCGTAAACCCTAACTGCAACTTATCCCGTGTTGGCGACTTAGCGCCATCAGCTAACACCAGCAACTTGCCACTCAATAAATCACCCGTTGTGAGCGTCACTATCACATGGTCTATTTTCTGCTCCAACTGGGCCACATTGGCTGGACAAAACATACCAATATCTGCACTTTGCAGCTGCCGATGTAATTCATTACCATACGGGTTGACTTCCACCACATACCCTAGCGCATCACAGTTATAATGTTGATGATCTATATCAGCTTTTCCAAAGTGGCCCCGATCAGACACATGGACTTGATGTATGGCTTGTGCAAATGACCACTGTGGATTAAATAACCCAAGCCGCTTTAAATACGATACAGACTGCTCTGCCAATGCAATACTGCGATCGTCAAAGCTAGGATGTGTTTGCCCTTGAGGTTCAAAGGCTTCAATAACACCAATGTGATATGTGGGGCATTGTTTTTTGATTGCCAAGGCAGCGGTTGCACCAGCCATACCGCCCCCTACAATTAATACATCAAACTGTTGCAACCGATTCTCCTACTGTTGCATTAGCGCTTCTATCTCTGCAATGGTTTTTGGGACACCCGCAGTTAAGTTTTCAAAACCATCATGAGTGATAAGCAAATCATCTTCAATTCGTATGCCAATACCTTGAAACTGCGAGGGAACTTGTGCATCTTCATCAAAATACAAACCAGGTTCAATCGTCAACACCATACCTGGCTCAAATGGTCTGTCAGCTTCATCTAATTTATATTCACCAACATCATGCACATCTAAGCCTAACCAATGACCCAAACCATGCATATAAAACGCTTTACAAGCTTGCTTGTCTAGGAGTGTATCTAAATCGCCCGCTAAAATACCGAGGTCGATCAAACCTTGCGTCATTACTGTCATTGCCGCATGATTCGCTTTCACTAAAGTACTACCCGGCTTTACTTGCTTAAATGCCGCTTCTTGAGAAGCCAATACAAGCTCATACAGTGCTTTTTGCGGTTCGCTGAACTGACCCGATACCGGAAAGGTACGTGTAATGTCAGCAGCATAGCCTTCAAGCTCACACCCTGAATCGATTAAAACGAGGTCACCATTGTGCAACTGATCGCTATTTTCAGTGTAATGCAAAATATTGGCGTTGTTTCCAGAACCCACAATCGTGCCATACGCTGGGTGGCGTGCACCATTCATTGCATAATGATGATGTATTTCAGCTTCAAGCTGGTATTCAGTCGCATCAGCACTTGCAAAACGCATTGCCCGCTTATGCGCATCACAACTTATGTGTGCCGCTTGGCGCATTACGGCAATTTCTGCGTCTGATTTAAACAATCGCATTTCATGCAAAATAGGGCGAATGTCTTTGATAATTTCAGGTGCTCGATAGCCTTTTTTAGGCGCGCCTCTGAGCGTATTCATAATTGACCAGATTTTATCGTCAAATGCCGGGTATGTACCTTGTCCGTAATACAGAATACGATTGCCATTCACCAAGCTTAAAAGCGTATCGTCTAAATCACTTAATGGAAACGTATCATCTACTAATAAATCTTGCTTAGCACGCTCAAAACCCAGTCTGCGGCCGTGCCAAATTTCAGCAACTTTATCTTTATTACGGCAAAACAAACTGCTTTTCCCTTTACCCTTGCTATCTTTACTCAGCACGAGAACAGCATCCGGTTCATTGAAGCCTGTTAAGTAGAAAAAATCACTGTCTTGTCGAAATGCGTATTCGGTATCTCTACTGCGTGTTAGCTCTACTGCAGCAGGGATAACCGCAACTGAACCAGTATCCAATTCAGCAAGCACCCGAGTACGGCGCTCTAAAAATTCATGTGTTGTGATCATCAGTGTAGCGTCTTTGAAGTTGTGCCAGCTTCTGGCTCTTTGCCCATTTCAGCAAAACACAGTAATGCCGAAACCCGAATGTATTCGATAATTTCATGCAGTGCTTGTTGATCTTCTTCACTGTCATCGAAATGCGTATCAAGCTTGGTGATCTCAGTAAAGTCGCTGATCACTTCTTTTACATCAGCCGACAACTTACCATAATCTTTTTGCTTTAAACCAAATCCGAGTAAAAAACCTGACACCCAGCCTACCAAGGCATTGGCTTGGTCGAGCAATGACTCATCTTCGCTTGGTAAGAACAGGTCAAACTGAAACTCGCTTTCATTAAAGTGCTCAATAACATGCTTATACATTTCAGCAAAAAACTGCTTCAGTTCTTCATTGAAGTTTTGACCTTCATTAAACACATCACTGAGTAAGCCCAAATATTCTTTTGCTTCAATATTAAGGCCGCAAGCTAATAAACCACTGATGGCACCATGTACTTCAGCAGGGGCTACATAAATGTCGTTTTTTTCTAGCACCAATTGGGCTTGGGTATAATCTTTTAATTCGCTCATCAGTATTTCTTACACTCACAATTTAGTTTGTTAATGCTACCACTCGAAGTATAGCAACTCCAAGCAATTGTATGTGCTAGGTTAAAAATCAAACGTGTCGTTTAGTAAACTAGCAATGCAGCATAAATTAGCAGCAAACAGTGAAGTATTTTGCATTTTAGGTTTCTACTGACGCAGATGTTTTATATACTGAATAGGTTCCCTAGCTCGTTGGACAGCCGATTAAGTCCCTGAGCCGATAAACTTTATTTAGGGACGTAGTTTGCTTACTATTGTGCAAGCTCGGCATGTACCGAGAAGCCTACGGTAGGCTGTTGCGTTCCGCCTTGAACCTTAGGGTTCGAGGGCTGACATCAGCATCCGCGTCGCTGGGGCACACCATTTTCAATACCTTCTTCGCTTATTTTAAACCGCATAACGCGATAAATAACGTATGCATTTGCCAATGCAATCGACTTTCAATACATCGCCCTTAACGCGACGTCAAATACCGCGTAACAGCTTGAATTTATATCTCAAACCACATCAAAAATAAGCATAAAATATAGCAACTAGATAAAATAGTTACTCAATTAGCCTCACACTAACACGTTTTCTTGTGAAAAGTGCAGCATTGGCTTACGATTAGGCTAACGTGCATTAAGAATGGCTACTCATGCAGCTCAACCATACGGATATATTTGTAAAGCAATGAAAACAAGTAAGTTAAGTATTAAGTTGTTATGGTACATCACCCCCTTGGTGATCTTGCCTTTGTTGTTTCTTGGTGGATTTACACTCACAAATGTGACGAGCTCAACACAAAAACAAGCCAAACTTACCGTGAGTCGCTTTGTTGAACAACAACAACAAAAAATGTTCAATTACATTGAAATATACCAATCTACAACAAAGCTTTTGTCTAACTCTCCGGTTTTGATGGATTTTCTTAACCAAACCAATGTAGATACAGTTTCCAATACCTCTAAACTCAGCGCATTAGTGGACGTATTTGCCAGCTACAGTGAAGCCTACCCAGACATTTTAAGTATTAATTTGGTGGGGCCAAAAGGAAATAGTAAAGCGTATCACGCAAATAACTTGAGCCAAGCGCCAGTAAGCTACCCTTTTTTCAGTCAAGTCATTAATAACAATCTCAGACAACAACAATTTATGGTAGCAACAGCCAAAGGCACCACACACCTCTACTTTGTGCAGCGCATATATGGTGTAAATTTACAATTAAAACAACCGAATCAACAAGGTTATATTATTGTTCGCGTTGACCCATCTATTATCAATTCAAGTATTTTTGAATCGGCTTATGACAATACCTTAAACTTACTCGTGACTGATGGCGGTGAAATTCTTTTCAGCTCAGACAAACAACTATTCAGCAACTACTTGTCACCTGATGAAATTGAACAAATACATGAAGTCGCCGATAAAGGCACGCTCAACGCTATAAATTTAGAAAGTATCGATAATGTTGAACGTATGCTCTATGCCGTGCAACTCAGCGGGGGGTATTACTATTTATCCACGATACCGAAATCTTTACTCTACCATTCAGGTAAAGCCATTAGCTTAATTACAGCGCTGATTGTTATTCTGTCAGTCATTATATTACCCATTCTCATTTTTATCGTGGTGCGTAATTTACTCCTCAACCCCATTGAATTATTAGGTGAAGCAAGTCATCGTGTGGGCGATGGCGATTTGTCAGTTTACCTACCAACACAAGGTAATGATGAGGTTGGCACCTTGTTCCACGACTTTAATCATATGGTGAAACAAATCAGAGATTTCCAAGGTGAGTTGGAAGAATATAAACATCACCTAGAAGAAAAAGTCGACAACCGTACCCGCGCATTAGAAGAAATGAACAAACAGCTTGGTGGTGCGATTACACAAGCCAAACAGGCCAATGAACTTAAGAGCCGATTTTTAGCCAATATGAGTCATGAGATCCGAACGCCTTTGACGGCCATCATGGGCTTTACTGAGCAACTTTTACACAACCCAGATGCGAAAGGTACTCGTCACCACTTAGATACCGTGTTACGAAACTCAAAACATCTATTAGAACTCATAAACAATATCCTAGACTTATCCAAAATTGAGGCTGAAAAACTCGCTGTTGAACAAAATGCGCTGGAATTACAACCTTTACTCGAAGATATTGATTCCATTATGGCACCTATGGCGCAAGAGAAGTTATTGTCATTCTCTATTGATTACCAATTCCCGTTACCTAAAGTAATGCACAGCGATATTACCAGGCTCAAGCAAATCCTCTTAAACATCGCAACCAATGCCGTGAAGTTTACTGAGTTTGGCGGCATAAAGATCACAGTGTCCTTTAATGAAACTCTGCAGCAATTTCAATTTGTTGTCGAAGACACCGGCATTGGTATGTCTCAAGCTGAAATCAATCGTGTATTTAAGCCTTTTGAGCAAGCCGATAGCACAACCACTCGGCGCTTTGGTGGTACTGGCTTGGGGTTATGTATTTCCAAAAATTTAGCTCAGCTGTTGGGTGGCGACGTTGAGGTGCACAGTGAGCAAGGTGTTGGTAGCCGATTTACAATCCATATTGCAGGTAATTATCAATGTAGCGACTATGAACTGACCTATGAGCTATCTAAGTCGATACCTGAGCAAGACATTTCTCAAGAGCTATCTAATACTCACATAGATGCCCATATTTTACTTGCTGAAGATAATCCAGATAACCAAGTATTAGTGACGCTCCTCTTACAAGCTTGGGGGATCACGCCCGATATTGCCAAAAATGGGGCTGAAGCGGTAGAAAAAGCACTCGTCAATGACTACAACCTGATTTTAATGGACATGCAAATGCCGGTTATGGGCGGGCTTGAAGCCACTGAAATGCTCAGACATGCCGCCTACGATGGGCCTATTATTGCGCTCACTGCGAATGTAATGAAACAAGACGTTGATACTTACCTCGCGGCAGGTTGTAATGAAACGCTCGGTAAGCCTATTGATAAAACAGAGTTAGGTGCTGTACTTCTCGAACACCTTCAACTTGAAGATGCCAGCCAGTCTCAATGGGATTCTTTATTACAAAGTGAAAAGTTCATGCAGATCAGTCAAAACTACATTGCAAAGCTACCTGAGTACTTAACCCAACTTGAGTCTTATTATGACAATCAAGAATGGGAGTCTCTCAGAGCCCTTTCCCACAGTTTAAAGGGTAGCGCTGGTTGCTTTGGTTTTATGAATATTCACAGTGCTGCTGATGACTTAGAGCAAAGCTTACGGACAAACAATCAAGCGCAATGGCAATATGCGTTACTCAACTTAACTGAAGCCATTAAATACACACTGAAAAACCAACAATCACTTAAAGTCGCCAATTGAACTTAATATGCCTATATGTGCTATTCGGATGCACATACAGGCTTTAATTATCCCATCGTAAAGCTGAGGGTTAGTGCCATGAGTATTGCGTCTTCTTTACCTTGTGTGCTCGGGTAATAATCCTTACGTATCCCCACTTCGGTAAACCCTGCTTGAGTATATAAACCAATTGCAGCAACATTCGATGCGCGTACTTCTAAAAATACATTCTCGGCTGACATTGTTTCACTGCGTGCCACAAAGTCATTAAGCAACGCTTTTGCTAACCCTCGACCTTGATATGCCGGTGTAATACAAATATCCATTAAGGTATTATCGGGCCCAGCACGCTCGCCAATGTAAAAGCCAGCCAATTTTTCATCACAATACAGTGCACCGTTAAAATAACGGCCCGCCAAACAAGTTTGCATGGTATTTTCAGACCAAGGGAACCCGTGACAAGCACGCTCTATGGTCATCAACTCATTGAGTGTTAGCGTTGCCAACATATCGTGCTTAATTTCAGTATTCACTTAGTAGTTTCCATAATTGACGCTTTTGCTGCGAGTTCAGCTGTGCATTGGGAAGCAAAAGGTGCTTTTCGGTTATGCCAACATCAGCACCTTGGTAAATGACGCTCAAATCAATTAAGGAGTCGACCAATTGTATATCACTCAACAGTTGAGGATTGAGCGTCAATACGGTCTGCGTATTCGAGCAGGTGCCAGTATGATCCGCTTGTTTTAATCTTAAAGGCATAATTTCTAGAACTTCAGCATGCAATGGGTGCATAAAAACCTGCGAATATATAAAACTGAATGTGACTTTAGGGTATAAAATATGAAGTAAAAAAGGAAGTGGCAGGGGCGGCAGGACTCGAACCCGCAACCATCGGTTTTGGAGACCGCTGTTCTACCAATTGGAACTACGCCCCTGCAATGACGACGAATTATAGAGATGTTTTATAAAAGGTAAAGCGTTATTTCATGAATTACGCTTTAACTGCTTCTTAAATAAACAAAAAGGCGAATATTTAACATATTCGCCTTTAATATTAGCAAACTAAGTCACTAGGGGCTGTTGATCTTTGCTGTTCTATTTTTGTTCTCTTTGAGCGTGCTTTTATCGCGGCGCTTAATATGTGGCCTAGTAATCTAAGCGAATATTAAGCAACAAAGAGAAAGGGAGGCTCAAAAGAACCGGTAGGCAGCGCTTGATTGGCTTTTCTACTATGTTATCGGCTGACTCACATGGAATAACCATGCTACGCAGCCTCTGCCTTGTATAAAATCCAATCAAACTGCTGCAAAAATGAACCTGAAAGATCAACAGCCCCTAATATGTGGTTATTCCCACTCGATAGTTGCCGGTGGTTTACCTGAAATATCGTAAACAACACGCGAGATTCCATCAATCTCGTTGATAATACGGTTAGAAACTAACCCTAAGAAGTCATAAGGTAAGTGTGACCAACGCGCGGTCATGAAATCAATGGTTTCAACACAGCGTAATGATACAACCCAATCATACTTACGTGCATCACCCATCACACCCACAGACTTCACTGGTAGGAATACTGTAAATGCTTGAGACACCTTATGGTAAAGGTCGGCTTTATGTAGTTCTTCAATAAAGATAGCATCTGCACGACGCAATAAATCACAATACTCTTTCTTAATTTCACCAAGTACACGTACACCAAGACCAGGTCCTGGGAATGGGTGACGATAAAGCATATCGTAAGGTAAGCCGAGCTCTAAACCAATCTTACGTACTTCATCTTTGAACAATTCACGTAATGGTTCAACCAGCCCCATTTCCATATCATCTGGCAGGCCGCCAACATTGTGATGTGATTTGATCACATGTGCTTTACCTGTAGCAGATGCGGCAGACTCAATCACATCAGGGTAGATAGTCCCTTGTGCAAGCCATTTAGCATTAACCAGTTTCTTCGACTCTTCGTCAAAGATATCAATAAAAGTATGGCCAATCGCTTTACGTTTTTCTTCAGGGTCTGATAAGCCTTCAAGGTCTTTCAAAAATTGGGCTTCAGCATCTACTTTGATGATGTTCAAACCAAACTTGTCACCAAACATATCCATGACTTGCTGACCTTCGTTTAAACGAAGCAAACCGTTATCAACAAATACACAAGTCAGTTTATCACCAATTGCACGGTTAATGAGCATCGCAACTACGGATGAATCAACCCCACCAGATAAGCCAAGGATAACTTCGTCATCCCCTACTTTTTCTTTAATACGCGCAATCGCGTCGTCAATAATTTGTGCTGGCGTCCATAACTTCTCACAACCACAAATGTCGATTGCAAAACGCTCTAATAAACGCAAGCCTTGCTGGGTGTGTGTCACTTCAGGGTGGAACTGCACGCCATAGAAGCGCTTTTCTTCCCACGACATCGCAGCATGAGGGCACGTATCTGTACGTGCTGTCGTCGTAAATGTGTCAGGAATTGAGATTACTTTATCGCCGTGGCTCATCCACACATCTAAAAAGTCAGTGCCGTCTTCAATGTGATCTTGAATTTGATCAAATAACTTACAGTCACCCACTTTCTCAACACGGGCATAACCAAACTCTTTTTTGTCAGAGCTTTCAACTAAGCCACCCAACTGCATCGCCATTGTTTGCATGCCGTAACATACGCCTAATACTGGCACGCCAGCGTTAAATACGTACTCAGGTGCTCTTGGGCTATCATCTTCAGTAGTCGACTCTGGGCCACCCGATAAAATAATACCTTGCGGATTAAATTCACGGATCTGCTCTTCGGTCACGTCCCAAGCCCATAGCTCACAATAAACACCGATCTCACGAATACGACGCGCAATTAGCTGCGTGTACTGTGAACCGAAGTCTAAAATCAAAATGCGGGAATCATGGATGTCTTTGCTCATTGATAATCTCGTAGTTAGGAAACGACTCACACCAACCGAAATAAACTACTCTGAGTTAACTTCGCTATATTGGTATCAATTTAGTAAAGCACAAAAACGAACTTTACTTAAAATTAAGAAGGGCTAGCATATGCTAGCCCATTTAAACACGCTGAATTTCAGTGTGTTAGCCCATTCTATAGTTAGGCGCTTCTTTGGTGATCTGCACATCATGTACATGCGATTCACCCATACCAGCAGATGTAACACGCACAAACTGTGGTTTAGTATTTAGTTCAAAAATATCAGCACATCCGGTTAGGCCCATAGCACTGCGAATACCACCAACTTGTTGGTGAATAATAGTCGCAATAGGTCCTTTGTAAGCAACACGACCTTCAATGCCTTCTGGTACTAACTTTTCAGCTTGCTTTGAGTTTTGGAAGTAACGGTCTGACGACCCTTCTTTTTGATTCATTGCACCCAATGAACCCATGCCACGGTACGATTTGTAATAACGGCCTTGATACAACTCAACTTCTCCTGGAGACTCTTCAGTACCCGCGAGCATTGAACCCACCATGACGCATGACGCACCTGCAACCAATGCTTTAACAACATCACCTGAGAAACGAATACCGCCATCAGCAATAACAGGAATATCGCGACCTTTAAGACCTTCAACTGCATCAGAAATAGCAGTGATCTGTGGCACACCACAGCCAGTTACGATACGTGTTGTACAAATTGATCCTGGGCCAATACCCACTTTAACCGCGTCAACGCCTGCATCAGCAAGGGCAATCGCACCTTCAGCTGTTGCAACGTTACCTGCAACGATTTGTAAATCAGGGAATGCAGTACGCGTTTCTTTAACACGGTCAAGTACACCTTGTGAGTGACCATGAGAAGTATCAATAAGCAATACATCAACACCTGCATCAACCAATGCTGCAATGCGTTCATCAGTACCCGCACCAACACCTACAGCAGCACCAACACGAAGACGACCTCGCTCATCTTTACATGCATTCGGCTTTTCTTGGGCTTTTTGATAATCCTTAACCGTGATCATGCCTTTAAGCTTAAATGCATCATCAACAACCAAAATCTTTTCGATTCGGTGCTCATGCATTAAACCAAGAATTTCTTCACGAGATGCGCCCTCTTTAACTGTCACTAACTTGTCTTTTTTCGTCATTACAGTCGAGACTGGCTGTTCAAGTTTTGTTTCGAAACGCATATCGCGGCTCGTTACAATCCCTTCAAGCTGATTGTCGGCACCAGTTACAGGAAAACCTGAAAAGCCTTTTTCTTCAGCAAGTAGCAATGCGTCTTCAATGGTTAAATCTGAGGTCACCGTTACTGGAAAAGAAACAATCCCCGCTTCGTACGTTTTTACTTTACGTACGTTACGAGCTTGCTCTTCAATTGTCATATTCTTATGAATAAAACCAATACCACCTTCTTGCGCTAACGCAATCGCTAAACGCGCTTCGGTAACGGTATCCATAGAAGCAGATACAAGCGGTAAGTTCAATTCAATACCACGCGTTAAACGCGTCGATAGATTTGCGGTATGAGGTAAAACAGTAGAGTGTGCTGGAACTAATAGCACATCATCGAAGGTTAGGGCTTCTTTGGCAATTCTTAGCATGTTTGCGGTTTCTCTCACGTGGAACTGAGTATAAGGAATTGCGTGCAAATTTTATCAGCGTTCCCCATGCGAGTAAATAAATATTATCAAAAAATATGATAAAGTACTCCGCAATGGCACTTGGAGAAACTAAATTGAGCTATCAATCGCGCAGTACTATACCCCAACATGTTTATACCGTTTCTAGATTAAACAAAGAGATCCGAGCTATTTTAGAGCAAGGTTTTGCTCAAATTCAGCTTACTGGAGAAATTTCTAATTTTGTTGCCCCTGCGTCAGGTCATTGGTATTTTTCACTCAAAGATGAAAAAGCGCAAGTCAAAGCCGCAATGTGGCGCGGTAATAATCGCCAATGCAGCTATCGCCCCGTCAATGGTTCACAAGTGACATTACGCGCGCGTATCTCGGTTTATGAGCCAAGAGGTGATTACCAAGTCATCGTCGAACATATGGAGGCAGCGGGTGAAGGCCTGCTGAAACAACAGTATGATGCACTCAAGTTAAAGCTCGCAGCAGAAGGGCTATTTGGTAGTGTCCATAAAAAGCCTTTGCCTGCAAAAATCAATAAAATAGGAGTCATCACTTCTGCCACAGGCGCTGCAATTAAAGATATTTTATCCGTGCTACAGCGTAGAGCCCCACAATTAGAAGTGGTTATTTATCCCTCACAAGTACAAGGCAAAGACGCACATTATCAATTAATAGAAAAGCTTCAACTTGCTAATCAACGTAACGAAGTCGATGTCATAATCATAGGTCGTGGTGGTGGTTCACTCGAAGATCTATGGTGCTTTAACGAAGAGCTATTAGCACGTGCCGTATTTGCCAGCACGTTGCCTGTGATTAGTGCGGTTGGCCATGAAATAGATACCACTATTTCAGATTACACGGCTGATTTACGAGCCGCAACGCCCTCTGCAGCTGCTGAATTAGTCAGTCCAGACCAAGAGGTTTTACTCGCTGAGGTTCAAAGTTATAAAAACCAGCTGAGTAAAGCTGCAAACAACCATATTGCACATGCAAAACAGCATGTACAAGTACTATCTCAACGACTACGATTGCAACACCCAAAAAACCAATTAATGCAGCAATCTCAGCGTGTTGATGAGCTTTCAATGCGTTTGCAGCGTGCTTTTAATCAACGTCAACACACCCTCATAAACCGTATGAATTTGCTAGAGCAAAAATTAGAACATCAACACCCTAAAGCGCACATTAACATTGCAAAGCAGCGCCTAAGTCAATTACAACAACAATTACACCGGTTACAACAACGCAAGCAAACTGAACAACAAAGCCAATTGGCTTTACTCGCTGCAAGGTTAGACAGTGTTAGCCCGTTAAGTGTACTAGCGCGAGGATATAGCATTACAAAAACAAATAAAACAGTCATAAAATCGATTGCTCAGCTCCAAAATGGCCAAGCTATAACGACACAATTTAATGACGGGATGGTACATTCTCAAATAACTAAAATCACAGCGAATTCAAAGTAGCTTTATCTAAGTACTCGCCATTTTTATCTTGCTTGGTAGGAAAAGGTGTTGTCAGGGACAAGGTATGTTCGAAACCATGCCCTAGTGGCTAGGGGCTGTTGATCTTTGCTGTTCTATTTTTGTTCTCTTTGAGCATGCTTTTATCGCGGCGCTTAATATGTGGCCTAGTAATCTAAGCGAATATTAAGCAACAAAGAGAAAGGGGTGCTAAAAAGAACCTGAAAGATCAACAGCCCCTAATATAATTTAGCGGTAAAATAAGTTACAGCATCGCACTCGTATAAGAGTCGTTCACTGACTGAGGTTGATCTTCTAAGAAGTTTTGATTCATGCTTTCTGCTGGACATGGACAACTCGGCTTGCCCACCACTTTCGCAGGGATCCCCACAACCGTTGTATGTGGTTTTACGGGGTTTAGTACCACTGAACCCGCACCAATTCGAGCTCCTTCCCCTACTTCAATGTTACCAAGCACTTTTGCTCCCGCTCCAATTAATACACCGGCACGTATTTTTGGATGTCGATCGCCTTGTTCATTACCTGTACCACCTAAAGTGACTGACTGCAAAATAGAAACGTTATCTTCTATGATGGCAGTTTCCCCTATGACTATACCAGTCGCATGATCAAACATAATGCCATGACCGACTTTACAAGCAGGATGGATGTCAACACCAAATACTTCGGAGGTACGGCTTTGAACAAACCTAGCCAGCTCTTTTCTGTTTTGTCGCCATAAACAGTGGGCAAGTCGATGTGCTTGTATCGCATGAAAACCTTTCAGATTCAAAATTACTGTTAAGTAACTATCGGCAGCAGGGTCTCGATCTTTAACAGCTTTTATATCATGTGCCACATGAGTCAACATTTTGTCACAATCAACAAAGGCTTGGTCAAATAACTCTCTAATGGTAAATGCAGACACCACCCCATCTGCAAGTTTATTGGCCACAATAAAACTTAATGCAGAGCCCAAACATTCATGATTAAGCACACTAGAGTAAACATGGCTGGCGAGCAAAGGCTCTACATTGACTAATTCTTTAGCCTCTTTTTGAAGTTGTTGCCAAATTTCATGACGCATAAGGAAACCTAAATATGGAGGTAGTATTCGCTGATTCTAACGGCTAAACATAGGATATGTTACTGCTATTCAAAACCTTCTCGGTATTAGTTATAACAAACTGCTCTTTGTAGAGCAATCATATCAGCGCTTTGGTCATGATGAAGTCACAAATGGATGGTATAAATATGCGCACCTTTATATTAAGTTCAACATGTTAGGTTAATTTATATTTAACATAGGGCAACTCATGGCACAAACAAGCAAACCCAATGGCACTGGCGTTGTGAGAATCATCAATGCCACTCGTTGTTCGATAGAGGGGTTAATTGCTGCATATCAAGAAGAAGCCGCATTTAGACAAGAGCTTTATTTAATACTGATATTATTCCCCAGCTCATTTTTTCTGGCTAAAAGTATCACACATTGGGCATTACTCATTAGTGTATTGCTATTGGTGTTGATTGTTGAATTACTGAATTCGGCAATCGAAGCCCTCACTGACAGAGTCAGTAAGTCCCACCACGTATTATCGGGCAGGGCAAAAGATATGGGGTCTGCCGCAGTTACACTTACGTTAGTGATTGTTGCGTTCGTCTGGGGAAGCGCTGCCGTTGATTATTTTACCTAGTTAACCTCAGGTTTGGATAAGGGTTTTGGAATAGGAAATATTTTGAAAACAAACTTACGTACATTCAAATGATGATATTTTGTTCAATATCAAGGCGCTTTTATGCAGTAATAGCGGGCTATTACAAATGAAAGCAACGCCGAGAGTGAAAAAAAATAGCTTTATTGGGCAAATTCGCTGATCCAGAGCTGAGGTTAGTCATTAATCAGAAAAGCCGCGATATACTCGCGGCCTTATTACTTACTTCAATAATGATAAAGTCGTTTACTCAAAGAGTCGTTTCACATCTTGCACATCAATATTTGCTGCTGGAATTGATAACTGATAGCTCTCAATGTGCTTATCTTCATTAATTAAAGTATCAGGTTTATCTGAATTATACTTCATAGGAGATACTTGCTCAGACGCCAAACGTTGTTGCATGTCTTTACCATCCCCTGTGATGAATACGTAATGCATATTCTCTGTTTGTAGTGTCTCTTTAATCACCCGGTTTACGTCATCTACTGTTAAAGTGGCCAATTGCTTGCGCACATACTCAACGAAGTTCCCAGTATTATAATACTCCCCGTCTAGGGCATACCCTAATTGGCGACTTTGGCTCGCAACAAGTTGCGGTACAAAATTACTCAAAAAGTTACGCGTCGCATTAAAATCTTTGTCACTCATACCATTGGCAATCAGTTTATCTAACTCAAATTTTGCAACGCGTGTTGCGAAGTGTGCATCATTATTTGAGCGTAATGGACGTAACCAGATTTGAAATATTTGCTCCGAACGCCCTAAGTTCGCATCAGGTTTTGTCTGGAACATGCCGCGTGGGAAATACTCAATATAAGAGTAATCCCCATAGTTCATGCCACGGGTTTGGCGAATACGCTTATACAAGAAACTGTTTGAACTACGGTGCTCACCAAAGTATGAGCGAACTAACCACAAAGCAGTCCAATCTTTAGAGCTACGAATTGTATCTATTGGAAAGCCAAAAGATACCGCCGTTGACTTTGCACTTTTCTCTACAATTGTTGCATGGCGACCGCTTAATACTGGCGCATCTGGCACCATTAAACGCGCTTCTTCCCCTTTAGGTAATTTAGCTAAATCTCGTAACATCTGTGCTTTAACTGTATTTGAAAGCGCACCAGTAACCCCAACATTGAGTTTTGCTTGGGTAAACTCTCTCTGATAGAACGCTTTCACATCTGCAAGTGTTAATGCCTCTAGATCTGACAAATCACCGAAGTTGTAACTTTCATATGGATGACCTTGATACAGTTTGTGATAAAGCACTTCTTTTCCAAGCTCTTCATCATTAGATGATTTTAACCCAGATTTAATCCCATCGATAAGCTCTTTCTTTAGACGTTTAAAATCATCCTCTCGAAAACCAGGCTCTAACAACTGTGCGCTAATTAAATCATACCATTGCTGCGCATTGTCTTTATGAACACGGCCATGCAATGAAATCATTTCTTTATCAATTTGATACCCAAAGCTACCTGCGATTGGATATAACGCAGCTTGAATTTCTTTGTAAGATTTAGTTTGTGAACCCCCATTGGCGATCATGGCAGCCGTTAGTGCTGCAACACCTTTTTTACCGGCAGGATCCGCAGCTGCACCGGTATAAAACAGTAAATTCACATCAACAAGCGGAGAGCTATTGGTTTTATCCAACACCTTGAAGTGCTGCTCCACTGGCTGTTTAGCTTGATTAACAAGCACTGAAAGTGGTTTCTCTTCTTCGAAGCCTGATACTTTATCTAAATCTGACATTGTCACCGTTGTACGGTTAGTGTCTACAAAATACTTATTCGCAACGGCCCTAATATCTGTCGAGGTGACCGAATCTGCTGATGAGTAAAGTTGATTTATCACTTCAGGGTCTCGCTTAAAATGCATATATCTGGCAAGCGTTGAAGCAATGGCCTGCGATGAATCTAAGCCATTAATAAAGCTATATTTACGGTTTGATTTTAGTGCGGCTAGTTTATCTTCGTCCACTAGCTCAGTGCGCGCTTCGGCGTACGTACGATTAACGGCATCTCTAACTCGTGCTAAGTCTTGCTCTTTCTCAACTTTAACAAACACATGCAATAATCCTGGATCTTTAGTCTCAGGGTTATACGGAAACATTTGACTGGCGATTTGTTTATCAACCACGAGCTCTTGATAAAGTGCTGAGTTCTCACCAAAATACAGCTCAGAGATCAAATCCAATGCCGCTCGGTCTTTCTTTTCTGGTAACCATGGCGCGCCTTTATAAGAAACCAATAACCAATGTCCAGGCATACCTTCGAACTGCTCATGCACGTACTTTGCTTCAGTTTGCTTTGGTTCAACCGGTACCTCAGCCTTGAAGTCACCTTTTTTCCAGTTCCCCCAATGTTGCTTCACTGCATTCATTGTTTCTTGTGGGTCAACATCGCCCACAATGATCATTGACACATATTCAGGTTTATAAAAGCGCTCAAAGAATGTCTGTCCGTAGGCCATTTGATCAGGCATCGCTTCAATGTCTTCGAAAAACCCCATAGTCGTGTGTTTATAGGTATGTGTATCAAAGGCTTCTTTACGTACTGCCGACAATAACTTGCGAACCGGATTTGCATTGTTCTTTAAGTATTCACCTTTTACAGTCAATGCTTCAGTACGAAATTGCTCTTCTGTATAGGATAAATTTTGGAAAATATCTGCTTCAATTTCAAGTACTTTATTCAAGTGCTCTTTTGAAAAGCTGAGGTAATAGTTCGTATAATCATTGGTTGTATATGCTCGATTGTCTACACCCGAATTTTTCAATATATCTGAATACACATCTTGCGGATATTTTTCAGATCCTTTAAACATCATATGCTCAAAGAAATGGGCAAAACCGGTTTTACCCGCTTCTACTTCATCACGAGATCCCACTGATACGGGGATCTGCAATGAAACAACGTCTGGATAATCCGTTTTCACAATCATCACCCGCAAGCCATTATCTAATTCTTCAATGACATATTCTTGCGAAAATACTTTGTTACTTACCGCTGCACTCTCTGTTGTAACGACATTTTGTTTACTGTTATTACTTATACACCCAGTTAGTGCGAGTGTTACCGCCAAACTCGTTGCCAATAATTTAAATTTCATATGTGTTCCTTGCTCTCAATTTTTATAATTAGCGCTATTAGCTAACTCAACAGAGCAATTATGCCGTAAATCCTCCCGACTTTTACCGGAACTCGACAGATAAATGTAAAAAAATATGTCGATAAATTACAGCAGCATGGCTTAGCTCATGAAAATAATTCATGTTTATTGAATAAGTTTCAACAAATAAATCTATCTAGACGTCTAAATGGCTGCTATATTTACACTATCAAAATGACCTAGGCTGGAATGAGGATTATGGCTTTATCACTGCAAGAGAAAATACAAGACCCTAAACAAGGCGTGTACCTTATAGGTACAACACCACCAAAAATTGGGACTGATAGAGCGCAATTGGAAACCATCGCCAGTAAATTACTCGGTAGATTACACGAAATCGAATATGATGGGGTTGTCATCTACGATATTCAAGATGAAAGCAGCCGTACGCAAGCGCCTAGACCATTCCCATTTAAAAATACCGTAGATCCATGTGAATATAGCCAATTAATTAAAACACTTTCTCATCTTGATGTGATCACATATAAAAGTGTTGCACAGCGTGATGCATCCGAATTTAAAAACTGGTTAACCAACAGCAAAGATAAATTTGATCTCAATAACCTCGTACTTGTTGGCAGTCCATCCTCTACTGGCAACATCAAGTTAAGCTTACCGGATGCTTATAAAGCACTTTCAGAGCATCAAGAGTCATTCTTCTTAGGTGGTGTAACCATCGCTGAACGCCATGCAAATAAAAAAAATGAGCAACAGCGATTAATCGAGAAAACGGCTCAAGGGTGTAAATTTTTCATATCTCAAGCCGTATATAATGCTCAAGCCACAATCGACTTAATCACCAGCTATGTCCGTACATGTAAGCAGCAAGGGATCACACCACAACGTATTATTTTAACATTCACTCCCTGTGGTGGACAAAAAACGCTAGAGTTTATGGAGTGGTTAGGGATCTCTGTGCCAGAGGCGACAAAATGGCGCATGCTAGACTCAGCAAGTCCTTTGAGTGAATCCATACGTATTTGCCGAGAAAATCTAGATTTAATCTTGCAAAGCTGTGCACACTTAGATATTCCATTAGGGTTAAATATTGAAAGTTTAACTAACCGTAAAGAAGAAATCGATGCATCTATAAACTTATACCGATTACTCAAAGCGACCATGGAATTAAACTTAGCTGAAAAGCAAATTGCATAATCATAAAAATTCAAATATAGAGTCGTTATTAGACCTTACGCCGTGCCGTTTTTGCTTGATACATCGACTTATCAGCTTGGGCAATTAATTGCTCTAAATCAATGAACTTTTCATCGGTTACGGCACTACCATAACTAAACGTTACTTTGGGCAATGCATTACGCGTCAATAGTAATTCAAACTGGTCTTCTAGCCGTTTCATTAATTCAGAAATCCATTCACCATTTGGTCCTTGCACAAACATCAAAAACTCATCGCCACCTAGCCTACCAGCAAGATCATCATCTCGACTGACGCTTGTTATCGCTTGTGCAATACTACTCAGTACTTTATCGCCTGTGGTATGTCCGTATAGATCATTTACTGCTTTAAAATCATCTAAGTCGATAAAAATACAATAAAAAAACAACGCCATTTTTAGCGCAATATCACGTTTATGTTCAGCCAAAGTAACAACTGCACGACGATTATAAATATTGGTAAGTGGGTCTAGCATC
Organism: Pseudoalteromonas sp. MMG013; assembly: GCF_018100885.1. Taxonomy (NCBI): domain Bacteria; kingdom Pseudomonadati; phylum Pseudomonadota; class Gammaproteobacteria; order Alteromonadales; family Pseudoalteromonadaceae; genus Pseudoalteromonas; species Pseudoalteromonas sp. MMG013. The sequence continues at coordinate 125,852 of NZ_JAGJEE010000005.1, read as the reverse complement.
GCAATCGTGCGCATTTTACTAAAGCGGTGCATCAATATAAGGTCATCTTCGAGCATATCTCGCAGATGCTCAATCAACTCAACCATACTGATATCATATGATGTGATTTTAAAGTCCATCACACACAGCGTACCGAATGCGCTACCGTCAGGCCAATGAATAGGAACCCCTAAGTATGACTCAAAACCATCCTCGCTCACTTCAGGGTTAGAGTCCCACTCTGGGTTAATACTCGCATTACGCTCGTACAGTGCCGCATTTTCCGCCACCACTTTTTTACAGAAAATATTGGTTTCAAGGGGGATTACCCCACCAACAGAATAAGGGTTGTCGCTGTTTTTATTTGCAACCAGTACCGAAAAGCCCGCTTCCTGTGCCTGTACAATAAAACCAGCCGGTGCATTAAAAACTCTGGCCATTAAATCAATGGTTTTTTGCCACTTTGCCAATGTTTCTTGAGATTTTGTTTGCTGTAATAGCTCAGGATCTGTGGTCATTCGACAACCTCTTAACTGTCTATACGATTTACTCTAGCACCTGTTAAGCATAACAATAAAACCCATATACTGTCGCACCAAAAATAACATTATCACAATAATTATCGGCGACGGCGGTGCACGCTCTTTCCTAAAATATGCTTTTTATCTCTTTGCTTTCGTGATTTGGCTGAGTTCTTTCGATTATCTTTAGGCTCTTTTGTTAAATCAGGTTCATAGCCTTGCAACCATTGCGGCGTTAAACGCTCACCAAGCAGTACTTCCAACTCTTCTAATAGCCATTGTTCATCAATACTCACTAAAGACAAAGCGGTACCTGCTTTCCCCGCACGGCCCGTGCGCCCGATACGATGAATATAATCTTCGGCTACAAATGGTAATTGCGCATTAATAACATAATTTAAATCAATGATATCAATACCACGAGCCGCAACATCCGTTGCAACCAACACACGTGTTTTTCCAGATTTAAACTGCGCGAGTGCTTTGTCTCGCGCGCCTTGCGATTTATCACCATGAATTGCCAATGTCGCTAACCCATCTTTATTGAGCTCTTTCGCATATTCATCAGCCATATTTTTCGTTCTGGTAAAAATAAGCACTTGTTGCCAGTTATTTTTCCCTATCAAATGCGACATCAATTCTCGCTTGCGATCATCATCCACAGCATAAAACAACTGTTCTACTTTTTCCGCTGCGCTATTATCAGGGTCAACCCCAACTCGCTGCGGCTTTGTCAGCCATTGAGCCGCCAGCTTTTGTACTTGATCGTCTAACGTCGCTGAGAAAAGTAAAGTTTGCCTATCTCCTGATAAATGACGCATGATACGTTTTATTTCACCAATAAACCCCATATCGAGCATGCGATCAGCTTCATCAAATACTAAGTGAGAAACACATGCTAACTTCAATGTCCCTTTTAATAAGTGATCAAGGAGACGCCCTGGTGTGGCCACCACAATATCAACTCCTGCCCTTAGCGCTTTTTCTTGAGGGCTGATATTTGCCCCCCCGTAAATACACGCAACTTTTATGCCCGTATGTTGGGCATACGCTTGAGTATTATTCGCAACTTGCTGTGCTAACTCTCGGGTAGGTGCTAGTACCAAAGCACGAACTTGTCCACTATGCTCAGGTACTTGCAATAATTGATGTAAAATTGGCAATATAAAAGCGGCCGTTTTCCCCGTGCCTGTCTGAGCCGTCGCCAAAAGATCTCGTCCAGCTAAAATCTCAGGAATGCTTTGTTGTTGTATCGGCGTCGGAGTGGAAAAATTAAGCGTGTTTAACGCCTGATTAAGTTCAGGGGCTAATTGCAGAGATTGAAATGACATGGTGGCTACTCACAGACAAATAAAGTGGCCGAAGTATAACAAATGCGCGCCATAGATGCGCGCATCTCACATTGCTATCGCTTAGTTACAATGTTGCTTTTCTATTGTTGTAATAGGCAATTAAGTCATCTACAGTCTCTTGACAGTATGCCCTAATCCCAGATACCAACATATGCTTTTCACCTCGGCCTACAAGCTTTCCACCATTAAGTAGCTTGAAACGCAAAATAATCTTACCGCGCTTGCCTTCATAGCTAAACTCAGGCGTATCAGACTCCAGTTCAACAGATTCTAAATTTGTATCATTCAAATGAATCGCCATTGATTCGTAAATCACCATGGGGCGAGCAGGATTGATCATGACATTTTGCTGTGCCATGAGCGGGATAATTACATGCGGAAAGGCTGTTCCAGAAAACTCGACATACTTTTTCGTTAAACTCTCAATAAGACTCGGACAAAGATTAGCATCCCCATCACGTTTAACTGACATCATTACTTTGTCATTTGAGGTGATATCAAATTCTTCATTACCTTGCGGAAAATTTAATTGAGATGTTTCATCAACCATACCTAAAAATGAAAAGTGCATATTGTCGCTGATACCATAACGCTGCAATACTAACGCAAAGAGTAAATCACCAGGTACGCAAAACTTTTTAGCATCAACATCATGAAGAGGATTAAAATCATCTGCGATTTGTTTTGCAAATTGACTACCTTGCTCACGGGTGATCACCACGTGCTCGCCTTGTTCTTGGTAAAAACGACTTAACATATATTCTTTCTTTATCAGCTATAAAACCGCGCTATGTTATCAGAATATTTACAAAAAGAGGTCGAATCTGTTGAAATTTAAACATAAAAAAAGCCACAAACGGTAAATGTGGCTTTTTATAGACGTAATTCAAAGAATTAGATTATGAGTTGGGGTAATCCCTATAAGCTTTTTCTAGCTTTTTAGCTTGCTTTTTCGAGACACCAATATGTGCAAGCGCCACACGCAAACGTGCGCGGGATAGATCGGAACCTAAGATTTCCATTGCATCTAACACCGACGTAGACGACGCTTTCCCCGTCACAGCAACAAAAATTGGTTCTAAAAACTCTTTAATTTTGAGTTCATGGAAAGTTGATACTGATTTAGCAATGGCAAAGATTTCACTTTTTTCCCAGTTACGTAGCCCTTCGAGTTCCCAGATAAAAAATTGTAGAGCTTGACGTACAGTCTCTTCCTCAGCTTTACCTGCGGTCAATAATGCAGGGTCATACTCAGGAATACCGCCAACAAAGTGACCCGCTAAATCAACCAAGTCTGATAGCGTATTTATACGTGCTTTTGCTTCAGGCAAAATACGCGCGAGTGTTTGACTATTAAACTTCCAGTCAACAAAGCGCTGGATAAGCTGTTCGTCAGTCAAATTTTCACGGATCCAAAGACCATTTAGCCAGCTTAGCTTATCGACATCAAATACCGGACCGCCCAATGAGACTCGCTTCATATCAAAGTGCTCTATCATTTCTGCTAGCGTGAACTTTTCACGCTCATCAGGCATAGACCACCCCATTCGACCAAGATAGTTCAGTACAGCCTCAGGTAAAAAGCCCATCTCTTTATAATAATTGATAGAGGTTGGGTTCTTTCGTTTGGAAAGCTTCGATTTATCTGGGTTACGTAGTAGTGGTAGGTGGCCTAATACCGGCGCTTCCCAACCAAAGTCTTCATAAAGCTTTAGCAATTTAGGAGCGGAGTTAATCCATTCTTCACCACGGAAAATATGACTGATCTGCATATGATGGTCATCGACCACGTTCGCCAAGAAATAAGTTGGGAAACCATCCGCTTTTAATAGCACTTGCATGTCGACATTTTCCCACGGGATCTCTATCTCATCGCGCAAGTAGTCATTAAACTTAAACGTGCCTTCAGCTGGGATCTTCATACGAATAACGTAAGGTATACCAGCTTCTAGGTTTGCTTTAATTTGCTCTTCGCTTAAGAGTAAACCACGTCCATCGTATTTTGGACGTAAGCCCTCAGCCATTTGCTCTTCTCGCATTTGGTCTAGCTCTTCAGCCGTTGCAAAACAATAGAAAGCTTTCCCCGCTTCAACTAGCTGGTGTGCATATTTTTTATATATGTCACTACGTTCTGACTGGCGGTAAGGGCCAAACTCACCACCAACATCGGGACCATGATCCCACTCAAGGCCCAACCAACGTAAGCTATCCATAATTGCGAGTTCTGACTCTGAAGTGCTTCGCACCTGGTCTGTGTCTTCAATACGTAATACAAACTCACCACCTTGCTGTTTAGCAAAACAGTAATTAAACAGTGCAATATAAGCGGTGCCTAAATGCGGATCACCTGTCGGTGACGGGGCTACACGAGTACGGATAGTCATGTGGATTCTCTTAAATATCAGACGATAAAATATGGGTTGATATGCTAGCATATCAACCCATATTCTCAAATTTTCTCATTGTTCATTGAACGGCAAATTATGCAGCGTTATCGAGCTTTTGTAGATAGCTGACAATATCACTTGATTCATATAACCAAGTTACTTTGTTATCTTGTTCAATACGTAGACAAGGCACTTTAACTTTGCCGCCTTGCTCTGCTAGTTCTTGGCGATATTGTGCATTACCTTTGGCATCACGAGTTTCTATTTTTAGCCCTTCTCGTTTAATCGCTCGACGCACTTTTACGCAAAACGGGCAAGCTTTAAACTCATACAGCTTAAACTGTGCCGTTTGTGTATCCAGTGCCAATTGCTGTTCTGATGGGCGCTTTTTACTGCTAGGTGTAAAAATAAAATCAAGTAGTAAGATTATGCGCCCGAGTAACCAACGTACAAATTTCATGTTTATTCCCGTGTCTAAATTATAGGGCAATCATATCACAAGCTAAAACAATTCAATATCGCTATGGATTGGTTCTAAGGGCACTATGTTTAAATCATCAAAAAAGGTCATTTTATTACGACCATGTTGTTTGGAATAATATAACGCTTGATCAGCTTGGTGGACTGCCTCTGATGTTTGTCCAATATTAACCAAAGCAACAAAACCGCCACTGACCGTAATCGAACCCACTTGTGGGAAACGAGCTGCTTCAATCAACATCCGAATCCGCTCTAACCCGTTAAATGCAGTGGTCGGACATTGGCTCGGAAACAAGACAGCGAATTCTTCCCCACCATAACGAAATACATAATCTTCAGCTCTAAAACTACTTTTTAATAATTGCGCCACCAGCAAAATAACTTCATCGCCAATAACATGACCAAATGTATCATTTACGCCTTTAAAGTTATCAATATCAAGCATCGCTAAGTACCAGCGACGTTCAGCATAACCTTGACGCATCGCAGCATGGTTATCACGAGCGACAACACTTAAAACCTTTTCTTCAAAAGTCTGTCTATTCAATAACTGAGACAGGGGGTCAATACACGCATAATGCAGCGTAGACAATTGTTTTACAAATACATTAAGTAGGTGCGCTATTAAAGATTCGAGGGGAGAGATTAATTCATCTTCTATCAGTTCAATAACCAAAAAGCCCAGTATATTATTTTCGAATTTAGCCGGAAAAATACATTTCCTATGGTAATAATGTACTTCTACACTGGGTTTTAGCTTCTCTAACCGCTTTACCTGAGATTCAATATCAACCTCAGTAAGCGTTTCTTCTAAATAAGTAAAAACTGTATTTGGTATTTTTTGTGGTGTAAATTGCTTACAAAAAAGTAATGCGTAAGCGTGATTACCTTGAGTAAGGTGCTCAAGAATTTTGTCAAAACACGCATCAAGTGCACATTCGCTTTTTTGATCCAATAAGCGAGCGGTTAACTCATGGCCACACTGAGTCGCTATCGTCATTTTAAGCCTCTCAAATACCCTTGAGATTATAGCTTAGTCTACCCTATACATTTTATGCAGTGACTATACACATTCAAGTAGCACCATATCGTCCCTATGAAGCACTACATGTGATGATTTACAGCCCAGCTCATCCTCTATTTCTGAGCTGTGACACCCCTTAATGATACTCAACTCGCTGTCTGAAAAACTGCACAGCCCTTTTGCAATGACGTGACCATGCTGATTCTTAACCATCACCAAATCACCTCGCTTAAACTCACCTTGTGTCGAAATGATTCCTTTAGCTAACAAACTCGCTCCACTGTCAATTAAAGCCTCGCATGCACCTAGGTCAATAATCAATGCACCGCTTGACTTTGGTGCCGACAAGAGCCATTTCTTTCTGCCTTCGACCGGCGCATCGAAACGCACAAAAGTCGTGCTTGGTGCATCATTTTTCATTACTTTAGTAATAATATCGGCTTCGCTACCTTTCGCTATCACCGTTTCAATCCCAGCTCTTTGTGCAATATCCGCAGCTTGAAGTTTCGTCGCCATACCACCAGTGCCTTGATTGCTCCCCCCGCCTCCAGCTAAAGCGCGCAACTTATCGTCCACTTTGCGCACTTCTGCAATTAACTTTGCATCTGGATCATTCCTCGGGTCTGCGGTAAACAGCCCCACTTGATCGGTTAGTAACATTAATTTATTTGCATTGGCCAGTATCGCTACCATCGCCGACAAATTGTCGTTATCTCCCACCGTTATTTCCCGCGTAGAAACCGCATCATTTTCATTAATGATTGGCACGACATTATGATGTAATAATTCATTCAAGGTATCTCGAGCCGTTAAATAGCGTGCTCTATGCTCTACGTCCGCCCGAGTAAGTAACATTTGTGCAACAGGTATGTTGTATAAAGAAAAAAGCGTTTGCCAAGTGTAAATGAGCTGGCCTTGCCCGATGGCAGCTAACATTTGTTTCTCTTTTAATGAGCTGCCACAAGGTTTTGGTAACTGAGCACGACCCGCCGCTACCGCCCCGCTCGATACAAGGATCACTTGATAGCCTTGGCGTTTAAGTTGTACACACTGCCGCACAAGTTCGACCATACGCGGCTTATTTAAGGTTTTCTCACCTGCCGTCAGTACACTTGTGCCCAATTTAATTACAACTATCTCACTTTTCATGCTTCCTCCTGCTCAACAAGCCATCATTTATAACAAAGAGGAAAAACTGTACAAGTAAATTTTGCTCATGTTACTTTTGAGCAGTTGTTAATAATTGCATAAAACCACCATTTTTCGTGCGATTACACGCAGATTGTATACAATCACCAATATAGTCGCGCTAACCTCCCTAAAATGGTATATTTGTTTCTAGAACAGTGATTTATTTAGTTATATTTTATACTAAAATATTTTATGCTTGCGAGTCGGTGAAAATGATTTATCAAATGATCCATATCAAGCCTTGTAACAAAAAGATACGTCATAGTACGCCCCAAGTCTCGGAGGTTTTTTAATGAAGAAACACTCAAAACATAAGGAGCTAATTATGCTCCCATTATTGTTCGTTGCTATTTTGCTTTGCATTGGCGGTCATTTTATTCTGCAACCAAGCTATCAGGACAGTTCCATCGCTGAATATAGCTTAGCAGCACTCCCTTTCATCCTATTTGCTATTGTTATTATTGCAATAAAAATGGCAATTAAAGCTGAACAAAAAGACCCGTAAATTACAAAATATGATACCCAAACCAATCTGGCGTCAGCGGCTTATTTTTACCGCTGGGTGTTAATTTAATGAAATATTTTTCATCTAATAAATCTATTGCAAAACAATCGTCCACATCATGTAAGTTATCTTTATGGAGGTGACTTGCTCCCACTAATAATTGTGCATAAGCTTGATTTTTTGCCTCTTGAACACTCCTCGCAATAAACAAAGCAAAATCATGCTGCTCAGCAAGATCCGTGGGGTGATACCCTCCCATATTAACAAAGTACAGCTTTTCAGACTGCGAGGTATGCTCGGTTACCAAATTCACTTCATAGCCATTGATGTGCGTAATTTCAGTATAGCTATCAATATGTACCGCATTTTTATCCCCAACCCATTGCGCTTTCAGTTTCGGGTAACATTGTTCAATGTTTTCACCGATAACAAACCGTACATCATGCATTTCAATATGGCACCCGGTAACTCGCCCCCCTAAATACACCATAAACAACTTCATACTACGCCTCCAAAAAATGCAGTGTGATTTTACACTGCATTTTGTCGATAATACATGACTGCGTTATAGCTGCTTTTTCAAGTAACTAATACCCTGAATAAGCTGATTGTCCTCTTGATTTTCGATAGATTTGGCCGTTCGTGGTGCGTACATATCAGGTAAAACACCGACACCAATTAATGCTTCGCCATTTGTTTGCCTTGCCGACATTCCCGTATAAATATATGAAATACCACCTTGTTGATACCCGCCAAACTTATGAGAATACACAATATCACCATTAATTCCGGCTGTAGGCACACCTAAAATTGGTATATTGGCATCTTGTAAAAACATCAGTGCATGCTCATTCTGACTGATACTTGAACGTGATGATAACGCGACCAAAGGGATATTGACACCTGCACCTTCAGGCGTAATTGTCTGGCGAAAAGTATAATCAAACTTCTTGGTCTGATCTGGCATCATTTGATATCTAAAATCAAGAGTCCCCGATTTTGCCTCGGTAGAGAGTAACCAAGCGAATAGCTGCTTCCAACCCTGAAAACTTGTTGGATAATGGCGGAAGTCAATCACAATGGCCGAAGCCTTTTCAAGAAGGCGCTTCACATCAGGTAAATTATTTACCGTCACATTGTATGCCATTAACTGTGCAACACCATTCTCATGATATCTTACCAACTCACTGTAATGCGGCACGACACCTTGTCCTTTATATGGACCCGTCACTTTATAGTGAACGGTCGCACTGGTTACACCGTACTCTTCACCAGACGATTTTCTAAACACCATATTCACTAAACGTGAATCTGTGTACCGAGTGAGTAGATTCAGCGATTGCTCTTTTTCTGTCAGGCCCGCTTTTAATGTACGGCCTTTGTAATAATCTAACCAATAGTCAATTGTTTGACCGTCTATACTGATCAGTTCATCACCTAGCTCAACTTGTAAGGATAGGAAATCAGTCCGATTAACCACCAACGCCTTTTCATCAATGTAAGACAAGGTAAATGGTAACTTATAGTGTTTAAAAGGTACTATTTCTTCGGGATAATTTATCCATACATGATTGTCACCTAATAAAGAAAACTGCTCATTCACTTTATACTCGAACTCATTTCTAGCACCAATACATGCATTAAACAGAGGTAAATGAGTTTGTGACCAATTTACATCAACATGCGCAAAGTACGGCCAAAAATGTTGAATTTCTGCCCACATAGAGCTCACTGCAGCCATACATGTTTCAGTACCCGTCATATTCGTTACTAAGTTATAAGGATTTCCTGCTTGATATGCCGTCCCTAATAACGCGCTATCAATGGGTAAATATAACGGGATATAAATATCTTGACCTTGGTAGGTTGAAGCAAAGTATGTTTGCTGTGTGAAATAAGGGAATTGAGTAAGCTCTTGAAAAGTGCCGGTTGTTAAATCTCTAAAATAAATATGATTAGTACTCGCCCCACTTTGAATCCAAACATTCACACTCTCATCATTCTCAACACTCGGAAGGTGTATCACATTGCGCTGAACATAAGGTGCAATTGCTTGGATCAACTCTATCCCTTTATCTACTCGCTGCTCGCTTGGCGTGTCACGCAAGACTTTGAAGCTATCACGTAAAAAACTATCCCAGTCAGAATTTGCGACAGCGTTACTCGGATAGAAATACCTAACTTGTTGTGCTAATTCTGAAAAAGCACGTAACTCAGGAACAATCTCTTCATAACCTTGTTCATTTTGCAACAGATGATTTGCTGAAACACTGGGCGTTATAATTGACATAATTGCCAACGCTAAACTTGTACGGGCATACTTTTTATATTTTTCCATTTTAACTGTCCTTATTTATTGTATTACCGGTTCCTATATCTACTACATATTGGTCGATTTATGCAAGTGATCAGCGACGTTTAAAAACTTGCAAGAATGCAATCAATTGAGCCATAAGAAAAATTACGTTAAGGTGGATAAAATAATAAATCACTCATAGGCAAGTGAATGATAAAAAGTTTATTTCTAAGCATAAGTATACTTGGCGCTTCATCCTTTGCATTTGCGCAAACAACCCTTATTCACAACATACAAGGCTATACGCCAACCAATGCGGGTGCCCTCGCACAATTTAGCGTGCTGGTGTTTAAAGATGGGAAAGTCGTTAAAACAGGCAATGATCTTACGTTAAAACAATTCCCCCAAGCGACACGAATTGATGGCCAAGGCAAAACCCTTCTGCCTGGATTAATCGATGCCCATGGTCATATTATAGGGCTTGGTAACAACTTACTTCGATTAGATATTAGGGGAAGTCGCTCGATTAAAGAAGTCGGAGAAAAGCTCGTAAGCTATGCCAATAAAAACCCAGAAGGTTGGCTTATTGGTCGCGGCTGGGATCAAACTTTATGGCCTAGTGGCAAGTTTCCTACCGCTGCGCAGTTAGATAAATATATATCAAACAGACCTGTGGTGTTAACCCGAGTTGACGGGCATGCAATTTGGGCCAATTCACGAGCGATGAAACTGGCTAAAATAGAAGCTCATACCCAAACACCAAAAGGTGGCGAGATAATCAGAGGTGCCGACGGGTTACCAACAGGAATATTTATCGATAAAGCAGAGAACTTGGTTAATCAGCACATTCCCGCGACTTTGCCTACGCAAAGAAAGCGCGCCTTAGAAGTGGCTGGTAAACATTTGCTCAGCTTAGGGATCACTTCAGCTCATGACGCCGGTATCGACTACAATACATGGTTGTTATACCAAGACTATGCGAAACAAAAAAAACTGCCTCTGCGTATTTATGCAATGCTTGGCGCAAATGATGACAAGTTAGAAAGCATGTTAAAACAAGGCGTTATAAAAGACACGCAAGACTTTTTGTCTATTCGTAGTGTTAAAATATATGCGGATGGCGCTTTGGGTAGTCGAGGTGCAGCACTTATCAAGGATTACCATGACCGTAAAAACTATCAAGGTTTAATGCTCGAAACTCAACCAAAATTAGAAGCTTTACTTACACAGAGCTTCAAACATGGGTTCAGTGCTCACACCCATGCAATTGGTGATAGAGCAAACCGTATTGTACTAGATGCGTATGAAAACACCTTCAAATCAGTCGGGGGAAAGCTGCTTAGAAACCGCATTGAGCACGCCCAAGTTGTTCACCCGCAAGATATACCACGCTTTAAATCGTTGGCCATTATTCCATCTATGCAGCCCGTTCATGCCACATCGGATATGAATATGGCGCAATTGCGTTTAAGCGATGCACAGCTGCAAGGGGCGTATGCGTGGCAAACATTTATCAAACAAGGCAGTAAAGTAGCATTTGGATCAGACTTCCCCGTTGAGCTAGCCAACCCCTTCCATGGCTTATATGCGGCTATAACAAGAATGTCTCGGGCGCAAAAACCTAAAGGTGGCTGGCGAGTCAATGAGGCAGTAACCAGAGCACAGGCCTTGCGCGCTTTTACACTTGATGCGGCTTATAGTGAATTTAGAGAATATAAAACCGGTAGTTTAGAACAAGGAAAATGGGCAGACTTCATTTTAATTGATAAAGACTTTATGAATATTGACCAGCATGAAATAGATGATATTCAAGTTGAACAAACTTGGATCGCTGGGAAGTTAAAATACCAAGGTTAGTTGCTATATTATTAACTGCACGGTACTAATCAGTACGGTGCAGTTTTATTAAATGATAGCTGTTTACAAGCGCTAATAGTGCATTAGTAAACGCCACAGGCCAGGCTTCTATCATGACTCCATAGATAGCAAAACATATACACCCTGTTAAATTAAACCACCGTAATTTAACGACATTGCTCATCATCAGTGAAATTACCAAAAAAACTGAGGCAATATAGCCTAAATATTCCCAAGTCATTTGTTCTCTCCCATTAGTTGAGTTAGCATAGTCAGCTGTACAAAATTATTGCTGGTGTGATTAAGCCTAGAATAAAAAAACTAACTCACAAACCCCTTATAGAATTAGGACTAAGTAAGCTCTAACACGGGAACGGGGGCATTTGCATTTTAGCAAACCGCTGGTGTGAGTTAGCAAGAAATCAAGGACTTCATGCTATCGTTATTTATCACCAATAAATAGGACAATTGTCCGAAGAGCCATCTAGATGTTTCAATATCATTTTTCCACCGATCTTGTAGAACAATTATTAAAGTTCGCGGGTAACGGATTTGTACATAGTAAAAAAGACGTATTAATTCATCAAGATGAGCCACTAAGCAAGTTAATCTTAGTACGCAGTGGTACTGTATCATTCAGCTATGATGTGGGTAACGGTCGTCGTCTCCTACTCGGACAATTAGATTGTAATAACACCCTCATTGGTGAAATTGAAGCACTCAATCAACACCCTTGTATTTATACAGTCACTTGCCTTAGCGAGGTGAAGTACAACCTGATTGAGTTAAAGCATTGGCGCCAGCTATTGTTAGATCAACCCCAGTTGAGCTTATACACAGCACAGTCTATTGCCGCCAAATTCACCGAAAACCAAAAAATCAACCTAGATAAATTGCTGCTCCCACTCAGCTATAACATTGCTAATGACTGTTTATTGCGTGCCGAAAACAACCATCCAACCATGCTGCGAGCTTACCCAACGGTCAATGCTGAAGCCGAACGTTTTGCGACAACGGAGCGAGCTTATCGACGCGTGGTGTCTGAACTGGTTGAAAAAGGATTAATAGTACGTACCAGTGATGGCTTAAAGCCTGTAGATATCACTTTACTTGAAGAGTTCGTTGACAGCTTCTCCCAAATTTAAGTTCAGTGTACAAAACGGCATGTTTTGTACACCTTTGTCATACTTTATTTAAAAAGGTCCTGAATTTTAGCTAAATCAGATTTGCCCGCAATAATCTCATCTGGGGTTAATCCAGATAATTCATGCGGGAACACCAGCCATTCATCTGACTCATGAATGTAATAGTCTGGCTTCATGGGCACTTTGGTATTTTTCGGCTTATAGTACGGGCACGCAACTCGGATATCTCTTGGTAAGTTTAAGCGCATCAGCTCGCTGAGCTTCTCTTTTAACGCAAATATACTGCGACCTGAGTCAAATACATCGTCAACAATCAGCAATGAATCTCCGGCATCCGCATTTTCTATTATATAGTGTAAGCCGTGCACTTTGATTTCTTTTGACTGCTTACCTATTCCATAATATGACGATGTACGCACAGCGATATGATCTGTTTCAATGCCTTTATAATCATAATACTCTTGCACAGCAATACCAATTGGAGCGCCGCCACGCCAAATACCAATGATGAAATCTGGGCGAAACCCATCTTCATACACTTGTGCTGCAACACGAAAAGAATCTTCTAACAATTGTTGTGCGGTAATATAGCACTTATCTGACATACCAAACCCCGTGGAACTATGCGAATTAATCGCCAATTTAGATAAGCTAGTTTTACAACATTGAAGTTAACACATCACTTCGCTGAGAAAACTGGCATAAGTTATAACCGGTAATTTTAGCGCAGATAAATAAAAAATGCTTTAGCTTCTGATAATCGGTTGAACTATATCAAGAATATAGAAAAATAATGGGAGAAATATCAAGACTTCATTGAACACCGAAGTCTTGATTAATCAAAAGATATTCGTTAGATGCCTTCTACCATTAAACGTGTATCTGGCAAATATGATAGATGAGGAATAGCCAAATCAGGGCGTTCCATACGACTCACAGCATTCAATGCAGCCGCAATTGCCCCCTCTTGCCAACCAGGCAGTGATGACAGCTGATCACCAATAACGAAGAAGTTTGGTGCACTTTTACCTGCAGCTGAATTAATTCCACTCCCTTGCGTCAATGCATTGAAGTGTGTAACAGCCTGTTCACCCACCACATGCCATTGTGCCCAGCCCCCTTTAATATATGGCATATTTTGCCACGCAATGGCTACACCGTGCTCCAAGCCATGCCCAAAGGCATCTCCGAATAGTGTCGCACCAGCCTTTGCTTTGTCCAAGCGCTCTTGAACCGACAAACAACCCCAATCAAATGCAACCTTTGAAAAGTTGTAAGCACCAGTCAACACCCCTTTTTGATCATGATAGGCAGTTGATGGATACCAAATTTGTGTTATTTCATCATTTGTCCATGAAATCCCGCCAAAAATAGGGACCACACCGACTTCAGAGTCGGGTACCGTCAATATATCTTCATTACTAATATTATCGTGACGAACTTCAACACTCGAACCTTGCCATAGCGACCTATCTGCTTGCCACCCTACTTTGGTTGTGCAGGCCAAAAACTTCGCAGTGTACCCTTGGGTTGGCACATTAAATTGTGATTGATAAACCGCATGCAATGCCTGTTTGAAACTTTTATCTAATCCAGTCTCAGTATCTAAACTTTGTAAGTCGTCATCCAATATCTTGCTCAAAAATGGCATGGCCATGTTGCTAAAACAATAATCAGCATAAATGTGCTCAACCGCTTCAGTGCCCATCTTACTTACTGATATATCAAACTGTTGTCGGCTCTCATCCCATTGAATACATTTTACAGGACTATTTAACTGAATATTGCCCCCTAAACGGCTCACTTCTCGTGCAAAAGCATGTTGCACTTGATCCATACCTCCAACAGGCTGAAATAGCGTGTTTTGCCATAAAAAGTCAGCCGGTTGATAAAATTTAGTTTCTGCCCAAAAATTTGATTCAAGCAGCGAGTCAAAACTTAACGGCTCTGCGGTTCGACCGGCCTCGACGCCCGGCAATACTGTATAACCGGCTCGAGAACGCCCATTTTCCATGCCATTCTCTCCTGCCGTTACTTGATACTTGCCTTTATACTCACCAGATGGCACCAACTCCCCAAACGAAATCATCAGATCTTGTAGCTGCCCAGCACGTTCATCCACTTTTTCGGCGGCAACACCACATTCTGTCGCTTTAATTAAACTATGAGCATTTTCATAAACCATCTGGGCCAACCAGCCGCGTGTATTATGATCTAAGCGCCTATATACCAATGGCAAACCTGCAAAACTATCTTTCATCTGTACTAAATTTGATTCACTATTCATTACATACACTTCAACATCGACGCCAAACTCTTTCAAATACGAAAGTAGACGTTTATGGCCTGATGGAATACGGCCTGGACCTGCATTTAAATACGGGCGGCTGTCGCCTTTTGGTTGTTCAAAATGGACCATTTGTGTTTGACCTGGGGTGGAATTAAACAAGTCGCTATTTACATCTTCTGTCAACGTATCGCCAGTACGTAAACTTAAACAGCGTCCACCGGTGCGATTTTGTGCTTCGAGCACCACCACATTCATCCCTGTTTTTTGCGCTAATAACTCATATGCCGTCGTTAGCCCCGATACCCCAGCGCCTATTATCACAGCCGTTTTGCCTTGATACTTATGTGCCGAGAGTTTTACAGGGCCAGGCGTTAATTTTAATTGTAGGTTAGTAGCGTCATCTAACGCAGCATGCGCTTTAGCTTGGGGGTTGTTTTGATGAAATTGTGCTCTAGATTGATGTTCTGCCATTGGTTTGCTCCTTTAAAAACAATGTGGCGAGATGCACCAATGCTGCGGTTGTAACATTGTGCATCCTAGCTATAAAAACGAATCAAATCGTCTTACAAGATAGTTCACAATGCCGACAATGCGTATTACAGAGAATTACAGTCTACTTGCCCTGAATAAAATGTTTCAGTGCGGTTTTTTCTGGATGTTGCCGCGTTGAACTCACAAACAATTATTTTTGCGTATCCATTGCCCAAAGTTTAGGTTATTTAACTAAAAACGGCCCATCACAATAGGCCGTTTTTATAGTCAAATAAATTAAGTGCTATGAGGCTGTCCCGTCATTTTCTGCCTCTAAGCCTCCCTTACTTTCTGATCTAGGGATTTCTATTTCAAATTCATCCACTCGCTGCAAACCTCGAGGCAACTTATTTCCACGTCTTCCGCGTTCACCGTAATAATGCTCTAAATCACTTGGCTTCAATGTCAATTTGCGCTTTCCTGCATGTAAAGTAACTGCACAACCTTCAGGTACACATGCTAAAACCTTCACAAACTCTTCTCGGGCCTGTACTTTTGCACTTGGTATTGAAATGATCTTATTTCCTTTACCTTTGGCCAACTTAGGTAAATCACGTAGCGGGAACAACAACATTCGACCTTCATTTGAAATGGCCATACACATATCAGAAGCAACATCATGCACTTCAATTGGGGCAATTAACTCAGCACCTTTTGGCACACTCACAAGGGCTTTGCCATTTTTATTTTTACTGATCAAATCACTAAACTCAGTAATAAAGCCATAACCACCATCCGTTGCCATCAAGAGCAAGGTGTTTTCTTCGCCCATGAGAACATGTTCAAAATTACATCCTGATGCTAGATTAAAACGGCCTGTCATCGGCTCACCTTGGCTACGCGCAGAGGGTAAACTGTGAGCATCTGTCGCAAATGCGCGACCTGATGTATCTAAAAAAACGGCTGGTTGATTGCTTTTTCCTTTCGCAGCGCCTTTATACGCATCACCAGAACGGTAATTTAGCCCTTGCGCATCAATATCATGACCTTTGGCAACTCGCGCCCACCCTTTTTCAGATAAAACCACTGTCACGGCTTCTGATGGAATTAAATCCTTTTCACTGAGCGCTTTAGATTCTCCACGTTCAATGACTGGAGAACGACGCTCATCTCCATACAATTCAGCAGCCTCTTGAATTTCCTTTTTCATTAAAGTCGACATACGGCGTTCAGAGCCTAACGTCAATTCAAGTTTATCTCGCTCTATAGATAACTCATCTTGCTCACCACGAATCTTTACTTCTTCTAGCTTGGCCAAATGACGTAATTTAAGGTCGAGTATAGCCTCAGCTTGACGATCCGATAACGCAAATCGCGACATCAGTTCTACTTTTGGTTTTTCCTCGGTACGAATGATTTCAATTACTTCATCGATATTCAAAAAGGCGGTCATTAAGCCTTCTAAAATATGTAGTCGAGCTAAAACCTTATCTAATCGGTGCTGTAAACGACGCCTTACCGTATCACGACGGAAAATCAACCACTCAGATAAAATCTGACGTAAGTCCTTTACCTGTGGGCGACCATCAAGCCCAATCATATTCAAGTTAACACGGTAACTTTTCTCAAGATCCGTAGTCGCAAACAAGTGTGCCATTAAGGGTTCAAATTTGATCCTGTTTGAACGGGGTACAATGACGATGCGTGTTGGATTTTCATGATCAGATTCATCACGTAAATCAGCCACCATAGGCAGTTTTTTCGCCGTCATTTGCGCTGCAATTTGCTCTAAAACTTTACCACCCGAACATTGGTGAGGTAATGCAGTAATGACGATTTCACCTTGCTCTTCAGTGTACACTGCACGCATTTTTATCGAGCCACGGCCCGTTGTATAAATCTTTTTGATATCGGCTTTCGGTGTAATAATTTCTGCATCTGTTGGATAATCGGGCGCGTGTACCACATCCAATAATTCATCTAACGTCGTTTTAGGTTTATCTAACAATAAACAACTTGCAGCTGCGAGTTCTTTTACATTATGTGGTGGAATATCTGTTGCCATACCAACCGCGATACCCGTCACCCCATTTAACAAAATATGCGGTAACCGTGCTGGTAGTACCTTAGGCTCATCCATTGTACCGTCAAAGTTTGGTGTCCAATCAACAGTCCCCTGCCCCAGCTCTTTTAATAAAACTTCTGCAAATTTAGAGAGTTTAGCTTCAGTGTAACGCATTGCCGCAAATGATTTAGGATCGTCAGCAGCCCCCCAGTTACCTTGCCCATCTACGAGCGGGTAACGATAAGAAAAAGGTTGCGCCATTAAAACCATGGCTTCATAACATGCACTATCCCCATGAGGGTGATACTTACCCAATACGTCACCAACCGTACGCGCAGACTTTTTATATTTCGCCGACGCCGAAAGGCCAAGCTCGCTCATTGCATAAATAATACGTCGCTGTACAGGTTTCAATCCATCGCCAATATGTGGCAATGCGCGGTCCATGATCACGTACATGGAGTAGTTAAGGTAAGCGTCTTCAGTAAAACGCCCCATAGTCTGTTGTTCAATGCCTTGTAACGACAAGGCTTGAGGATCAGTCATGTAACACCCTATTTATTGTTATAGCGAATACGGTAAATCGCATTCGCATAATCATCCGATACCAACAAAGTACCATCTGCCAATTCAGCAAATGCAACCGGACGACCTAAGGTTTGCTCTTTAGATAAAAAACCACTTACCAGCGGCTCATAAGCGGTGACTTCACCGCCTTTAATTGTCGCCATCATCACACGATAGCCAACTTTTTTGCTACGATTCCACGAACCATGTTCTGCAACAAGCAAAGTGTTATGCCGCTCTTCTGGAAAGTGTGTACCGCGATAAAAGTGCAACCCTAACGGCGCTACATGTGCTTGCAATGCAAGTTTTGGCGCGCTAAAGTGCTGAAAATCCATTAAAGTTTTGTTTTTTGCATACTCAGGATCAAGTACACTGCCACCATGAACAAATGGAAAACCAAAATGCTCTTGTGGCTTACTCACTCGATTGATTTCATCGGGGGGTATATCATCTCCCATCATGTCTCGGCCATTGTCGCTAAACCACAAATTGCCCGTTTTTGGATTTGTATCAAAACCCACTGAATTTCGAACACCTTGAGCAACCGTGGTCAGTTTCTTGGTGGTTAAATTCAGAGAAAAAATTCGACCAAATTTGGGGTTTTCCTCACAAATATTACACGCCACCCCAACCGGAATAAGCAATTCACCATTATTGGCAAAACGAATAAACTTCCAGCCATGGTGCCGTTTGTCTGGCAAATCGTCAAACACCACATCATAATCAAACGACTTCGCTTGACGCTTTAATTGCAGATCAATATCAGAGAAGCGAATAACTCGACTAACCTCAGCCACAAATAAATTGCCATTTTTCATTGCCAATCCAGATGGCATATTTAGCTTTTCAGCTAGAACAATTTTACGATCTGCTATGCCATCTTTGTTATCATCAATTAATGCGTGCACTTTGCCTGCTTTTCTCGAGCCGACATACACGATACCATTGGCCGACACAGCCATTTGCCTAGCGTTATCAACATCTTGTGCAAAGTAACTAATTTCATAACCACTCGGCAGTGACAAATTATCTAATATTTGTGCAGAACTTAAAGGTGCTAAAAGACAGCTTAGCAGTATCAATATGTGTTTCATATAACCACCTTAAGCGTCAAACTCGGCTTTATCGCCATGATTTTCTAACCAAACTTTACGATCCCCTGAGCGTTTTTTAGCCAACAACATATCCATCATTTCCATCGTGTGCTCTGGTTCATCCAGTGTCAATTGCACCAAACGACGGGTATTAGGATCCATGGTTGTTTCTCGTAGTTGAAGCGGGTTCATTTCCCCCAACCCTTTAAATCGCTGAACATTCACTTTGCCGCGTTTTTTCTCTGCCTCAATCCGCGCTAATACGCCTTTTTTCTCATCTTCATCTAATGCATAAAATACATCTTTACCGACATCAATTCGAAATAATGGCGGCATAGCAACGTATACATGCCCTTTATTAACTAGGTTTTGAAAATGACGTACAAACAATGCACATAACAAAGTCGCGATGTGCAATCCATCAGAGTCAGCATCCGCGAGAATACATATTTTGCCATATCGCAGACCAGATAAATCATCTGAGTCAGGGTCTATGCCCAAGGCAACCGAAATATCGTGTACTTCTTGAGATGCCAATATTTGGCCTGACTCTACTTCCCATGTATTTAAAATTTTACCTCGAAGTGGCATTATCGCTTGAAACTCACGATCTCTGGCTTGCTTTGCTGAACCACCAGCAGAGTCACCTTCCACTAAAAATAATTCTGAACGCTCTGTTTCTGTCCCTGAACAATCCGTCAACTTGCCTGGTAGGGCAGGCCCTGACGTAACTTTTTTACGAACCACCTTTTTAGCGGCACGCATACGCTTTTGCGCGTTACTAATACACAATTCAGCAAGTAATTCGGCCGTATCAGTATGCTCATTTAGCCATAAGCTAAACGCGTCTTTCACAATACCCGAAATAAATGTGGCGCAAGAACGTGACGACAGTTTTTCTTTTGTTTGCCCCGCAAATTGTGGATCTTGCATTTTTGCAGACAACACATAGCTACACCTATCCCAAATATCATCAGGTGTTAATTTAACCCCTCTTGGCAACAAGTTTCGAAACTCACAAAACTCGCGCATTGCTTCAAGTAACCCTTGACGCAAACCATTGACATGTGTGCCACCTTGAGCTGTAGGGATCAAGTTCACATAACTCTCTGTGATCGACTCCCCCCCCTCAGGTAACCAATGCAATGCCCATTCGACCCCTTCTGTTGAACCACTAAAATTCCCTATAAAAGGGCTTTTCGGTAAAACTTCAAAGCCTGCGGCACTGTCTTTTAAGTAATCTTCTAGGCCTGCTTCATAGTGCCACTCTTGTGTCTCTTTGGTTTGTTTATTAATAAAACGGATTTTTAAACCTGGACACAATACCGCTTTTGCTTTGAGGATATGATTAAGCTTGGATAACGAGAAATTTGCTGAATCGAAGTAACTGGCGTCGGGCCAAAAGTGCACCGAGGTACCAGTATTACGTTTCCCGACAGTACCTGTCACTTCTAAATCTTGTACTTTGTCACCACTTTCGAATGCCATTTCATGTACTTGACCTTCTCTTTTTACGGTAATTTGTACACGCGTCGATAAAGCATTCACAACGGAAATACCCACGCCATGCAGACCGCCTGAAAACTGGTAGTTTTTATTTGAAAATTTACCACCAGCATGCAATTTGGTTAAAATTAACTCAACCCCAGGTAAGCCTTCTTCTGGATGAATATCAACCGGCATACCACGACCATCATCACACACTTCTAAAGAGTTATCTTCATGTAAAATAACATCTATTTTTGTCGCATGACCAGCAAGAGCTTCATCAACACTGTTATCGATAACCTCCTGTCCCAAATGGTTTGGTCGAGTGGTATCCGTATACATCCCAGGTCGGCGTTTAACTGGCTCTAAACCATTTAAAACCTCAATCGCTTCTGCGTTATAGTTTTGCTCGCTCATAAATGGATTCTTTTTATTAAATTCGTTCAGTTTTATGTGATTTCTAAAAAATTGACTATGGTGTCAAAATAGCGCTGAAAAGCCATAAAACTATGATCTCCAGCAAACTCGATACGTTGTTCACATGCCATAAAATACCGCACAGCTTGCTGATAAGGTAATACTTCATCTCCCATTTGCTGCAACAACATCACCAACTGAGGGTGCACTAACGTTGCGCAATGTAGTTGCTTTAAAGCCTCTACATGGTCTAACGTTAATTCATAATGTATCTTTTGGTAGGGATTATACTGTGCTCCTAAATAATCCGCTAATAAATCAAAAGGTTTAACCGCTGGATTAATCACAACTGCTTTTAAACCATACAATTGTGATAAATATGTCGCATAATATCCGCCTAAAGAACTGCCTATTAGTACCGTATCTGGTTCAATTAATGCAACTAGCTGTGATATGGCTATACGTGGGTCAAAGCTCAACCTAGGTGTTAAATACTCACACGAATACCCTTGCGACGCAAACCACTCACCAAATTGCAGGGCTTTAAATGATAATTCTGAACTATTAAAGCCATGAATGTAGATTACTCGTCGAGCCATATCACCTCAGAATCAAACCCATTGATACCAAAATTAATAATACGTAACGCAGGGCCTCGGTCTTGCTGCTGCCACTGAGATGTGCCTTTGTTAAACTGTATTGACGTCGCAGGGGTTGCCAAAACATGCATTGTTCGATAGGTGCTCTGGTAATCATTATGAACATGTCCATGCACAAGTCTTACCGCTTTATTACTATTGACGAGACAATTAAGTAACGCCGGACCATTTTCCAAAATATGCTTATCTAAATAGCCATTAATAGGCACAGGGTGATGATGACTAAATGCTAAAACTTGTTCTGAACTGCACAATAACATCTGATGCAACTCAAATAGATGCTGCTGTTCACACCATCCAGCCGGTGTCTCACCTTTTGAGTTAATTAAAAAAATATCCGCACCATTTAGCCTGAGGTGTTTATTTGAATGAATTTGACCAAGGCTAATTTGCTCTAACTCAGTTAATTCATCATGGTTGCCTGGCAGCCAGAATACGGGGCAATCTAATTCAGAAACTCGCACTAGCTCAGCAAACAATTGGTAAGATTCAACACTATGATCTTGGGTCAAATCACCACCAAAAATTACGGCATCAAGGTGGCATGTGGCCATATATGACAACGTACGCTTAAAATTATCGGCAGTATTAACCGTAAAATACGTCCCCATTTCATCACAGAACAAATGACTATCTGTGATATGTGCCAACTTTATACTCGATTTATCAAAGTGATACGGGTGCCTAAACCATGCCATTGTTTACATCCCAGTTTAATGGCACTCTGCCACTTTCCAAACAAGCCATCAACCAATCAGCCAAAAAAGCATTCAGTTGATACTTCTCATCTTTTTGATGCATGCTCGGGTTAGGGTAACCATAAGATGGTTTAATACGTTGATGAAAATCATGATGAATAACTTCAGCAACCTTCGCATCATGATACAAACGCACTGATAACTGAAACTCAGGCAAGAAGTCACTGATACTAACCGTTTGTCGAATAGTAATGTCTGTGGTGTATTTGGCGCACCCGTCCACAACTATGTCATAGTGCGCATTTGCAAGTTCAATCGTACGTTGAGCACCGGGTTCCTCCGGTGGTAGTACTTTCAAAACACGCAAGTAATTACGCTCACATAATGTAATATATTTAGGTAAGGATTGAATATATCCTTGCCTAGTTGCTACTTCACTCAAAGTCAAACCTCAACTTTTTACCGCTACTTCACTTAAGACTTTCGCCCTATTTAATGCTAACCATTGTAGACTAATCACTGTTGCAGCGTTATCAATTTCGCCAGTATTTAATCTGGCAAGTGCATCGTCATAAGGAAGTACATGAGTTTTAATGTCTTCCCCTTCACTTTCTAATCCATAGATACCACCAGCTTGTGATAAATCCGTTTCAGCTAGATATAAATAAATCCGTTCTGTCGTGCCCCCAGGGCTTGATAAATAAGAAGTCATAAAGTGCAACTTGTCTAAAGTTAACCCCGCTTCCTCTTGAGCTTCCTTACGCGCAACATGTTTGTAATCTGTTAACCCCTCAGCCATACCAGCAATGCATTCCAATAACCAAGGTGAAGACTTCGTGGCCATTGCGCCAATACGTATTTGCTCAATTAAAAGCACAGTGTCAGTTTTTGGATCATAAGGCAGAACCGCAACCGCATGTCCTCGCTCTAAAATCTCGCGCCGAACGGTCTTTGAAACCCCACCAACAAATAAGGCATGTTTAAAATAATACGCCTGAATTTTAAAAAAACCTTCATAAACACTATGGATTGACTCCACTTCTACATGCTGGTTATCAAATTCATTAATAGAATTCATTTTATTTCCTGTTTAATTCAAATTTGGGGTTTAAAAATTAACCATAAGGCCCAATATGCTAAAACTATCGTGCGAGGCTTAGTAAACCAATTTGAGCCTTATATATTCTGTTACACTTGTTGGCTTTGATTTACGTATTAAGTTTATCGTTTCTAAAAAAAACAGGGTAACATGCTTCCAGTATAAAAAATTGTCTAAGGACTGAGCGAAAATGAAAAAAAGCTTACTATCTCTTTTTGTTGGTTTATCTTGTGCATTAACCAGCAACCTAACGTACGCAGAAGATTTATTGCAAGTATACGACATTGCGACTGCAAATGATCCAATCGTACTTAAAGCTAAAGCACAAGCTGATGCACAAAAGTTTGCACAAGACAGTGCATTAGGTGCTTTGTTACCACAACTAGGTTTTGAAGCTGGATATCAGCAAGTCGACTCTGATGGGTACGGTCAGCAAAATGATCTGAGCGGATATACTCTAGGTAGTGGCTTTACTGATACTTTTAGCAGAACTCTATCACTACAACAAACAATTTTTGATATGTCCATCTGGGAATCTCTGAGCATCGCTGAAAAACAAGCTATGCAAGCGAGTACCCAATACGAACTAGCTCAACAAGATTTGGTTGTCCGCATAGCACAAGGTTATTTTGATGTTTTAAGTGCACTCGATAATTTGGAGTTTGTACAAGCCGAAAAGCGGGCTATTGAGCGTCAATTAGAGCAAACAAAGCAACGCTATGAAGTTGGTTTAACAGCAATTACCGACGTGCACGAGGCACAAGCACAGTTTGACAGAGCAGTCGCAAATGAAATTGTCGCAAAAAATGATGTTGAAACTGCCCGAGAATCACTGCGTACCATTACGGGTAAATACCACAGTAAACTTGATTCCCTCAATACCGACACATTTTCAACTGTATCTCCGAGTAGAAAAGCAACTGACTTTGTTAATATAGCAAAAGATAAAAACCTATCTCTTGCAATATCTAAAGCAAGTTTGGAAATAGCTGAAGATCAGATTAAACAAGCTCAAGCAGGACACTACCCGACACTCTCACTCAATGCGAGTTACGGTGATTCTCTGGCTGACAGCAATGGCGCATTACATAAACCTCGTGAAGATCAAACCACGGTTGGTGTAACATTTAATGTACCTATTTACTCTGGTGGTCGTACTCAAGCTGCAACTGATCAAGCTCGAGCGCTGTATGTTGGCGCAAGTGAAGATCTAGAAGCCAGCATGAGAGAAGTTACCCGTTCTGTGATCACATCATACAACCAAGTGATGTCTAACGTGGCAACATATCGCGCGCTAGAGCAAGCCGTCGTTTCAGCCGAAAGCGCATTACAGGCAACAGAAGCTGGCTTTGAAGTGGGAACTCGTACTATTGTTGATGTTTTAGTGAGCACGCAGAATTTATATAACGCGAAAAAGAACCTGGCTAATTTACGTTATCAATATGTACTTTCATCACTGAAACTAAAGCAAGCTGCCGGAACGCTTTCTCGTACAGATTTAGAAGCAATTAACAAAGGTTTGAAGCAAGGTTAATTTGCAATAGTTTCTAATACATAAATCGTATATTTATTAAGCCGGCCTAGCCGGCTTTTGTATTTTCCGGCACATATAGATAAACTACCCTCATCATATCAGCAAGAGAACATATTTGTGGTCAAAAACCCCGCTTTAAAATTGGCATTCTTTGCGCCTAGATACTGGTTAACATGGTTAGGCGTATGTTTTATGTATGTCATTTCTTGGTTGCCACAATCAACGCAATTTTTACTTGGTAAAGGGTTAGGCCGACTAGTACATCGATTTCTTAAAAAGCGTCGTCATATCGCTGAAGTGAATGTAAAGTTATGCTTTCCTAATTTGTCTGCTGCTCAGCGAGCAACCATGGTCCGTACCAATATGGAAAATACCGGGTTGGCTACTTTGGAAACAGGTATGGCTTGGTGGTGGCCACAGTGGCGTATAAATCGCGTCATTGGCTCTATATCTGGTATAGAACACATTGAAGCAGTACAACGCAGCGGAAAAGGGGTGTTATTACTTGTACCTCATATGCTTCACCTTGAAATGCTTGGGCGCATCTTAGGTGTAAAACAACAAGGTATTGGATTTTATCGCCCTCATAATAATGCGCTCATGGAGTTCTTTATGACCAAAGGGCGATTACGGTCAAATGAGTTTTTAATTGGCAAGCGAGATGTAAAGGGCCTGCTACAAGCTTTGAAAAACAAAAAGCTCTGTTATTACTTACCTGATCAAGATTATGGGCGCAACCGCTGTGAATTTGCCCCTTTTTTTAAGGTTGCTGATGCAGCAAACACCACAGGAACCTTGCTTTTTGCTAGCAGTAAACATTGTGAAACGCTCAGCTTAAGTGGCACTAGGGATGCTAAAGGAAAATATCATTTAACTATTCTCCCAGCGCTTGAGCACTTTCCAAGTGATAACGCTAATGACGATATCATCAGGGTTAACACTCGAATGGAAGAAGCAATTATGCATGCCCCAGAACAATACATGTGGTTACACCGACGTTTTAAAACGCGTGCTGACAAAGACGCACCATCATATTACTAAATGTTGAGCATTTGAAATCATGGCAAAAAAAAATAAAACACTTTCATCCGTTCTTTTTTGGGTAAAGCACCTATCGCTTGCCATTATCTTGATTTGGGCTGCATATTATTTTTTATACGGTGCATTACCAAAAATGGACATGAGGCAATCCACCAATGCCGCTGCTCAAGGGTTATCACAGTTTTATGAAAGCTTTAAGAATCGGGTTAATGAGCGAGATACTGAACGAGAGCAGTTTGTGATCGAAATTGGTAAACCTACTTTTCCACTTGATGACGCACTGGCTCAGCGTGGTTTAGTCGTAAAGCCTTCAAACCAACGTTGGACTGGCGAAGTTGCACCACGTCGATTTGAGATGGGAAACACACTCAAAGGTGCACTTGCTGCCTATGCAAAAAAAGAAGACATTGAATTATTTTGGTATCTCGAACGTGACTATGTAGTAAAGCAGAACTTTAGAGTCGATACCAACTTTGTATCAACACTCTACCAAGTTGGACGAGCCATTAATGATGACTTTGAATACGAGGTGTATACTTTTTTTTGCCACCGTCAACGAGCTGCAGTGATCACTAAAAAACCCTCTCAATTTGTGAGAGAGAACTGCCGCAAACTCACCAATTAATCTTAATAAGCCCATAAACTAACTTATGGGCTGAGTACCATTTCAACCATCAATTAAGGGATCTGACAGTTGGAACAGAGTGGGATCCACACGCGCTCTTCACGACAAGAACCCGGTACTTTTTGACGCACTGCATCTTGACGAGTCTGATGTGATTGAGATTCTAAATTAAGCCACACTGATGTAAATGTTGGGGTCATTTTACATACTCTCACATACTTTTGGTTTGGATAAACACCTTGATATTCCCAATTACATGTCTCTTTATCGACCCACTGAGAGCTATTTATACTACTACTACAAGAAACATGACCATTGAGAATGCTAGAACTTCTAAAGTACTTCTGACTCTCCCAGCCCCCGTAACTACAAGATGTAAAGTCTACATCTTTGTACACTGTTTCGTAATCACAAACAGTTTTATATTCCCAGTACCCTCGGGCCTCTGCCGCTGTACTCATAATACCCAACGCAACCCCTAATACTAACGCTGCTTTTTTTATCATTGTATTTCCCTTAATTATTTTATTTTTATGGAATTAATTTGAACCATTTACCACATAAAATGAAGTGGTTTGCATCTATGCCCGTTCTCTACAAACAAAAGTTTGAGTGATATGTACCTTTTTCAACTCGTCATTATTTACATGAACTCACCACGGTCACTGTATGTTGTAAAGTATCAGTATGTTTACTGACACCGTTACTGTTTCGCCACATGCTTTATTTATATTCCTTTAAAATTCGTTAATTCATCCATGACCATATCAGTCTGGGCTTAAGTGAACTTTAAGGGATTAAGGGGGAATCAAACAACTTATGAATACTTATAAATTATTCATAACAAAAAAGGGTAAATCACTGTTTTAAAATAATTTATTATGAAAACAACAAAAAACAATCACTCTCTACAAGCTGATTTATACGAAATATCTCAATTTTCAGCCAAACTCGTTTAACTTTTTATTGTTATAAAAACAATAGACATTCAAGAATATCATTCACCAATATGTGAAGAGTAACAGGCTGGATTTAGTATGGGCGGTATACTGTGGTAAAGGTACAATGCGACAGGACATCTAGGGACTGTTGTTTTTTATCATTGGGCAACTCAGCTTAAGAGGTATCCATAGTGAATACCCTACAGCGCTTCAGCCAAGTGTGTTTGAACTTCAGTCACTGCAAGAAAGGTAGCATAAGTGCTGTAAAAACTCCTATGCTATGACGATATAAGAACCCAGATAAGCTTTTAGTACAGTTTCAACGATCAATAACAATACCTTACATCTTATTTTATAAACACTTTTCAAATATGCCGCGTACACCATTTGCAAGCAGCTTGAAGGTATTATTCATTTCAATACATCGTCCTTGCTGGTCTAAACTTTGCTGATGATAACTGTCTCGATATAAACAATACGCATCTATTAATAACTGCTTTTCCTCTTGGCAGAGAATACCGTCTCGTTCTGCACATTCAAAAATACGAATATTATCAGTGTAACGTGTTAGTTCAGGTGACTGATGAGCATAATTTAGCACTAAGTATTGCGCAACAAACTCAATATCAGTCATACCTCCATGACCTTGCTTTAAGTCAAATTGAGACTCTGAATCTTGAGACAAATGCCGACGCATTTTCTCTCGCATTTGCGACACATCTTGTTGTAATTTTTCCTTATCACGACGTTGCCTCAAAATACTATTTCTTATTTCATTAAAGCGCTGTAGCATGCTTGCCTCTGCGAGTACCATTCTTGCACGTACAAGCGCCTGATGCTCCCACGTCCACGCCTGCGTTTGTTGATAATTAAAATAACTCTCTAAATTGATAGCCAGTAACCCTGAATTCCCTTCTGGGCGAAGACGTGTGTCTAACTCATACAAAATACCTGATGCTGTTTTAGTATTAAATAAATGCATTAATCGCTGTGCCAATTTTAAGTAAAATTGCCGTGCTGAAATGGACTTTATACCATCCGTATGACTGTCTCCATCTCGATTATGTACAAATACTAAATCTAAATCTGAATCATATCCCAGCTCGTACCCGCCCGCTTTTCCGTAGGCGATTACTGCGAATCCTTTTTCTCCCTCCGATGCACCACAGGGTATACCATAGCGTACTTTCATTTGCTGCCATGCCAACTCAACGGCTTGTGTTATTATCGACTCAGCCAGCGCAGTAAGATGATCACTCACTTTCGTTACACTAATCACGCCGGTCGCATCTGCCGCAGCAATTCGTAGTTGCTGGGTCTGCTTAAATTGACGCAGCGCTTCCATTTGTAACTCTAAATCTTCAGGCTCGATACGTAAAAACTGGTGTCTAATCTCATCTTTATAAGCTGATAATGGTAACGGCTTATAAAGCGCCGCAGGGTCAAGTAACTCATCCAATAAGATAGGATATTTTGCAATATGCTCAGCAATCCAGCGGCTATGGGCACACAACTTTACTAATTGCTTTAAAGCCCCTTGGTTTTCGTAAAGCAGCTCTAAATAAGTTGTTCGCGAGACAACGGTGATCACCACCTTCAGTACATCACTAAATACCTCAAAAGAAACGTGTTGTGTGATTAATTGCTCCAGCAAGTGAGGCATCAATTTATCGAGTATATCCCGGCCTCGCGCGCCCATTTGACGCTTAAGCAAGCTCACTTTAAAATCATCCAGTCTCAACTTCCATTTTTGCGCTTGGGTGTCTATTAGCTGTTGCGAAAAGCCTGAAAAATCGCTTTCCAGCCAAGCAAAACCATACACTTCCTCACAGGGGTTTTGTTCTTGTGGTTCCTCGCCAATAACTTGCGCAAACTCTTCTCTTACGGAAGTCATTCTATGACTAATAGCAGCCAAGCTTGCATCAAAGTCTGCCGTTTTTAATAAGGTATTTAAGCGTGCAATATCAACGTTATTCTCAGGTAATGTTTGCGTTTGCTGATCATCAAATGCTTGTAAATATTGCTCAACTCTTCTTAAAAACAAATAACTATCAATCAATAATTGCGCGGTATCAGGAGGTAGCACATCCAACTTTTTTAATTCTTCAAGCGCAATGAGTAGTGAGGGGGTTTGCAATGTAACATCACGCCCACCTCTTACCATCTGCAAGGCTTGAATAATAAACTCCACCTCACGAATCCCCCCAGCACCCAGTTTAATATTATTGATAAGGCCTTTACGTCTCACCTCTTGTGCAATCATATACTTCATTTTTCTTAATGATTCGATCACTGAAAAGTCGATATAACGGCGATACACAAACGGTCTTAATAGTTGCTTAAACTCTTCATTATATTTGCTGTGATGGCCTAGCAGTCGCGCTTTAAGCATTGCATATCGCTCCCACTCACGCCCTTGATCTTGGTAATAGTCTTCCATGGCAGCAAAACTCATTACCAAAGGTCCACTTTCCCCAAAAGGACGCAATCGCATATCCACTCGAAAAACTTGTCCATCAACAGTCACTTGGTTTAATGCCGCAATCAGCTTTTGCGCCACCTTGGTATAAAACACTTGAGCTTCAAAAGGTTTTCGCCCACCAGTTGTAGAGACATTTTTTGGATAAGTGAAAATCAAATCAATATCAGAAGAAAAATTAAGCTCCGCCCCCCCGAGCTTTCCCATACCGAGCACTAACATAGGAAGCGCCTGCCCCGCCTCATCGAGTGGAGTACCACACTGTTTTACCGTATGTGCAAATGCCCAACGATTCGCAGCATCAATCAAACATTCAGATAAATTTGAAATGTACGCAATGCTGTCTGATATATCGTTCTCTTTGACCAAATCTAGCCACATAACTTTTAACCAATACCTCTGTCGATATTGTCTTAGCAGTTGAAAACACTCCAGCTCAGTGACGCTGAGTAAATCCGCAGGTAAAGGCTCAAGAACTTCGCGTGTGTTCATTTGCGCGGTATCTAATAACCACCAAGCTAATTCAGGCTGCTTTTGCAGCACTCGAAATGCAAAATCGCTCAATGCCAACAAATTGGCCAAAGGCTTTACCACTGTATGCTCTGGATATAAACCATGCCAACGCGCTAAAGCCAATGACTGTAAAATAGGTGGCAATTCAATATCCGACATGAAAAAACTCCATTGCTTGGTGGCTCAATAAGTTGGGAGTCGTTATAGTAATAATATTCGTAACCAAAAGTACACTGCCCATGAGTTATTTGTCTCTCGCCAATATCAATTTTTTTGCGATTATTAGTAGTTTTTTAATTATTTGCTTGGTGGTTACTGCACTGCGTTTAATCATTCAATATAAAGCAAAGCAAATACTGCATGAAGAAGTGGCAAAAAGAGACAATTTTGCGTTAGGTATTAATTACGCCTGCCAAATTGCAGTTATCTGCATTAGTATTGCCTATCTATTTGATGATATCAGTATGGCCGCTGCGCAAAAGCAACCACTGCGGGCTGCGGTATTGTTGATACTTATTTTGGCGTACATTTCTGCGGGTCAATATATCCACCGGAAATGGATTTTATATAAGTTCAACGAAGAACAAGCCATTTTAAAGCAAAATATTTGTGCCGCTTTAGTAGACTCAGGCATGCTGATCGCTAATTGTATTTTGGTTTTGGCGTTATATCACTGGGTGCACCCACGTGGCATCAGTGATTTACTGGTGGTCACACTTGGTTTTATTTTACTGCAAGGTATTTTTGCTTTAGACAGTAAGTTACGCGAAAGTCGATTTGCGAAAGTTAACCAAGGGGCGTCTTTACAACAAAACTTTAATTTAGCAAATACTTCCATTGGAATACGCTACGCTGGCAAAACTATTGGACTCGCATTAGCCATATATGCAGGCCTACACAGTGCGCCTTACCATGGCGCTACTGTGGTTGAAAACCTCTTTTCCGTCGTTTTACACTGTGGTGCAATGTGGGTGCTACTTTATGTAGCAAGCACTATTTTGCTCCAACTTTCGTTACCAAAAGTTGACATTGGACTTGAAGTTGACCACCAAGATAATATCGGTGTTGCTTGTTTAGAGTTTGCTGTTTTCGCCGCAATAGGCTATTTACTTATAAATATGTTTTCTGTGTAGTCTGCAATTGGATAAGACTTCACAAGGTGGATTTATGCCCATTAACCTCGACAATTTTTTGTTGGTAGATAGTAATTCAGAATTTAGCCGAGAGCTTGCAGAGCATCTCAAAGCAAACGATCAAGCTGAGAACCTCATTGTTGCGGGCGATAATACTCGCCACTTAGTTAAAATGATGTTTGATAACTTGATAAGCGATTATTGCTATTGCGACTTTGCCAACGAAATTAGCGTCTCTGAACTGGCGACCTATTTACATGACCACCATAAAATCCAAGGTGTGCTCATTTCATCTTTAGATTATAAGCTTGCCAATGAAGCACAGCTTTTTATCCTAGATTCGTTGCATCCTAAACGATATTTAGTTGAACAGCTTACTGATGGATATCAATACCAGTTAATATCATCAAATAGCCACAATAATCACTTATCTTGTCAATTTAGCGAGAGTGAAGACATTACTTAACCAATGCCGCTTATTCCTAACAGAGAATAACTAGACGATCGCGTCACTAACGCTTAGTATTGCTCTATTCCCCCGTTATTACAGGACTACTATGCGCGTTCCACACATCTTTCAACCCTCTAATTTTGAATTAAACACCCCTATTTCACTTGATGATGACGCAGCAGGTCATATCGCGAGAGTGTTGCGTATGCAAGTTGGTGAGCATGTGTCTTTGTTTAATAACCTTGGTGGTGAATATTTATCTGAAATAACAGAAATTAGTAAAAAGAAAGTGATTGTGACGCCAATTGAGTTCAATGATCGTGACTGTGAGTCGCCAGTAAAAATTCACTTGGGCCAAGGGATCTCCCGCGGTGATAAAATGGATTTTACCATTCAAAAAGCGGTGGAACTGGGTATAACAGAAATTACCCCTTTGTTTACTTCCCGTTGTGGGGTCAAGTTATCTGGTGAACGATTACAAAAAAAACACCTTCAATGGCAAAAAATAGCCATTGCCGCTGCGGAACAATCAGGTCGAAACACCATTACCACCATCCATCCTCCTGTTGATATCAATGACTGGTTATCTCAACCATGCGATGCTCTTAAATTAACCTTACACCCAAGAGCACAACACAGTATAAAAACATTGCCAGAACCCCGCTCTGGGATCCGCTTTATTGTCGGTCCAGAAGGCGGGTTCACTGATCAAGAAATGACAACAACGTCTGAACAAGGGTTTATTGATGTTCGTTTAGGACCAAGAGTACTGCGCACTGAAACGGCGGCACTTACTGTGCTTAGTGCACTGCAATTACAATTTGGTGATTTAGCTCTTTAATTCTGACTAACGACCCCCATATCAGAATAAAATAATTCTAAGCTAATATAGGTATCAACATGGCAAAAAAATTAGGGATCATCTCGGATCCAATTAGTGGTTTCAACATTAAAAAAGACACTGGTTTTGCCATGATGATGGCGGCGCAATCTCGTGGTTACGAGCTCTTTTATATGGAAATGGATGATCTTTATTTATATCAAGGTAATGCTATGGCTACCGCAGCTAAAGCCACTGTATTTGATGACGCAAAAAACTGGTACCAACTAGAAGAGAAACAAGATATTTCGCTCAGTGATTTAGACGTTATTCTGATGCGTAAAGATCCGCCATTTGATACTGAATATATATACGCTACTTACATGCTCGAACGTGCTGAAGAAGCGGGCACATTAGTTGTCAATAAACCACAAAGCCTGCGCGATGCTAATGAAAAGCTATTCACAGCTTGGTTTAGCGAGCACACGCCGGATACGCTTGTGACGCGCTCACAAGCGCAAATTAGAACGTTTTTAGACAAACATCAAGATATCATTCTAAAACCACTTGACGGTATGGGTGGGGCGTCTATTTTTAGAGTTAAGCATGACGACCCTAACATTGGTGTTATTTGTGAAACATTAACGGAGCATGGTAGCCGCTTTGCCATGGCTCAACAATATATTCCAGCCATCAAACAAGGTGATAAACGCGTCCTCGTGGTTGATGGCGAAGTCATGCCATATTGCCTAGCTCGTATCCCACAAGGCGGTGAGACTCGTGGTAATTTAGCCGCAGGAGGCCGTGGAGAAGCTCGCCCAATTAACGATGATGATAAAAAAATTGCCGAGGCTGTTGCACCAACCCTTAAAGAAAAAGGGCTTATTTTTGTAGGGTTAGATATTATCGGCGACAAATTGACAGAAATTAACGTCACAGCACCTACCTGTGTTAAAGAAATTGAAGCTGCATACGATATATCAATTATGGACAAGCTTTTTGATGCGATTGAACGAAAACTAAACCATACTCATTAAAATACTTAGAGGGTCAGCTTATGCAATCATTAGAAAATCATTTTTTAATCGCAATGCCAAACTTACAAGACCCTTTTTTCAAACAAACCGTCACTTATATTTGTGAACACAATGAAGAGGGGGCGATGGGCTTAGTCGTCAATCACCCTATTGATGTTACCGTTGGCGAGTTGCTTGATAAAATTGAAATTGATAATGACAAATCTAATTCAGCAGCAGATCAACAAGTGTTTGCTGGCGGACCCGTCCATACTGACAGAGGTTTTGTATTGCATACACCCACCCCTGGATACGCGTCTAGCCAAGAGCTTAGTTCAGATATCATGATCACCACATCGAAAGATGTACTTGCCTCTCTCACATCACATAATTGTCCTGATTCTTTTTTAATTACTTTAGGCTATGCAGGTTGGGAAAGGGGGCAGCTGGAGCTTGAATTACTCGAAAACTCTTGGTTAGTGATTGAAGCAGAATCAGGTATTATTTTTAACACACCACCAGAAAAAAGATGGGAAAAAGCAGTTCAAATGCTTGGTATTGATATTGCGCAACTCAGTTCGCAAGCCGGGCATGCTTAATAAACATGACAAAAAAAGAATCAACACCGCAAGGTCAGCGTACAATTATGGGTTTTGACTTTGGCACGACCAGTATTGGCATTGCTATTGGACAAGAAGTAACGGGGACTGCTAGCAGTATTGGCGCTGTAAAAGCACGTGATGGGATCCCTAATTGGGATGACATTGCCAAACATATAGAACAATGGAGACCTGATTTATTAGTCGTAGGTCTACCTCTCAATATGGATGGTACCAACCAACATGTGACGTTTGCAGCGAAAAAATTTGGGAATCGCTTAAACAATCATTTCAAAATTGCCGTCGAAACTCAAGATGAGCGATTAACCACCGCAGATGCCAAAGCCCGGTTATTTGAACAAGGTGGTTATAAAAACCTTGGTAAAGGTAATGTCGATGGTATGTCTGCTGTTATTATTTTAGAGAGTTACTTTGAAAGTGTATGGCAGTAAATAAAGCGGTAACCATAAACGCGTCTCACTCATTGAACTTCTGAGGCGTTTAAAATTTTAAATTTCGTCAGATCTGGAGTAAAGCCTGCTTGTAAGTAGGCTTTTTTTATTGCTCCTTGCTGCCTTAAAAGTGCGAGTCCTATTTGTAATGCCTTAAATGCCCGCTCTCCGTCAACATGATGGCGAGAGACCACAAAGTGACGGCTTCCTAGCAACAGGACAATCCATTTTTTATGTGCAATTAAATGGATACCCTCTAACTTATATTCATTGCCCTTACTCGGCATCAGCGGCATCAACATGAAGTCTACCCATTTTCTGCTGACCATATGCGCCTGTGCTACCCACTCATGCTCGACGGCTAAGCGCTGAAGTGGTAATAAGCTCAATGTTTGCCAATCCGTGCGCCAACGTGGTGTACTGACCGCCGAAAGGTCTTTTAGATCGTTGATTTGTTCTATTTTCTCTACTGATGCATTATTGGGCGCATAATAAATCCCTGCAAAATACTCGCCTTCTTCAATGACCGCATCGCTTATAAACACATCTTTTTTTTCGGCCTGTGCATCCGCCAACCAATAACTATCAAAACTCAGTAATAATTTACCTTGACGTAGCAAAGAAGTATTTCTGAAATTTACATTGCCGGTCTGGTATATAAATGATTTATTGAAACCACCGAGTAGTAGTGCCTGTTGAACCAAAATCATGTCAACCACATCTCGGCGAATATACCCCCCTCGAAAATCGGTAATTTCTAAAGGGGATCGACCATCTAAAAAACGCACATAGTCATTATATACATCGTCTCGAATATACATTTGCACATGCTTGTCACTATTACCATATGCATTAGGAAATAGTGACAATAGGACGAGTATAAACGTATAGCTAGCTTTTTGTATCCAAGCCATCTACTGTCACACCTTGCAAAAATCCTGCGCCTTGCTGTTCATTATTTTGTAACTTAATCATCAAACGTAAATCATTCGGTGAATCCGCATGATGAAGCGCATCAGCGTAATTAACGCGTTGCTGCTTGTACAGCTCAAACAAAGCCTGATCAAAGGTTTGCATACCAATATCACGCGATTTGCTCATTGCTTCTTTAATACCCCCAATATCCCCCTTTTTGATCAATTCAGCCACCAAAGGCGAATTAAGTAACACTTCAATAGCTGCTTCTCGCCCATCCCCTTTTGACGAAGGTACCAGTTGCTGCGCCACAATCGCACGTAAATTCAGGGCTAAATCATACTTTAATTTGTCGTGTTTCTCTTTTGGAACCAAGTGCATGATTCGATCTATTGCTTGGTTTGCATTATTCGCATGCAAGGTAGCGACACATAAATGCCCAGTTTCAGCAAAGCTTAACGCATACTCCATGGTTTCCTGTGAGCGAATTTCCCCTATCAAAATAACGTCTGGAGCTTGGCGCAAAGAGCTTTTTAGCGCCGCCTCAAAGCTTTCAGTATCTAGACCAACTTCTCTTTGCGTTATAATGCTTTTAGCGTGTTCATGAACAAACTCAATTGGATCTTCAATGGTTAGAATATGTCCACGCTGATTACGATTTCGATACCCAATTAATGCCGCTAATGACGTTGATTTACCTGTGCCAGTTCCACCAACAAACAGTAATAATCCTCGCTTTGCCATGATCACATCGGTCAGTGTTGAAGGTAAGCCTAAGTCATTTACATCTGGAATTTGTGTGACAATACGCCGTAATACCATGCCCGCACAATCTCGTTGCCAAAATGCAGAAACACGAAAGCGCCCCTGTTCAGTTGCAATTGCAAAGTTGCATTCTTTTTCAGTATGAAATTGTACTTTTTGTTTCTCGCTCATTGCTGATTCAACTAGCGAAAGTGATGTTTCTGCATCTAGTACTTGATCATCAAATGCCCTGAGTTCTCCATCTACTTTAGCACTCACAGCCAAACCGCTGGAAACAAATAAATCAGAGGCTTGTTGCTCTACCATCATTTGCAAATAGTTACTTAACATTATGGATTAACCTCTTAATATCCTGTTCCAAATTGTTTTTTATCTTGTGCTTTTTGCTGCGCATCTTGTTGCGTGATCAGGCCCCGATTAATCAAATTCGTTAAGCATTGATCCATTGTTTGCATACCATGAACTGCGCCGGTTTGAATCGCCGAATACATCTGCGCAATTTTGTCCTCACGGATCAAGTTACGAATTGCAGGAATACCTAACATGATCTCATGAGCGGCTACACGCCCTCCCCCCACTTTTTTAACCAAAGTTTGTGATATCACCGCTTGTAATGATTCAGACAGCATAGATCGCACCATATCTTTTTCTTCACCAGGAAATACATCGACGATACGGTCAATGGTTTTTGGCGCTGAAGTGGTGTGGAGTGTACCAAAAACCAAGTGGCCAGTTTCAGCAGCAGTCATGGCTAAACGAATTGTTTCTAAATCCCTCAACTCACCCACTAAGATCACATCTGGATCCTCGCGTAAAGCGCTGCGCAGTGCCGCATTGAAACTGTGCGTATCTCTATGAACTTCTCGTTGATTGATCAAACTCAATTGATTTTGGTGAACAAATTCGATTGGATCTTCAATCGTTAAAATATGATGGTGTTTAATCGCATTTATGTAATCAACCATGGCGGCCAACGTCGTAGATTTACCTGACCCTGTAGGTCCTGTAACCAATACTAACCCCCTTGGATTTTCAGCTATATCTCTAAAAATATCAGGCGCGCCTAACTCATCAAGTGTTAGCACTTTTGCTGGGATGGTACGAAATACCGCTGCAGGACCACGACTGGTGTTAAACGCATTCACACGAAAACGTGCTAAATTAGGAACCTCAAAAGAAAAGTCAACTTCAAGATTTTGCTCATAGTCTTTGCGTTGATTATCATTCATAATATCATAAACTAGCGAGTTAACATCTTTGGCCTCTAAGGTAGGAATGTTGACTCGGCGAACATCGCCATCAACTCTTATCATTGGCGAAACGCCTGATGATAAATGTAAATCCGAGGCTTTATGTTGAACACTAAAGGCCAATAATTCAGTAATATCCATGTATGACTCCACAACGAGCTGATAATTAATATGGTTACAATAGCAGAACGACTCACGTCCGCCTATTCTCGGGTCGAAATAGCCCAGCAAAACTGTCAACTTGATCACCCTGTGACAATATTAGCAGTATCTAAGACCAAACCCTTAGAAATGATCGAAAATGCGTATTTTGCAGGTCATCGTCAGTTTGGCGAATCATACGTGCAAGAAGCCGTAGAAAAAGTTCATGCATTGAAGCATCATCGTGACATTGAGTGGCACTTTATCGGTCCGATTCAATCAAATAAATCTCGCTTAGTGGCAGAGAATTTTAGTTGGGTGCAAAGTGTTGACCGGGAGAAACTTGCAAGGCGACTCAATGAGCAACGCCCCAATAACCTAATGCCACTTAACATTCTGATCCAAGTGAATATCAGTCATGATGACAATAAATCCGGCTGTACTATCAACGAAATAGAGCCCTTAGCAGCGCTTATCAATAACAGCAGACAGTTAAACTTACGCGGATTAATGACGATTACCAAAAATACCCCAGATAAAGCCAAACAATTAGAATATTTCCAGCAAATGCGTGCTTGCTTTGATAGACTAAAGGACCAATATCCTCAAGTAGATACTTTATCAATGGGTATGAGTGGCGACTTGGAATCGGCAATCACTGCTGGCACCACCATGGTACGCATTGGCACTGACATATTTGGAAAAAGACAATAAGGTAAGCAAGGCAATGTCCAACAAAAAAATTGCATTTATCGGTACTGGTAACATGAGCTACGCGATAATTGGCGGCATGATTCAAAGCGGCTTTGCACCGCAAAGTATTATCGCGACCAACCGTAATGAAGAGAAGCTAGCCAAAGTCGCTGCAGATTTTAAGGTAAAAACAACCACAGACAATATAGCAGCACTACAAGATGCTGATGTCATTGTATTGTCAGTCAAACCTCAGATGATGGCGCAGCTTTGCGAAACGCTGCAAACTGCAGACATCGATTTAAGCACTAAACTATTTGTATCCGTTGCTGCTGGTATCACCGTTGCTAGATTGCAAGAGATGCTCGGCCAGCCGGTTAAAATGGTTCGCTGTATGCCAAATACACCAAGTTTACTCGGCTTAGGCGTATCTGGGTTATTCGCCCAAGGACTCACCAGTGATGAGCACACATTTATAGAGCAAGTATTTTCAAGCACCGGTATTGCAACCTGGGTAGAAACAGAATCACAAATAAATGATATTATTGCGGTGACGGGATCTTCTCCCGCTTATTTTTTCCTGTTTATGGAAGCGATAGAAGAAAAAGCGCGAGCATTGGGGTTCAGTGCTGAGCAAGCGCGTGCTCTTGTGCAACAAACAGCTCTTGGGGCTGCACAAATGGCTGTGTCTCAGCCAGAGATAAGTATTTCCCAGTTGCGTGCGAATGTCACATCAAAAGGGGGAACCACTCATGCTGCAGTTGAACACTTAAAATCATGTAACTTACATACAACTGTTGCTGATGCTATGGACTCGTGCATCACACGTGCTCAACAAATGGAACAAGAATTATAAGGGTTTACTATGAACGCAATGCAATTTTTAATCGGGATCATTTTTGATCTTTTTCTCATGGTGGTTTTGTTGAGATTTTGGCTACAACTAGCGAAGGCTGATTTTTATAATCCATTAAGTCAAACCGTTGTAAAAGCAACCTCGTTTGCGGTTAACCCCCTGCGTAAGATAATTCCTGGCGCTGGCGGGTTAGATTTAGCATCTTTAGTCTTAGCTTTTTTAATTGGTTTTGCCAAAGTATCCCTATTAATGGTGCTATTTTATGGCGGTTGGAATGGCATAGGCGCGGCCATATCGGGCGTTATGACAGTGTTTAAAGAAGCTTTCAGCTTAGTATTTTGGATCCTGATAATTCGTGCTGTTTTGAGTTGGGTTTCACAAGGTTATAATCCAACTGCCGCTGTTTTTGAACAACTTACAGAACCTATGTTGCGCCCTATCCGTAAAGTCATTCCCCCGCTAGGTGGCTTAGACTTATCGATTCTAGTTCTTATTATTGGTATGCAGTTTTTACAAATTTTAGTAACCGATTTGTTGCGCTAATTTAATTTGGGCACTGATTAGTGCCCTTCAGGAAGACCAGTGAAAAAATTATTTCTATTACTCGTTACCTTAGCTTTTAGCTTATCTTGTTATGCAAATTCAACACAAGGGGGGCAATTTAAAAACTTAGGCCCATGGCAAGTGCATTACATCGCATTTCCATCAACGTTTATTCAGCCCAATATTGCCAAAGCCTATGGCCTTGAACGCAGTAATTACAAAGGCATAATTAATATTTCAGTATTAGCAAAGAAACAGGGCAACCCCGCGTTAAAAGCAAATTTAACAGGCGAAGCTCGCAACTTGCTTGGCAGTAAACAAATCTTGGAATTTAAGGAGGTAGTAGACGGCGATGCTATATACTACCTTGCCCAAGTCGATTTTCGAAATGAAGAGGTTTATCGCTTTAAAGTCAATATTTCGCAAGGGAATAACCATCAAGTATTAAGCTTCCAACAAAAATTTTATGTGGATTAATTAAATATGAGTCAACAAGTTGTTCTCGCAACGGGTAATCAAGGCAAAGTAAAAGAACTCGCTGCAATGCTCGCCTCACTCCATATTGACGTGTTACCCCAAAGTCAATTTAACGTCGGTGAAATTGCCGAAACAGGGACCACTTTCGTAGAGAATGCCATAATTAAAGCGCGTCATGCTGCAAAAATAACTGGTCTACCGGCAATAGCCGATGACTCAGGCATTGAAGTCGATGCGCTAAAAGGCGCGCCTGGCGTTTACTCAGCACGCTTTGCAGGACCCGATGCAAGCGATCAAGACAATATCAATAAATTACTGCTAGAATTAACCAATATAGAGCAAAGAACCGCACGTTTTTGGTGTGTACTGGTTTACATGCGCCACGAACACGACCCAACGCCAATCATCTGCCAAGCCAGTTGGGAAGGGGAAATTACCCTAACACAACAAGGCCGTGAAGGGTTTGGATACGATCCCGTATTTTATGTACCAAGTGAAGGATGTACATCAGCGCAATTAACGAAGGAGCAAAAAAATGCAATTAGCCATCGTGGTCAAGCATTGCAGATGCTACTTGCGCAGTTTAAGGCGATTATGTGAAGTTACCTCCGTTAAGTTTATATGTGCACGTACCTTGGTGCGTGCAAAAGTGTCCTTATTGCGACTTCAACAGCCATAGTAAAAAAGGCACCATTCCCGAAAAAGAGTATGTCCAACACCTTATTGACGACCTAAAAGCGGATTTGTCACTCGTGCAAGGTAGAAAGCTCCACAGTATATTTATTGGTGGCGGCACACCAAGTTTATTATCAGCAGACGCCTATGTCCGACTACTTTCTGAAGTGGAGCGCTTAATTGGATTTGAGGATGGTATTGAAATTACTTTAGAGGCTAACCCAGGAACGGTAGAAACCGACCGCTTTAAGCGGTATGCCGACGCAGGCATTAATCGTATCTCTATTGGCGTACAAAGCTTACAAACAGATAAACTAAAAGCGCTTGGTAGGATCCATGGGGAACAAGAAGCCATTAACGCAGCTTATGAAGCTCAATCTGCCGGCCTCCGATCATTTAATATGGACTTGATGCATGGCCTACCAGGGCAAAACATTGATGACGCACTCAGCGATTTAAAGCGTGTAATAGAGCTTGAGCCACCTCATATATCTTGGTATCAATTAACGATTGAGCCCAACACGCAATTTGCCTCAAAGCCCCCAACCCTTCCTGAAGATGAAACGCTTTGGGATATACAAGAGCAAGGCCAAGCTATGTTAGCTGAGGCTGGGTATCAACACTACGAAATATCGGGATATGCTAAACCCCAGTTTCAGTGTCGCCATAACCTCAATTATTGGCAGTTCGGCGATTATCTTGGTATTGGTTGTGGTGCTCATGGCAAAATTACACAGCCTGAAAAAAACCATATTTTACGAACTGAAAAAGTAAAACACCCTCGCGGGTATATGGACTTATCTAAACCCTACGTATATAAAAGTTGGCAAGTCGATAAATCCGATCGAGCATTTGAATTTTTTATGAATTGCTTTCGATTACAAGCCCCTTGTGATAAACAAGCATTTATTGATTTTACTGGGCTTTCATTAGCTGATGTACATGCTCCGATAGAGCAAGCATTGGCCCAAGGACTACTTTCAGATAACGATTTGTCATGGTTGGTTACAAATAAGGGCCACAGATATTTAAATGACCTGCTAGAATTATTTGTCTAGGTTGGCGACTTACCCGCCAATGAA
Organism: Pseudoalteromonas sp. MMG013; assembly: GCF_018100885.1. NCBI lineage: Bacteria > Pseudomonadati > Pseudomonadota > Gammaproteobacteria > Alteromonadales > Pseudoalteromonadaceae > Pseudoalteromonas > Pseudoalteromonas sp. MMG013. The sequence continues at coordinate 83,266 of NZ_JAGJEE010000005.1, read as the reverse complement.
CCAATACTAAATGACAAATTACCGCCATATGGCACATAAATAAAAAAGGGTATAATGATGCGTAAACTGACCTTTATTGCTGCTGCAATTAGCGTAGCTTTATTAGGTGGTTGTCAGCAAACAGCTGATAAACCTGCTCCTGCACCACAAGTTCAAGTTGAACAGAGTGAAATCACCAAAGCCAATGAGTTTTTCGAAGAAGTATTCACAAGCAGTGTAATGCGCAGCCCCATATACCAAACATATATGGGGATCAAACAAGACTACGATAAGTGGGATGATGATACTGAAGAAAATACGCTTAAAGAACTTGCGATCACGAAAAAGAATCTTGTCACACTTAACAGTATTGACCGTAACAAACTCGATGAAGCGACTCAGGTTAGTTACGACTTAATGCAACAAAGTTTAGAAAATGACATTGCCGACTTTAAATGGCGTCATCATAACTACCCAGTAAACCAGATGTTTGGTACACATTCGATGATACCGGCATTTTTAATCAATCAGCACCAAATTGGTAATGTAAAAGAAGCAAAAGATTACATTGCTCGATTAAATGGTGTACCAGTGGTTTTTGACCAATTGATTGATGGTTTAGAAATTCGTATGAATAAAGGCATTATTGCGCCAAAGTTTGTGTTCCCACACGTCATTGAATCAAGTAAAAACATCATTGTTGGTGCACCTTTTGAAAAAGGTGATGACTCAACTCTGCTAGCTGACTTTAAACGTAAAGTTGCCAAGCTAGAAATTAAAGAGAGTGAAAAATCTGCACTTATCGATGACGCCACTCAAGCATTAAAAGTGGCGGTTAAGCCTGCTTACAGCAAGCTAATTAACTACTTAGCCAAGCTAGAGAAAAAAGCAGATAGCCGTGATGGTGCATGGAAATTTCCAAACGGTGAGCAATTCTTTAACAATGCACTAGCGCGTACCACAACAACTGATTTAACAGCCAAAGAAATTCATAATATCGGCCTTTCTGAAGTTGCACGTATTCATGACGAAATGCGTGAAATAAAAGAAAAAGTAGGCTTTAAAGGCGACTTAGCAGCATTTATGGAGTTCATGAAAACTGACAAACAGTTTTACCTACCGAACACCGAAGAAGGTAAAGAGAAGTACCTTAAAGATGCAACTGCGATGATAGATAACATGAAGTCTCGTCTTGATGAACTGTTTATTATCAAACCAAAAGCAGACATGACTGTTAAACGTGTTGAAGCATTTAGAGAAAAAGCAGCGGGTAAAGCCTTCTATCAGCAACCTGCGCCAGATGGCTCTCGTCCAGGTGTTTATTACGCAAACCTGTATGACATGGAAGCAATGCCCACTTACCAAATGGAAGCATTGGCTTACCATGAAGGTATTCCTGGCCACCACATGCAAATTGCCATCGCACAAGAACTTGAGGGTGTCCCTAAGTTCCGTAAGTTCGGTCGCTATACAGCGTACACTGAAGGTTGGGGACTATATTCAGAGTTAGTTCCAAAAGAAATGGGATTATATGAAGACCCTTATTCTGATTTTGGTCGTCTAGCAATGGAATTATGGCGTGCATGTCGTCTCGTTGTTGATACTGGTATTCATGCGATGAAGTGGACTCGCCAAGAAGGTATTGATTATTATGTAAACAACACACCGAATGCAAAATCTGATGCGGTTAAAATGGTAGAGCGTCATATTGTTATGCCTTCGCAAGCAACGGCATATAAAATTGGTATGTTAAAGATAGTAGAGCTTCGCGAAGCGGCTAAGAAAGAACTAGGTGAAAAGTTTGATATCCGCCAATTTCATGATGTTGTTCTTAAGAGTGGTCCATTACCACTAAACGTATTAGAAAAGTTCGTTGATGAATGGGTTGCGAGTAAAAAAGCGTAAGCACACTCATCCATATTGAACAAACAGTTTAAATAAAGGCTCATTATTAGAATGAGCCTTTTTATTTTTTCAAGTGCAAATTATTTGGTCCGGCTTAAAAATGACATAAAAAAAAAGCTCACACTAATGTGTGAGCTTTTTTCTTAATGAGTGAGTCAGCCTATAAGCCGGGTTCTGTAATAGATAATCATTCGTCTAGGCCTAGGATCGCTCCTCGGCTCAAGCAACCTACCCGGTTCCAACGTGGGCCACGCCATAAGGAACCCTATTTGGTCTTGCTCCGGGTGGAGTTTACCTTGCAACCAACTGTTACCAGTGGTCCGGTGCGCTCTTACCGCACCCTTTCACCCTTACCAACTCGAAAGTTGGCGGTCTTCTCTCTGCTGCACTTGTCGTAGGCTTTCGCCTCCCAGCCGTTAGCTGGCACCCTGCCCTGTGGAGCCCGGACTTTCCTCCCCCTGATCATTTTCGTCACAGGCAGCGATTATCCGGCTGACTCGCGGCGGATTATACGGTAAACCGAGGAAAAGCTCACGCTTTTACTGTTCTTTTTCTGCAATTGCCGCTTTATATAGTGCATTCTTTTTTAAACCAAAGTACTCAGCCACCACACCACATGCTTTTTTCAATGGCATTTCAGGTTCTAGTAACGATAGCATCCGCTTTGCATCGGCTGGAATTTCATCTTGCTGCTTTGGCTTACCAGGTAACATCAAGACTAATTCACCCCGTTGCTTTTCCGGTTCTTCGGTTAAAAACTCAATCAGGTCTGTAACCGTGCCACTGAAAAATGTTTCATAGGTTTTCGTCAGCTCTTTGGCAAAAACCACCTGTTGCTGCGAACCCAATGCCGCTTTCAAGTCATCTAAACTGGCCATGATCCGGTGCGTACTTTCGTACATGATGCTGGTAATGTGGCTCTCGTAAGCATCGATAAAAAACTGCTGCCGTGCTTGGCTTTTCGCAGGTGTGAATCCCACGAACTGAAACCTGTCTGTCGGTAGCCCTGAACAACTGACTGCCGTTATCGCCGCACATGCTCCCGGCACAGGTGTGACATTCGCACCTTGTGCTCGACATAAGTTTACAACCGAATAACCAGGGTCACTAATCAGAGGCGTGCCTGCATCTGATACTAACGCAATATCCAAGCCTTCATTTAGCCAATCAAGCACCTGCTGTGCTTTTTGCTTTTCATTGTGGTCATGTAGCGCAAATGTTTTTGCTTTAATATTAAAATGACTAAGTAATTTACCTGTATGGCGTGTATCTTCAGCCGCGATTAAGTCAACGTCAGATAATGTTGCTAAAGCGCGTTCGCTGATGTCGCCTAAATTACCAATTGGCGTTGCAACCACGTAGAGGGTGCCTATTTTATCTGTGTTGTGTGCTTTAATCATTGAGCTCTCCAGTTTCAATCAGTAAGATAGGCCTTAATAGAGAACTTCATCAAGGGTCCATAGTGCGACTGAAAGTAATTAGTCTTGTAATTGGTATATTGTCAGGCTTATCCGCCTGTAGCACAACCGAAAAAGCAACAAACGTGACAGTTACGGAAGATAATCAACAACAACGTATACCTGATGTACTAAATGCATCTGGCCTTTTCAATAAAGCGATTTCCAAACAAGGCATTCATAAAATTCAGTTACTCTATAGTGCGCGAGAAGCCGCTATCATCGAACAAGATTGGCAGACACTAGAACAAGCCTGTTTAGCGCTGGAAAGTAAAAACAGTGTCGACCATGTACAAAATAAGCTGTACATCGCACTCGCTCGTAAAGAAATGGCGAATTACACGGATGCATTATCCATTTTAAGAACCCTTTCAGAGCAACTCAAACTTCCCGAGCATCAAGGCTGGCATCAGTATTTAATGGGCAGCATATATGCCTCTCAGCAATTGCCCAAAAAAGCACTGGTTCATTACTTCAAAGCTTCGGATATTGCATTTCAAAACAACTTAACCTTTGCGAGCTTAAACGACGAAACTTGGCGGGCATTGCAACAGCTTTCTTCCTACGCGTTGGAGCGCTTTGATACTGGCTCGGTTGTGCAACAAGGCTGGACAAAACTAGCCAAGTACCAACAGATTTACCTCGGTACTGGTGTTGAACTTCACCAAGCGATGAACAATTGGCAACGCCGCTTTATCAACCACCCTGCTAGCTATATTCTGCCCAAAGAGGTCACACAAGCGGTATTATTGTCACCATATGAAACTAAAAAGCTGGCGATACTTTTACCTCAGTCAGGGCCAAGCGAGCGACTAGGTGCCGCATTAAAAAATGGCTTTTTAGCCGCCAGTGATAATTGGCCCGATAGCGAAATTTTTTTTATTGATGAAATGCAAACGAATACAGAAATAGAAGCACAGTTAGCGCAAAACCAGGCTGACTTTGTGATTGGTCCACTATTAAAAAGCAATATTGAAAAACTCAGTGATAGCAGCACACTGCATGTATTACCCACAATCCACCTCAATACAAAAAGTTCACAGAGCCAGAAAAACCCAAATCATTACTACTTTGCACTAAACCCTGAGCATGAAGTAGAGCAGGCTTTAGTTCACTTTTTGGCAAAGAAATACCAAAAACCCATGTTACTCGCGCCTGACTCTAGCTCTGGAAAAAGACTCGTGGAACACTTTAGCGAACAATGGCGGTTGTACAGTGAAGCAGCGCCTGAAGTTGGCTTATATACCGACAGTAAGAACATGGCCAAAGTTATCGCCAACTTATTAGAAGTAGAGAACTCTAAACAGCGCATAAAAACGATTGAAAGTTTATATCGTAAAACGGATATAGAAAGTGAAACACGTTCTCGTAGAGACATTGATGTGATTTATATACTTGGGAACGCTTCAGAGACACGTCTGTTGAAACCCTATTTAGACGTCAATGTCAGTACATTCGCTCCTAAGATCCCTTTATATGCAAGCTCTCGTAGCTATAGCCGACGTATCGATACCACCGATAAAAGCGATCTAGAAGGCTTATACTTTACGGAACAGCCGTGGATGTTGCCCAATACAACAGATAACCGAGCGCTGAGACATCAATATATGCAACTGTGGCCGGAACAAGCTGATATAGAACAACGTTTATTTGCAATGGCATTTGATGCCGTTGCACTTATAGGTGAAATAAAGCAACTGGCAAAAATACCAGGTAAAGAGTTTATTGGTTTAACTGGGCAATTGAGTATTAAATCCAATAATACTATTCACAGAAGGTTGAAATGGGCTCAGTATTACAAACAACAGATCCGCACAATCAATTTAAACGAGCAAGCACCGTTACCTTTATTTATGCAAAGTGCCGCAGCTGAAAATAGGATCTTGAAGAAATAATTATACCGTTAAGGAAGACATATGCTAAAAGGACTATTTAGCAACTCACGAGATAAAGGTTCGTATTACGAACGTCTCGCCGAATCATACTTACAGCAACATGGGTTGATTCCAGAAACAAACAATTATTATTGCCGGTATGGTGAAATTGATTTAATTATGCGAGATAACAATACTTTGGTTTTTATTGAAGTAAAATATCGCAAAAATACACAATTTGGTGGAGCTTTATCGGCTTTATCATATAAAAAACAACAAAGATTAAAGCGCAGTATTTATCAGTATTTGACAGAGCAACAGTTGCATAATACTCAAGTACGCGTAGACTTTGTAGCAATCGAGGGTGAGAATCCTCCAAATATACAATGGATTAAGAGCGTTTTTTGATATGCAAGAATCTATTAAAACGATTTTTACAGAAAGTATTCAAGCACAAATTGCAGCTGGTGAAGTACTCCCCAGTTCCCTAGAAGCTGCAGCACTGACAATTGTGCAAAGTTTAATTAATGGTAATAAAGTGGTGTGTTGTGGCGTGCCCAGTTGCCATATGTTGGCCACTCATATGGCTGGGTTATTAGTCAACTTCTACGAAACCGAAAGACCTTGCTTACCTGCGATTGCCTTAACGCAGAACAGCATACACCTTGGCAGTACGGGCTCCGACGATGATATGGAGCATTATGCCCGTCAAGTAAGAGCCTTTGGCCAACAAGGTGATTTACTGCTCGTCATCGGTGTAAATGGGAATGAGAAGAGTGTGGTGAGCGCAGCGGAAGCTGCATTAACTAAAGATATGAAAGTCATTGCATTAATTGGTGATGATGGTGGCGAACTGACCGGGCTACTTGGCCCAACCGATGTTGAAATCAGAGTACCGAGTAAGCGTCCAAGTCGTATTGTTGAGTCCCATTTATTTTCCATACACTGCTTAAGTCAGCTCATTGATGACACCTTATTCCCACAGGAAGAACACTAAATGCGTATAAAACCGATTGCGTTATTACTCAGCCTTACTCTCTTACAAGGCTGTGCCGCAGCCGTTGTAGCAGGTACAGCCAGCGCAATGTCGGCTGCGAATGATCGTCGTACCATTGGTACACAAATTGATGACAATAATATCGAAATAAAAGGAACGCTTGCCATAAAAAGCATTGACCGCCTATCTAAACATGCCAATATTAGTCTGGTCAGTGTTAATGGTATTGTACTTATGGTTGGGCAAGTGAGTAATATTGAAATGCAGGCTGAAGCTGAGAATGCATTAAAAACGATACCAGCAATACGTAGCGTTCATAATCAACTACGAATTGGAACAAACATCGGGCTAACAACACAAACACACGATACATGGCTTACCTCTAAAGTAAAAACCAGACTCTTAGCCGACGAAAATGTCAGTGGTAACAATATAAAAGTTGTGACCGAGAACTCAGAGGTTTTCTTAATGGGCTTAGTTGCGCCAGCTGAAGCAGAACAAGCTGTTGAGATTGCCAGAAATATCAGTGGTGTGGAGCGCGTTATTAAGGCATTCGAATACCTCTAATAGTGAACCTAATTTTCCCAATTCAATAACGACCAAAGTACGCATAAAAAAACCCGCTGAATGCGGGTTTTTTACTGACTAAATAGTCGCTATTTGACCACTCTTAGATGAGAACCTTTCTTTTTCTCAGGTTTTTCAACAGGATCAGGCGATACTGTTTCTTCACTTTCTACGGGCTCTAGCGTCTCTTCAAGCTCAGCATCATCAAATGCATCTTGAGTAAAGACAGTACCTTCACCATTTTCTCGAGCGTAGATAGCCAATACTGCACCTAAAGGTACATAGACCTGCATAGGTTGACCACCAAATCGCGCATTAAAACTAAGTTGCTCATTATCCAAAGAAAATGCAGTAACTGCTGAAGGACTGATATTCAAAACTATTTGCCCATCCTGAACAAATTGCGTTGGTACTTGTACCTCAGGATAATCAGCATTTACCACTAAATGAGGGGTGCATTCATTATCAACAATCCAGTCGAAAAATGCTCTCAATAAGTATGGGCGATTTGGCGTCATTATGATCTGATCTCGCGTTCTGCTTCAGTTAATGATGCCTGGAACGAATCACGCTCGAATAAACGTAGCATGTAATCTTTCATCTCTTTTGCACCTGCGCCATTAAGCTCAATACCCAGTTCTGGTAAGCGCCACAGTAACGGTGCTAAATAACAATCAACTAAGCTAAACTCTTCACTCATAAAATACGGTGCTTCAGTAAAGATTGCCGCAACCGCTAATAGCGCTTCAGTTAAATCTCTACGTGCAATCGCAGCATCAGAACCACCTTCTGAGATTTTTGCTGCTAGGCTATACCAGTCATTTTCAATACGGTGCATCATTAAACGACTGCGACCACGCATAACTGGATATACAGGCATTAGTGGAGGGTGTGGAAAACGCTCATCAAGATATTCCATGATGATGTCTGCACGGTAAAGACCAAGCTCACGATCAATTAAAGTTGGTACAGTGCCATAAGGGTTTATCTCATGAAGAGCTTCTGGCAGATTGTCCTTTTCTGCTAGGTGGATATCAACACTTACGCCTTTCTCTGCAAGTACAATACGTACTTGGTGACTGTACATACAGTTCGCACCAGAGAAAAGTGTCATTACAGGGCGCTTATTGGCAGCAACGGCCATGCCTACCTCCATTAATAATTACAAAAGTAATAAATCACTTTAAACAGCAATAGGGGCTACTGCCCCTATTACAAAATCACCTTAGATTTGTTCGCTTTAGTGAACATCTCTCCAGTATTCTTTCTTCAAGAAGAATGCAAGGATAAATAGAATTAATAAAAACCCTAATACCTTAATACCAATTGACTCAGACTCTAGGCGAGATGGCTCACCAACATAAGCTAAGAAATTAGTAATGTCACGTGCAGCATGGTCATATTCATCAGTGCTCATTTCACCTGAGCCATCTGTTTTTAAACCAACTACTTTAGTAACCGTTTTACCATGCTCTTCTACTTCTTCAGTAATAGGCAATGGTAAACCTTGCAATTCTTGTAGTACATGTGGCATACCCACTAATGGGAATACAATATTATTCACACCAAATGGACGCGACTCATCTTTGTAAAACGATTTTAAATACGTATAGATGTAGTCTGGTGATTTAACACGTGAAATCAAAGTTAAATCTGGTGGCGCTGCACCAAACCATTTAGCGGCATCATCTTGATCCATTGCATTCAAAATGTGGCTACCCACTTTTGAACCATCAAAAATTAGCTGCTCCTGGCCAATGTCTGTTGGAATACCAATGTCACGGAACGTACGTTCATAACGTTGGTACTGCATTTGGTGACAACCAAGGCAGTAATTCATGAATAACTGAGCACCACGTTGTAGTGACGCCTTGTCAGTTAAATCATTATTAGCTTCCATCAAAGGTACTGATGGTCCTGCTGCCATAACAAATGTTGGCAACAATGCGAACAAACCGATAACTAGTTTTTTCATCATTTGGTTACCCTCGTAGGCAATGGCTTAGTCGTCTCGTTCTTTGAATACACAAATAGTAACACGAAGAACATAAAGTAAGTCACAGTCGTAATTTGCGATAAGATTGTCTTAAAGTCTGTTTGTGGTGTAGCACCAACCCAACCAAGAATAACAAACGTTACAACAAATTGAGCTATATTCCACTTGTGTAGTGCACAACGATAACGAATAGAGCGCACTGAACCACGGTCAAGCCAAGGTAACAATGCCAATACCACGATTGAGGCACCCATTGCCGCAACACCCATTAACTTATCAGGGATGGCACGTAATATCGCATAAAATGGTGTGAAATACCAAACAGGGAAAATATGCTCTGGTGTTTTTAGTGGATTTGCAGCTTCAAAGTTTGGCGCTTCTAAGAAGAAACCACCCATCTCTGGAGAGAAAAAGACAACCCAACAAAATAAAATTAAGAAACCTGCTACACCTAAAATGTCTTTCACTGTGTAGTAAGGGTGGAAAGGAATTGCGTCAACAATATCTTTCTTATCAGTATAATACTCGTGAAACTTAAACTTAGGCTTTTCATCTTCTGAAATAGTGCCTTTTTTATGTTTAATTTCAATACCATCTGGGTTATTTGAACCAACTTCATGTAATGCTACGATGTGAAGGAATACTAAAATAACCAAGACTAAAGGTAATGCAATAACATGTAATGCAAAGAAGCGGTTAAGCGTTGCACCAGAAATAACATAATCACCACGGATCCACTGAGTTAAGTCTTCACCAATCACTGGAATTGCACCAAATAGCGAGATAATTACCTGAGCTCCCCAAAAAGACATTTGTCCCCAAGGTAGTAAGTAACCCATGAATGCTTCAGCCATTAGCGCTAAGAAAATAAACATACCAAATAACCACAACAACTCTCGTGGCTTTTGATAAGAACCGTAAATCATGCCACGGAACATGTGTAAGTACACAACAACAAAAAACGCAGATGCGCCTGTTGAGTGCAGATATCGCAGTAACCAACCATACTCTACATCACGCATGATGTACTCCACTGAAGCAAATGCGCCCTCAGCAGATGGAACATAGTTCATGGTTAACCAAATACCCGTTAGGATTTGGTTTACTAGCACAAGAATCGCTAATGAACCGAATAAGTACCAAAAGTTAAAATTCTTTGGTGCAGGATATTGAGCAATGTGCATATTCCAGACGCGAGTCATTGGAATACGGTCATCGATCCAGTTAATGACGTTACCTACAACGCCTGAAGCTGCTTTAGAGTTTTCAGCCATTACGCTACCCCTTCTTCTTCACCAACGATAATCGTGGTGTCATCAATAAAGGTGTATGGAGGGATCTCAAGGTTTAACGGTGCAGGAACCGCTTGGAATACTCGACCAGCCATATCAAATTTAGAACCATGACATGGGCAGAAGAAACCATCCTCTGTACCTTCAACTTTTTCACCAAAGCCACCTTGTAGGAAGCTAGGTGAACAGCCTAGGTGTGTACAAATACCGACCGCAACAAAAATCTCCGGACGCTTAGAGCGATATGGATTTTTAGCTGAATCGAGTTGTTGAGGTTCTTCAGAAGCAGGATCACGAAGTTGCCCTTCATGAGCTTTCATCTCTTCTAACATTTTTGGGGTACGAGAAATAACCCAAACAGGCTTACCTCGCCACTCAACACGAATTAATTGTCCAGGCTCAAGTTTGCTGATATCCACTTCTACAGGCGCACCTGCAGATTTAGCTCGCTCACTTGGATTCCAAGACGCAATAAAGGGAACAGCAGCCCCAGCCGCACCAACACCACCTACAACAGAGGTAGCTATGGTTAAAAAGCGACGTCGGCCATTGTCTACAGGCGCATTGCTCATCCACTTATCTCCACTATGAATCTCAACACTTGCTATATTGAGAACATCGTTACAGCAGGTTAATTTTAAGAAACTACAAAATAGACGCGATCATAAATAAATCCCTTGATTAAAACAAGGTTATTCAAACCTAATGATCCGATAAACCAAACAACACAGTCTAAGTTAACCAGAGCAAAAAGCTAATCTCTTATGATATCGCTTCAATAACAACAATTTACTGACCAAGATCAACCTCTGTATGAAAAAATGCCCTCTACAGAATTCCCGTTGAAACTCACTCACTTTACTTGCCCTGCAATTGTAGCAAAAAAAAGCGCTGAGTTATCGACAGATTTGCACTAAATGTAATAAATATTGAACTTTTTTTGTCAATAAAAACGGGATATTAGTATATTGAGGATAATTTAAACGACAGACCGTCGTATAAAAAGGCAACTTTAGGTGAGCAGGGTTAATCAGTAAAAACAAAAAACCCAGCACAAGCTGGGTTTTTGAATTCTTGAAACGTAAAAAATTAACGCTTTGAGAACTGAGGACGCTTACGCGCTTTGTGTAGACCCACTTTCTTACGCTCAACTTTACGAGCATCGCGAGTAACAAAGCCAGCTTTACGAAGTGTAGGACGTAGTGACTCGTCAAACTCCATAAGTGCACGAGTAATACCGTGACGGATTGCGCCAGCTTGACCTGTTGTACCACCACCTTCAACAGTGATGTAAAGGTCAAACTTTTCAGTCATGTCTACAAGCTCAAGAGCTTGACGAACAACCATACGAGCTGTTTCACGACCAAAGTACTCATCTAGTGAGCGCTTATTGATTACGATGTTGCCAGTGCCTGGGCGTAAGAATACGCGAGCACTTGAACTTTTACGACGACCTGTACCGTAGTATTGATTTGCCATGATGTGCTCCTTAAATGTCTAGAACCTGCGGCTGTTGTGCCGCGTGGTTGTGCTCATTACCAACGTAAACTTTAAGCTTACGGTACATTTCACGACCTAGAGGGCCGCGAGGTAACATGCCTTTAACCGCTTTCTCAATAATCATTTCAGGCTTAGCAGCTTGAAGCTTATCGAAAGTTACAGACTTAAGTCCACCTGGGAAACCAGAGTGTGCGTAGTACACTTTGTTTTTGAATTTGTTACCAGTTACAGTAACTTTTTCAGCGTTGATAACGATGATATAATCACCAGTATCTACGTGTGGAGTGTATTCAGCTTTATGCTTTCCGCGTAGGCGACTAGCGATTTCAGTAGCGATACGACCTAAAGTTTTACCTTCAGCGTCAACTACGTACCAGTCACGTTTTACTGTATCTGGTTTAGCAACAAACGTTTTCATCTAAAAAATCCAATGTTTTCAATTAAAACCACAGATAACCAAAATGGTTATCGCTTTACTATATAGTGCTTTAACCCCTTCGAGTTGAAGACTTTTTGCCGCTCAAGTCAGTGGCTAAGCCGACGAGGGCAATAGAACGCAACGTGGCAGGCCGCGGATTATAGCAACTCATAAGGAGATTGACTAGCGCGCGATTGTTTTTTCCACAAAAAAATTGCTTTTCGTTGGTTTCACCCATTACGATGGCTTGATCATTTAACTAGGCGAGATGTTCACGCGCCAAATAATCAAGCGATTGCATTTCTTGTAAACGGCTGATACACCGTTTGAACTCAAACTCCAGTGTGCCCGTAGAATACAACTCTGTGATAGGTGCTTGTGCCGATATGATAAGCGTTACATTTCGCTCATAAAACTCATCCACTAACGCAATAAAACGCCGAGCGGCATCGTCATTCTGTTGGCTCAATTGCTTTACATTGGATAAAATCACGGTGTTATATAGACGACTAATTTCCATATAATCCACTTGTGAGCGCGCAGTTTCACACAACTGTGTAAAATCAAACATGACAATACAGTCTGACACTTTGCGTGTGTTGATTAAGCGTCCTTCAATTTCAATAGCCTCATCCACTCGCCCAGGCTCTGGAGATAACTTATCAAAATAAGCAAATAAATTATCATCCGCTTTTTTGTCTAAGGGACTATGAAATATTTCAGCTTGTTCAAGTGTACGTAATCGGTAATCAATACCAGAGTCTACATTCACGACTTCAGTATTGGCGTTAACAAGCTCTATTGCGGGTAAAAATCGCGCGCGTTGCAGGCCATTTCGATATAAATCATCGGGTACAATGTTTGAGGTGGCCACCAAAACTATATCACGAGCAAAAAGCGCCTGCATCAAGCCTCCTAGTAACATCGCATCGGTGATATCTTGCACAAAAAACTCATCAAAACATATAATATCGGTTTCTTTTTTAAAAATATCAGCAACGACTTCAAGTGGATTTTTAACATCTTGAAGTTTTTTTAATTCATCGTGAACACGATGCATAAAACGGTGAAAATGCACACGCATTTTCCTCTCGCTGGGCAATGCTTCAAAAAACGTATCAACTAAATATGTTTTCCCTCGGCCAACACCTCCCCAAAAATACAATCCTTTAATTTTTTTTGGCTCTGGTTTCTTAGCAAAAATACGAGATAGAAAACTGCCCGAAGGGGCGACTGGTTGGGCGCATAAATCATCATACAAACGTTGCAAATGCTTAACCGCATTTTCTTGTGCACTGTCATACTGGAAATCTTCCGTTTGTAGGTCTTGTTGATATTTTTGCCAAGGAGTCATCATTTTTTACACTGTTAACCGTTTTTATTTGTTCTCTATATTAACACGCAACCAATCTACGCGTATATTGAACAACTAGGTAGATTTTATTCTTATCGCAAATATACGGTTCTAATTTTTTAACTGAGACTGCGATAATTCATAGGAGAGAAATATGACAACCATCGTTTGGTTAGGACTTTTGATTATTACAGGTGTTGTTAGTTTTTTTATTGGTGCTCAAGTCACTAGAAAACAATTGAAACAAACGGAATTAGAACAGCAAGCTATTCAAGCAAAAAGTGAATTAGAACAATATCGTCAAGATGTCTCTGATCACTTAGCCAGTACAAAAAAACTGATGAGCAAGATGCAAGAAAGCTACACGCAACTATTTAGCCATGTAGAACAAACAGATCAAGTGCTATTAACTGAAAAGCCAACTCACCCAAGTGAGCCATTCTTTTCCAAAGAAACAACAGAGCAGCTTCATGCTTCTCTAAAAAGCCGGCCTGAACGCAGAAGAGCAAGTAATCGCTCTGATGACTCAGCACAACCCGTTGACTATGTAGAAGGCGAATCGGGTATTTTTTCTGGTGAAAGTTTAGAAAATGAGCAAACAAAAGTATCTTGATGAACTTTTTTTTGACCCCATAGTCAGTAAGTACAGATAACCAAATAGCGAATTGACGTTGGTCCGATAATTATGTTCCAATGTCTTTTCAATAACTAACTGCTTTTTTCGGAGTACTTATTGACTATGAAATTGAAATTCTCGTTATTATCAGCGGCACTTTTATCTTCAACTTTCTTATTAAATCCCAGTGTCTCTTTCGCTAAATTGCCTGTTGCTGTTAATGGCCAAACCTTACCGACCCTAGCTCCTATGCTAGAGCGTGTTACCCCAGGGGTCGTTAGCATCCAAGTTTCTGGCGCAAAAGAAGTGCGTCGCCGCGTTGACCCATTTGACTATTTTTTTGGCCAACCTCAACCTCGCAGCCAAAAGCGTCAATTCAGTGGATTAGGTTCAGGTGTCATCATTGATGCAAGTGAAGGTTATGTCGTCACCAATAACCATGTGATTGCTGATGCTGAAAAAATCATTGTTACTTTAGAAGATGGTAGAGAATTTGATGCTAAATTAGTTGGCACTGACAAAGAATCTGACATTGCATTATTAGAGATTGAATCAGAAGAACTTACAGAAGTAAAACTCGCGAACTCCGATGTGCTACGAGTTGGGGATTTTGCGGTAGCAATAGGTAACCCTTTCGGACTGAGCCATACGGTTACATCAGGGATTGTAAGTGCGCTTGGTCGAAGTGGTTTAAACATTGAAGGGTATGAAGACTTTATACAAACCGATGCAGCAATTAACCAAGGAAACTCTGGTGGTGCTTTAGTTAACTTAAAAGGCGAACTAATTGGTATTAATACTGCGATTTTAGGAGCATCTGGTGGTAATGTGGGCATTGGTTTTGCTATCCCTTCCAATATGATGAAGAACTTAGTTGACCAAATAGTGGAGTTTGGTCAGGTTAGGCGTGGCTCTCTCGGTATTCAAGGTAGGACATTAGATGCAGGTATTGCTAAAGCACAAGGCTTTGATGTAAAACAAGGGGCTTATGTTGCACAAGTTGTCAATGATTCTGCAGCCAGTGAAGCTGGGATATTAGCAAATGACGTTATTGTGTCAGTCAATGGTGACGATATTCAAAGTTTCGCCGAATTGGCAAGTAAAATTGCAACCATCGGAGAGGGACGTACCGTCAAAGTGGGAGTCTACCGCGATGGGAAAACCCGTTCGATTAACGTCACGCTCAAAGGACAAGGTGAACTACAAGCCCAAGCCGATAAAGTCCATCCTATGTTGCGCGGCGCAGTGCTTGAAAGCGGAGAACGTGAGGGGAATAAAGGCGTGATAGTTTCATCAGTGGAAGCTCGCTCTCCCGCTGCACGCGTTGGATTAGAAGAAGGCGATGTAATTATGCAAGTGAATCGACAACGGATTGACAGCATCCGAGAAATGGGCAGCTTAATTGAGGACATCCAAGGAAATATCGTCCTCGGCATTAAAAGAGGTCGCGACTCGGTATTTCTTTTAATTCAATAATCACTTTTTCAATAAAAAAACACAGTGGTTCTTGCCGCTGTGTTTTTATTTGTGCCATCATAAACAATAAATAAATATAAATAGATTACGACTGTGCTTAAACTACTTCGCTTTATTATGCCGCCATTGCTAGCAGGCCTCGGCATTGCTTTTTTAATCATTTGGTTCACGCCAAACTTACGCAGCGCAGTGCTGCCTAAAATTGATGTATCAAGCCGATATAGTAATACTCATATGAGCTTTGCAGATGCGGTTGAAAAAGCCTCCCCCGCTGTAGTCACTATTTTTTCTGAAGGGATCACCTCTGTCCCTAGGTTTAAGCGTGCAAATACCACACAAGAGCTCGGATCTGGCGTCATCATGTCAAACGACGGTTACATATTAACAAACTACCACGTGGTCAATAATGCAGATCAAATCATGGTCATTTTAACTGACGGACGTATTTTCAATGAAGTTCAAGTGATTGGTTTTGATACAGTAACTGACTTAGCCTTATTAAAAATTGATGAGCAACACCTTCCCGTTATTCCAATGGATGACACTTTCAATCCTCGAGTTGGTGATGTTGTCTTAGCGATTGGTAATCCACTAAATTTGGGTCAAACTATTACTCAAGGTGTGATCAGCGCAACGGGGAAGAAACTGACGCCGGACAATTCTTATAGCAGCCTATTACAAATGGATGCGGCCGTGAATGTCGGCAACTCAGGCGGCGCATTAATAAATTCAAATGGCACATTGGTCGGGCTCACTTCAGCCCAATTTAGAACTCGCTATAATATCGACATTCAAGGGATTTCCTTTGCGATTCCCTACTCACTTGCTAAAGAAGTCATGGAGAAATTAAAACGTGATGGCAGAGTGGTTCGCGGATACCTTGGATTCACCGGAAATGCGGTCGATAGCACGGGTAAAGTCGTTACTGACTTATACACCAAAGTGGTTGGGCTCAGAGTTAATAACATAGACCCCTTAGGGCCTGCATGGCAATCAGGTATGCAAGATAATGACATCATTGTCAAAGTTGCAGGTAATGCTGTCACCAACCCGCAGCAAACACTTAAATTTATTGGTAACACTCGCCCTGGCACCATATTAGAGTTCGAAGCATACCGAAATACCGAGCTATTAACTTTTCAAGTCACAGTTGCAAAACTTGAAAGCAGAACCCAGTAGCGGTTTATATATAATAACCCAAGAAAAAAGCGAGCTTAAGCTCGCTTTTTTCTTAATCACTCAGAAAGTGTTAATTGTGCTTTCTTTTAATATTAGCACCAAGCTTACTTAGCTTATCTTCGATTCTTTGATAGCCGCGGTCAACATGATAGATGCGATCAACCACTGTTTCACCGCTAGCTACTATCCCTGTCAATATCAAGCTTGCAGAAGCTCGCAGGTCTGTTGCCATGACTTGCGCACCACTTAGTTTATCGGTTTCACCACAGATCGCTGTATTGCCCTCTAAACGAATATTTGCGCCCATTCTTTGCAGCTCAGGCACATGCATAAAACGGTTCTCAAAAATAGTTTCAGTGATAGTTGCACTACCCTGCGCAACAACATTCAATGCGGTAAATTGTGCTTGCATATCCGTCGGGAACCCTGGGTGTGGCATTGTCTTAATGTTTACAGCCTGCAACGCACGCTGTCGCATATCAACATAAATACTGTCTGCAGTCACTTCCACCAATGCATTCGCAGCTCTAAGCTTTTCTAACACAGGCTCTAAACTCGTGTGATCCGTGCTCTTACACAAGACTTCGCCCTTCGCCATCGCCGCGGCAACTAAGAAGGTCCCCGTTTCAATTCGATCTGGTAGGATTCTATGTTCGCACCCTAAGAGCTGCTCGACACCCTGCACCTCAATGCGACTAGTACCAGCCCCTTTGATATTCGCCCCCATAGCAATCAAGCACTCAGCTAAATTGACTATTTCAGGCTCTTGAGCTGCATTTTCTAAAACCGTTACGCCGTCAGCCAATGTTGCCGCCATCAACAGGTTTTCTGTCGCCCCAACACTCACCATTTCCATATATATTTCAGCGCCCTGTAAGCGCCCGCTCGACTTAGCATTGATATAACCATTTTCAACAGTTATTTCGGCCCCCATACGCTCTAAGCCTTTAATATGAATATCAACAGGCCTAGCACCGATTGCACAGCCTCCAGGTAAAGACACCTGAGCTTCACCGAAACGAGCCAGTAAAGGTCCCAAAGCAAGTACTGATGCACGCATTTGCTTTACAAGCTCATAGGGAGCAAGCACTTTATCAACACGACTACCATCTACTTCAAGTACACTTCCTTGCCAAGCAACACCAGCACCTAGTGTCTTCAGAAGCGCTTCCGTTGTGCCTATATCACGTAATTGAGGGACATTGCTAAAACGGCTTTTACCATTTGCTAGTAATGCAGCAAATAAAATGGGCAATGCAGCGTTTTTTGCACCTGATATTGTGACTTCACCTGCTAAAGTAGTGCCACCTTGGATAATAAACTGATCCATCGAGGCCTCTTATTGTGGAAGGATAAACTTACGTTCTCTTTGCCACTCCGTTGGCGTAAATGCTTTAATACTTACAGCATGAATCGTCCCATCTGAAATCGTATCCATCAGTGGTCCATATACTAACTGCTGTTTTTTAACGCGGCTAAGCCCATCAAAACATGCTCCAACGGCAATCACTTCATAATGACTTCCATTCGCTTTAACTACCACTTCATCAAGCGACAGCGCCTCTTTTAATAATGTTTCGACTTCGTTTATTTCCATTATATTCACTCAAATAAGGTTGAAACCTGACCCAATGCCATCAAATTGCGCAATTGTTCAGGTATATTCTTAAGCTCAAGACGTTTATCTTGTTGCTGCAATTTACCTAAAGAGTGAATTAACCAAGCTAAGCCCGCTGTGTCAACCCTTGATACGTTAGAAAGGTCAAAATAGAGGGTTGATTGGGCACTTTCTAACTGTCGGTTAAGAAGTCGTTCATCTGTTAAGCTATTTCTTGTCAATTCACCATTGACATAAATGATGCCATCACTTTGTGATTTAAAGTGAACGTTAGTTGCTGCCATCATCCCCCCTAAATTGTACCGGAAGTCGACTTTTCTTATCGAGCAACTGAATCACATGCTCAATACCCTGCTGACGTAAAATACCGTGCAGTTCTGTTTGCTTAGCATCCAACAAACTAATACCTTCCGCCATCATGTCATAAGCTCGCCATTCATTATTTTTCCCTTTACGCACTTTAAAGTCGATACGAATATCAGGTTTACCTGCTTCAATTATCTTCGTTTTAACGATTGCGACATCATCTTTTGAAAAGTCTTTTACGGCCCCAAATTCTACTTTCTGATCTGTGTATTGAGTAAATACGCCAGCATACGTTGCGACTAAGTAACGTTGAAAAACATCAATAAAAGTACGCACATGTTTAATTGCTTGTGCTTTATCTTCTTTATTTTCCATTGTACGAATTTTTTGTATGTAGCTTCCCAACACTCGATAAGCGGCATATTTATAATCAATATACGGCATCAGCTCCTCTTGCACGATCACCCGTAGGTGCTCTTTATTTTTTTGCACCTTTTCTTGATCTCGCGCCACGCGCTTAAATGTGTTATCAGCAACTTGTTGCACCATGCTATAAGGGTCACTTAAATCAACTTTAGCAAGGCTTTGCATACTAACCATTGCCAATAACCCTGCAAATACGCAAATCCACTTACGAAGCATCATCATTATTCACTACCTTGGTTAAATAAGAATTGACCGATTAACTCTTCCAATACCAGTGCTGATTTTGTATCTGTGATTAAATCTCCGTTTCTCAGAGCTTTACTTTCAACTCCAAATAAGTCTTCTAGCTCATCAGAAGCATCATCATGCGCAACCTCATACCCAAAACAAGACTGACGAGCCGACTCTGAAGCAATCACCGGAGAAATGCCTAAATACTGCTCACCTAAAATCCCCGATGTTAAAATTGACACTGAGGTTGTATCTGAAAACTGACACTCATAATTTGCATCTATCGTCATATTGACCACAGGCACAAACTCTTGAGGGTGAATGCTAATACCTTCAACTCGACCAATAACAACCCCACCGACTTTAATTGGTGCTCTGGCTTTTAAGGAGCCGATATTTTCAAATTTAGCGTTTAATGTGTATGTTTCACCACTACCGCTAATACCTGAATTCGCCACTTTCAGTGCAAGTACCGCAAATGCCAGCACGCCTAAAGCAACAAACAATCCAACTAAAATTTCTATTTTCCGTGTATTCATGACGATTTAAAACCTTTTAACCTGAAAACATGACAGCAGTGAGTAAGAAATCAAACCCAAGCACTGCCAATGAAGAATGTACAACCGTTTCTGTTGTTGCTTTACTGATCCCTTCTGATGTGGGGATACAGTCATAGCCTTTATAAAGTGCGATCCAAGTCACTACCAATGCAAAAACAAAACTCTTAATAATACCATTGAGAATATCTTTTTCGAACGACACTTGTGCTTGCATGATCGACCAGAAACTACCAGAATCAACGCCTAACCAATCAACACCAACCAAATGCGCACCTAAAATGGCCACTGCGGAAAATATCAAAGCAAGCAATGGCATACTAATAAATCCAGCCCAAAACCGAGGAGCGATAACACGCTTTAATGGGTCAATAGCCATCATCTCTAAACTAGAAAGTTGCTCTGTTGCTTTCATCAAACCGATTTCAGCCGTTAAAGCACTGCCCGCTCTTCCGGCAAAAAGCAATGCCGTTACTACCGGACCCAGTTCTCGTAATAAACTCAATGCGACCAAAGGTCCTAAGCTATCCTCCGCACCATAGCCAACCAACACAGTATAGCCTTGTAACGCCAAAACCATGCCAATGAAGAGCCCTGAAACCATGATAATTAAAAGTGACTGGTGACCAATCATATAAAGCTGGCGGATAAGCAGCGGGGTGCCCTTTCTTATATTTGGCATGTTAACCAATGCGCCAAATAACATGCTAGTCGAGCGTCCTAACGATGCAAATCGACTCAGTGTTTTATGACCTAACTTCTGAAAAAAGTTAATCACACAGCACCTCCGTTCAATAGCTCTTGATCATAAGGGTTTGCAGGTTGGTGAAATGGCACCGGTCCGTCAGATAAACCTTGTAAGAATTGCTGAACTAGCGGAGAACGATGAGCAAGCATTTCTTGCGCTGTACCACTTCCAATAACCCCTTGTTCCGCAATAATAATTACGTGTTCGGCAATACTTAATACCTCAGTTACATCATGAGTCACGATAAGTGACGACAATCCGAGCACTTCGTTTAAGGATTTAATTAACTTGACCAAGACCCCCATTGAAATAGGATCTTGTCCAGCAAAAGGTTCATCATACATAATTAATTCAGGGTCCAATGCAATCGCTCTCGCAAGTGCAACACGACGTGCCATCCCTCCGGACAACTCTGATGGCATTAAGTCACGAGCCCCACGTAATCCGACGGCTTGCAATTTCATTAATACAACTAAGCGGATCAATTCTTCATTTAATGTAGTATGTTCACGCAACGGAAAAGCGATATTGTCAAAAACAGACATATCTGTAAAAAGTGCGCCACTTTGAAAAAGCATACTCATATTCTTGCGTGCATCATACAATGCAGCACGTGTCATACTGGGAATGCTCTTGCCTTCAAATAAAATATCCCCACTATCAGGCTTGAGTTGACCACCAATCAAACGTAGCATCGTTGTCTTACCAATACCACTGGGGCCCATAATCGCCGTAATTTTCCCTTTTGGTACCGAGAAGCTCATATTCTTATAGATGGTCTTTTCACCACGTGAAAATGTCACATCCTTGATCTCAACTATTGCTTGCGACAAGTCGCTCTCCACATCTAGTTTGACTAATTATGTCATAATACGATTTTTTGCCGCCCGAGGGAAAATACATTTCGTAAAATTTTGTAATATAACATGCCTCTTTCAATGTTACAGAGCCCCCTTGCTATCAATATGAACAACCTCCTTTTATTTATACTTTTTTTGTCGCATTTGTTACTATTTGCATCAATGACACTTTATCACTTGGCATAATTTTAATGGTTCTATCTTTTATTGTCCTCATTCTTGGTTTTGCAGCTCTAGTCTGGAGTGCTGATCGTTTTGTTTTTGGCGCGGCTGCACTCGCTCGTAACTTTGGAGTACCAACATTGATAGTCGGCCTAACAGTCGTCGCAATGGGCTCATCAGCACCTGAAATGATGGTAGCAGGTCAAGCGGCTTTGGCTAATAAAACGGATACAGCTGTTGGCAACGCGATAGGCTCAAATATCGCAAACATTTTACTCGTATTAGGGATCACTGCGTTATTACGTCCTTTATCTGTTAGTTCAGGGATCCTCAAGCGTGAAATGCCGTTACTTGTCATTGTCTCATTAGCAGCATGGTTCATCATAAGCGATAATTACTTCAGTTTGATTGAAGGTTCTCTACTATTAGTCGGCTTTGTACTATTTTTACTGACGTTAATCATCATCACAAAACAAACAGGCAATCAAAACGACCCCCTAGTTAATGAAGCTTGTGACGAAGTACCTGAAAATATCCCTACGAAGAAAGCAGTGTTTTGGTTAGTCGTTGGTATGGTATTGTTACCCGTCAGTTCACACTACCTTGTCGGTTCAGCTGTAGATATCGCAAAATTTTTTGGCATGAGCGACTTATTAATTGGGCTAACAATCATAGCGATCGGAACCAGTTTGCCTGAACTTGCTGCATGTATTGCTGGCGTATTAAAAAAAGAAGACGACCTCGCTCTTGGTAACATTATCGGCTCTAATATCTTTAACATACTCGCGGTTTTATCCATTGCTGGCATTTTAAACCCAGCTTCTCTAGATTTGAATATTGCACAGCGAGACATCTATATCATGTTAGCAGCCACTGTCGCGCTTATTCTTATGAGCCTAAGTTTCACAGGATCTCGACAAATAAATCGTATAGAAGGAGGGCTATTATTAGCCGCTTTCATTAGCTATATGTATTACATTATTTCATTCTAGGAAGTCACTGATGAGCCAAATAAATTTTTCTAAGACTGCACGACAAGTGATCAAAATTGAGCGCCAAGCTATAGATGAAATCACGCAGTATATCGATGAGAGCTTTGAAGCTGGCTGTGAAACTATCTTTAATTGTATCGGTAGAACGATAGTCATTGGCATGGGAAAATCAGGTCACATTGGGAATAAGATTGCAGCCACATTTGCCAGTACTGGTACCCCCGCTTTTTTTGTTCACCCTGGAGAAGCCAGTCATGGTGATTTAGGCATGATCACCAAAGAAGATGTTGTCCTGCTGATCTCTAATTCAGGTGAAACGAGCGAAATATTGAGTATCATACCTGTGATTAAGCGCATTGGCGCAAAAACGATCGCGATGACCGGTAATTCGCACTCAACCATTGCTAAGTTAGCCGATGTACATTTATGTATTGCCGTATCGAAAGAAGCCTGCCCATTAGGACTTGCTCCAACAGCTAGTACAACAGCAACATTGGTAATGGGTGATGCACTCGCCGTCGCTTTGCTAGAGGCTAGAGGCTTTACAGCCGATGATTTTGCACTTTCTCACCCTGGTGGTGCATTAGGGAAAAGACTATTACTGACCATCGATGACATCATGCACAAAGGCGCCGAAGTACCCGTAGTGACTGTTCAAGACACGGTAAAAGCTGCGCTTTTCGAGATGTCAGCCAAAGGATTAGGAATGACAGCCGTAATTAACTCTGAATCTCGCTTATGTGGTATTTTTACAGATGGGGATTTAAGGCGAATCATTGAACAAAGAATTGATTTACATAACGCACTCATTAGCGAGGTAATGACTAAAAGCTGTGCAACCGTACCTGCAAATATTCTTGCAGCTGAAGCATTGAATATAATGGAAACGAAACGAATTAATGGTTTAATTGTCATAGATGATAACCACTACCCGGTCGGTGCTTTAAATACGCAAGATTTACTACGAGCAGGAGTTTTATAATGCAATTCTCAGACTTATATCAACCTATCAGTGATGTTGCGTACAGCAAGGCTGCTAATATTAAGCTACTGATATGTGATATTGATGGCGTTTTTTCTGACGGTCGGATTTACCTTGGCAACAACGGTGAAGAATTAAAAGCATTTAATACAAAAGATGGGTTTGGCATCAAAGCTCTAATCAATAGTGGCGTGCAAGTTGCCGTTATTACTGGCCGGCATTCACAGATTGTTCAGCAAAGAATGACTAGCTTAAACGTACAGCATATTTATCAAGGCCAAGAAAATAAACTGCAGGCATATGACACACTAAAGCAAGCATTAGATTTACAAGATGAAGACATCGCTTATATCGGAGATGATGGCCCTGATTTGCCCGTCATGCAATTAGTGGGCTTTTCAGTTGCAGTTAACGATGCCCACCCTCTTATAAAGCGCGTTGCGCATTATACAACCATGTTACCTGGAGGGTTTGGTGCTGTACGTGAATTAACCGATTTGATTATGCTAGCACAAGGTCACTCGTTAGGTACCACTGGAACAAGCACATGACCATAAATCGAATTGCATTATTGATTATCTTTTCAATGATTATGGGATGGTTGTGGTACCCTTACTTCACCCACCCCCCCTCATCAGAAAACGGTACCAGTGATGTCATTGCTAAGCCAGATTATATAGCAACACAATTACAACAAACAATTTATGATGAAACGGGTATTCGTAGCCATACAGTAACTGCGGATAAAATGGAATTATATCAAGAGCTTGGCTTTAGCCATTTTGAAGCACCTATTTTTACTTTATATAACGGGCCTAAAAACTGGAAAATCACAGCAACTGAAGCCACATTATACGAAAATAACATACTCATTTTGGAAGGTAATGTTGTGGCGCAAAATCTAACAGATAAAGCCATGATTACACATATCAACGCGGACCATATTCGAGTTGAAATTATCAATAAACTAATGCAATCGGAGCAACCGGTAGAAATCACAGGTCCAGACTTACTCATCACAGGTAAAGGTCTGCACGCCGATTTAAATACCGATGTTATAGAGCTAATTAACCATACTAGAACCATATATTATGACCAATAGATTAATAGTCACCGTAGCCTTTATTGGGCTTACATTCAGCAGCGCGCTTGCGGCCAACAATAATGACTTTGCATCACAAGTATCAATTAAAGCAGGCAAGCAAACCGCACAATTAAAAACCAACATTGGTATTTTTGAACAAAATGTTGAAATTATACATGGTAATAGACAAATTAACGCTGATCGCCTAGAAGTGCATAGACGGGCTGAATTAGGAGAAAATAAACAACTGCTTGTCGCTACAGGTAATCCAGCGCGTTTTACCGAGACACAAGCTGATGGCACCGTATTAAGTGCCACGGCGAGTGAGGTTCGATATGATGTAGCGAATAAAAAGCTGACAATCAAAGGTGATGCAGAAATTAACCAAGCAGGCCAAATCATAAAAGCACAATCCATAATTTACGATATGGATAAACAATTAATAAATGCTGAAAAAGGTAATGAAAATACTGGCCGAGTACACACTATTCTTGTCCCAGAAAAAAAATCGAATAAAGAACAAGGCAAATAATAAATGAGTACTTTGACTGCAACCGCTTTGGCTAAAAGCTACAAAGGACGACAAGTCGTAAAAAATGTCAGCCTTGCCGTCGAGGCAGGCAGTATTGTTGGCTTGCTAGGCCCCAACGGGGCAGGTAAAACGACCAGTTTTTATATGATTGTTGGATTAGTGCCAAGCGATAACGGTACCGTAACAATTGATGACCACGATATCACCCTGTTACCGATGCACAGTCGAGCAAGGCTAGGCATCGGTTATTTACCGCAAGAATCTTCCATCTTTCGAAAGTTAACCGTTTACCAGAACTTAATGGCTATTTTAGAAACTCGTAATGAACTGAGTAAACCTGATCGAGAGCAAATTCTTAATGAATTATTAGATGAATTCAACATCCAACATATACGTACAAGTCAAGGTATGGCATTGTCAGGAGGTGAACGTCGAAGAGTCGAAATTGCTCGCGCTTTAGCCGCAAACCCAAAATTTATCCTGTTAGATGAGCCTTTTGCTGGTGTTGACCCAATTTCGGTGTTAGATATAAAGAAAATTATCGAACATTTAAAAAAACGCGGTATAGGTGTTCTGATCACAGATCATAATGTACGAGAAACACTTGATGTGTGCGAAAAAGCATACATAGTTTCACATGGTGAATTAATTGCATCAGGTACTCCAGAACACGTGCTTGCCGATCAAACTGTTCGAGATGTCTACCTAGGTGAACAATTCAGGCTATAGTTATAGTATCTAGGTAATTTTAATAATTGATTAATAGAAAGGATTGTTAGAGATACATGAGGCAATCGTTACAGCTGCGCATGGGTCAGCAATTAACCATGACACCCCAATTACAACAGGCTATCCGCTTGTTGCAATTGAGCACGCTAGATCTCCAACAAGAAATCCAAGAAGCCTTGGACAGCAACCCATTACTGGAAGTTGAAGAATCAGAGCATGAAAACGACAACGAAAATATAGAAAAAGAACATAAAGAGCTCTCGAAAGAAGAATCTAATTCAGACAGTATTGAAGAAGCTCCAGTCAGTGACTATGAGCTTGATGCAGACGCGGCTATGAGTAAAGACACTGTTAGCGAAGAACTTGCGATGGATGTCACATGGGATGAATACATGAGTGCTGCACCAGCAACAAGCAGCGGCCCTATGCCTGAAGACGAAAACATGTACCAAGGCGCAACCACCGAATCGCTCCATGAATACTTAATGTGGCAACTAGAACTGACCCCGTTTAGTGATACTGATAGAGGGATCGCTGTCGCCATTGTGGAAGCCGTGGATGATGGTGGTTTATTAACCTTATCGACCGATGAAATCTTAGAAAGCCTTAATGACGAGAGTTCAGAAGATGCCATTGAACTTGATGAAATTGAGGCTGTCCTGAAACGCATTCAATTATTTGACCCCGTCGGCATTGCTGCTCGTAGCTTGCAAGAATGTTTATGTATCCAGCTTAATCAGTTTGATAAAAGTACACCTTGGCTGGAACATACTAAACATGTGCTCACCGAACATATCGACTTACTTGCAAGTCGAGACTATCGAACGCTAATGAAAAAGACTAAGCTGAAAGAGTCCGATTTAAAAGAAGTCATGACTCTAATACACAGCTTAAATCCAAAA
Source organism: Pseudoalteromonas sp. MMG013 (assembly GCF_018100885.1). NCBI lineage: Bacteria > Pseudomonadati > Pseudomonadota > Gammaproteobacteria > Alteromonadales > Pseudoalteromonadaceae > Pseudoalteromonas > Pseudoalteromonas sp. MMG013. The sequence goes on along the minus strand of NZ_JAGJEE010000005.1, from coordinate 56,527 downwards.
CCTGCGGCCAGTATCATCCGTGAAGAGTCTGAATATGTCATACCAGATGTCTCTGTGAAAAAAGTGAAAGGCCGATGGTTAGTTGAATTAAACCCTGATTCAATGCCGAAAATTAGAGTCAATGATCACTATGCGGCGATGTCTCGCTCAATGAAATCAAGCACTGATAGTCAATTTATTCGCTCGCATTTACAAGAAGCTAAATGGTTTATTAAAAGCTTAGAAAGCCGCAATGATACGTTAATGAAAGTAACTAATTGCATTGTGCAGCAACAACAGGCATTCTTTGAACATGGCCCTGAAGCAATGAAACCTATGGTGCTAAATGATGTGGCTGAAATGGTAGAGATGCATGAATCCACTATTTCACGTGTCACAACACAAAAATATATGCACACACCTAGGGGCATTTTTGAGTTGAAATATTTCTTCTCGAGCCATGTGAGTACCGAAAACGGAGGTGAATGCTCTTCCACAGCGATTAGAGCATTGATCAAAAAGCTCATTGCCGCCGAAAATACTGCTAAGCCATTAAGTGATAGCAAAATTGCGGATATATTGGCAGAGCAAGGAATCAAAGTGGCCCGACGTACGATAGCAAAATATCGGGAGTCGTTAGCCATTCCACCGTCGAATCAGCGTAAAAGCTTGATATAAGACGTAATACCAAAGAAGGAAAATGCTTATGCAACTAAATTTAACTGGTCGTCACGTAGAAGTAACTGAATCACTAAGAGACTATGTCAACACCAAGTTTGCGAAGCTAGAAAGGCACTTTGATCATATCAATAATGTGCATGTGATTTTAGATGTTGAAAAACTCGTACAAAAAGCCGAAGCGACCTTACACTTAAGCGGAGCAGAAGTATTTGCCTCTACCGAGCATCAAGATATGTATGCTGCTATTGATGGTTTGGTTGACAAGCTAGACAGACAAGTAATCAAACACAAAGAAAAGCTTACTCGACATTAACCATGAAACTTAGCTCAATAATCAACAAGGACTGCAGTAAAGCTGCGGTCCTTTTTAATAGCAAAAAACGTATTCTCGAATACGTTAGCGAACTTACACATGAACAGTTACCCCACCTAGAACAGCATGATGTTTTATCTGCGCTCATGTCACGAGAGAAGCTAGGCAGTACTGGAATTGGTAAAGGCATCGCTATTCCACATGGCAGAATGCAAGGTATCGAACAAGTTTTTGCGATGATATTAGTTAGTAAAAAATCAGTTCCATTCGATGCCATAGACAATCGTCCAGTCGATATTTTTGTTGCACTCATTGTACCTGAAGGTGATAATCAACAGCATCTGAAAACACTCGCTGCAATTGCTGAAAGCTTAAAAGATAAAGAGTTCTGTAAGCAATTGAGACATGCCAGCAATGATACCGAGCTCTATAGTATTATTAAGGCTCAAGATTAGTAAATAGGGGATAATTGTGGAATTAATCATTATTAGTGGTCGCTCTGGTTCTGGGAAGTCCGTTGCATTAAGAGTGTTAGAAGATTTAGGCTACTATTGTGTTGACAATATTCCTGTCAATTTACTTCCGTCTTTGGTTAGAAGCGTGTCTGAGAGCTATGACAAAATTGCAGTCAGTATTGATGTGCGTAACTTGCCAAAACAACAGCAAGAGTTCAACGATATTCTTGAGTATTTACCAGGGTTTGCTAATCCGATATTATTTTACTTGGACAGTGATGATCAAACATTGATCAAACGCTTTTCTGAAACTCGCAGGCTACACCCACTCTCTATAAATAACTTACCGTTAGATCTAGCCATTAAAGAAGAAAAGCAGCTATTGGATGTACTGATCACCAGTGCCGATGTATTTATTGATACAACCGACCTCAGTGTCCACCAGTTAGCTGAATCTATCCGTGAGCGGATTTTAGGTAAAAAAGATAAACAACTAATTATTACCTTTTTATCTTTTGGCTTTAAACACGGCATGCCAAAAGATGCTGATTATGTGTTTGATGCACGCTTCCTGCCTAACCCTCATTGGGAACCAGAACTAAAACCACTAACGGGCTTAGATCAACCCGTTCAAGAGTATTTAGCTGGGCATAGCATCGTACAAAAATTCACTTGGCAAATTCAAACCTTTGTACAAACGTGGTTACCCCATCTTGAACGTAATAACCGCAGCTATCTTACCATCGCTATCGGCTGTACAGGCGGGCAACATCGCTCTGTGTATTTAGCGCAAACAATTGGGGAGAGTTTTCAACGATCTCATCCAAATGTTCAGATCCGTCATCGTGAGCAAAACAATTAATACAATGTATTATGAGGGTACTTTCTTAATTCAGAATAAGTGTGGTCTGCATGCCAGAGCCGCAACAGTACTGGCACAACTGGCCATCAAGTTCGACGCAAAAATTACCTTATACCAAGATGACAAAGAAGCTGCTGGCGACAGTGTTTTGGCATTACTTTTGTTAGAAAGTAGCCAAGGAAAATACGTAAGGATCAAGTGCGAAGGGCCTGATGCTCAATCTGCCTTAAACGCGATTGGCACCTTGATAGAACAAAAATTTCACGAGCAAGAATAACTTTCCAAGCACAAGAAGTTAATATTATTACCTCTTTCTCACATGGCAACACACTCTAAAGTACGTTAAACTCTCAAGCCAAAGGCTGCGTACCTCTGCATCACTCAATTTCTTATTATATAGTATAAAATCACCTGGGTACGCGTAAAGATACTAACAAAACAACATCATTAGGACGCCTATGCCTGAAGCGCTTGAACAAGATTATACGCTACAACAACTCCAGCAAGTCACGCTTGCGCTTAATAGTGGACAATTTGTTCAAGTCAGGCGAATTTTAGCAGAAACAGCTCCATGTGATACGGCCCTATTACTTGAATCTTCACCGCACAAAGTCCGTACCCAGCTTTGGAAGCTGGTCGACCCTGATATACAAGGTGACGTACTGGAAGAACTGTCTGAAGATGTGCGTCTTGGCATTATCGCAAAAATGGACCCTGAGCTTATTGCCGCCGCTACGGAAGATATGGGTGATGATGACTTAGGAGAAGTACTACGGGGCTTACCTGATACCATCTACCTCGACGTTGTCGGTAGTATGGACACACAGGATCGTGAACGTGCCACTCAAGCGCTATCGTATCAAGAGCGCTCTGCTGGCGCACTGATGAACAGCGATACAGTCACAATCCGAGCTGATGTGTCATTAGATGTTGTATTACGCTACTTGCGGTTGAAAGGCGAGCTACCAGACGGCACTGATGATTTATATGTAGTAGATAAAGACAACTGCTTTATCGGTGCTATGCCATTGAGTACACTGTTAACCAACCCGCCGGATAAACTGGTTCATGACCTCATGGACGAAGATAAAGAATCGATCCCTATTTCAATGGATGAAACCGAAGTCGCACAACTATTTGAGCGCCATAATTGGATTTCTGCAGCTGTTGTCGATGATAATAACCACCTACTAGGGCGAATTACAATTGATGACATCGTCGATGTTATTCGAGAGGATGCAGAACATAGTCTCCTCAGTATGGCGGGTTTAGATGACGAAGAAGACACCTTTGCGCCTGTTTTACAAAGTAGTCGCCGCCGTTCGATTTGGTTAGGGATCAACCTATTAACCGCGCTTCTAGCTGCTTTTGTTGCAAGCTTTTTCGAGAATACACTCGATATTTTACCCGTTCTTGCAGTCCTAAACGGGATAGTTCCTAGCATGGGTGGAGTGGCTGGTAGCCAAACTCTAACACTTGTTATTCGAGGGATTGCACTTGGCCATATTAATCAAACTAATCAACGATTTATTCTCGGAAAAGAGTTAGCCATTGGCGCTTTAAATGGTTTACTTTGGTCATTATTGATAGCTGGTGTTGTTGCGCTGTGGAAATGGGATTTCACACTCGGTGCTGTTATCGCCTTTGCGATGTTTATGAACTTACTTGCCGCTGGTATCGCTGGTGCGAGTATCCCAATAATTCTTAAAAGAATGAAAATAGACCCTGCTTTAGCGGGGAGCGTAGTACTTACAACCGTAACTGATATTGTCGGTATATTTGCTTTTCTAGGCACGGCGACTTGGTTTTTAACTTAAAGCTCAAGGTTTAAAGGCACTCAACCGGCCTTTAAACCTTGCCCAACTGGCTTACTCCCCTGCCACTTGCATCGATTCAATAAGCACTGAGCCTGTTTGCACACTCCCTCGCACTTCAACATCGCCTCCTATAGCTTGAACACCTTTAAACATATCTTTTAGATTACCAGCGATGGTGATTTCACTTACGGGGTATTGAATTTGACCATTTTCAACCCAAAAACCAGCTGCTCCACGAGAATAATCACCAGTCACCGTGTTAACTCCTTGACCCATTAATTCAGTTACCAATAAACCTGTACCCATTGTTTTTAAGACAGCACATAAGTCATCATGTGTCCGTTGTACTAACCAATTATGGATCCCCCCCGCATGTCCTGTCGCCGTCATGCCTAACTTACGAGCCGCGTAGCTAGCCATTAAATAGGTCTGCAATTCACCACCATGAATAATATCGCGATCTTGAGTTATCACCCCTTCGCTATCAAAAGGGCTTGATGCTAACCCTTTTAATAAATGGGGGCGTTCCTTAATTGAAACACACGAATTAAAGATCTGAGTATGCAAACTGTCGAGCAAGAAGGTTGATTTTCGGTATAAAGCGCCACCGCCAATGGCTGACACTAAGTGCCCAAATAAGCTATTAGCAATGTCAGCGCGAAATACGACAGGCGTTTTCATCGTTTTTATTTTTCGGCTATTTAATTTAGCAAGCGTAGATTCAGCAGCTTCAATACCCACTGATTCTGCCACTTTTAATCCACTTTTCTCTCGAGAAATTGTATATGCAGAATCCCGCTGCATCTGCTCACCATCTTGTCCGATAACCATCGTACTTAATGTGTGACGAGTACGAGGAAAACCTGCCACCAACCCATGACTGTTACCATAAACTCGTAAACCTTGATGGCTAGCAAAACTTGCACCATCAGAATTGACTATGCGCTTATCAAATTCTAACGCTGCTTTTTCAGCGTCTAAGCAAAACTCAATACCTTCTTCTGGCGATACATCCCACGGGTGATACAAATCTAGATCTGGTGGTGACATTTCTAATAACGCTTTGTCTGCCACACCATTGCAAGGGTCGTCTGAGGTGAACTTGGCAATATCAACCGCTTTTTCTACCACTGAACGCAATGCTTTGGGGCTCAAATCGGCAGTTGATGCACTCCCTTTATGATTACCAACATAAACACTTATCCCCAAGCCTCCATCTTGATTAAACTCAATCGTATCAACTTCGCCCATGCGAGTACTTACTGATAAACCGGAGGTACTTGACATTGCAGCTTCAGCAGCCGTCGCACCTAACTTTTTCGCATGTGTAAGGGCTTCTGACACAGCCTGCTTTACGTCATCAATTTGTTGATAAATGGGATCTTGTTGGGTTTTGCTCATGGGCATTTTCTCTGATAAGTTATTGCTTTATATTAATGCTAACACACATCACGATTATCGCCCCATTCAAGCAAAGCTTTTCCAACTTATAATTGGTATACTTAGCACAAATAGATTCCGACTAGTTTGAACCATGGCTAAGAAAAAGAAACCCGAAATTGAAGAAGAAATTATTTACGTTTCCAAAAGTGAACTGAAACGTGATGCCCAACAGTATCAGCAACTTGCTCTCGACTTAGCCAGCATGGCAAAAAAGCAACGTGATAAACTTCCCCTAACAGAAGACTTGCTGCAGGCAATGGTTGTCGCTGATAAGATTAGAGCGAAAAGTGAAGCTTATCGTAGGCATATGAACTACATCACTAAAACGCTAAGAACGACTGAAAACATCGCAGAAATAGAAGCTGCGATTGATTTAATGCTGAATAAAAATAATCAAGCAGATGTGCTTCTCAATAAGATTGAACTTGTTAGAGATGAGTTAATCCAACAAGGTGACTCAAAAATTAACGAGCTACTCGTCGAATTCCCCAGTTTAGAACGCCAAAAAATGCGCCAACTCGTTCGTCAGGCCAAAAAAGAGTCCGATGCTGAAAAGCCAGCAAAAGGATTTAAAGAACTATTCCAATACTTAAAAGAAACCATGATGCCTTAGTTCGTATCTTTAAGCATAAAAAAACCAGCCGATGCTGGTTTTTTATGCTCAATATCAAACTAAATTACGCCGTTCCACCCACCGTAATTTCATCAATTTTTAAACTTGGCTGGCCAACCCCCACGGGTACACTTTGACCATCTTTACCACACACCCCAACACCTCTATCGAGTTGTAAATCATTACCAACCATTGAAACTTTGTGCATCACATCAGGTCCATTACCTATCAAGGTTGCACCTTTAATCGGTCGCGTTATTTTTCCATTCTCAATCAAATACGCTTCAGAGGCAGAAAATACAAATTTACCAGATGTAATATCAACTTGCCCGCCGCCAAAATTAGACGCAAAGATTCCCTTTTTAACACTACTAATTATATCTGCTGGCGTATCCTCACCAGGTAACATATACGTGTTGGTCATTCTTGGCATTGGCAAATGTGCATAAGACTCCCTGCGTCCGTTGCCCGTTGGCGCAACGCCCATTAAACGTGCATTCAGCTTATCTTGCATGTATCCCTTTAAGATACCTTTTTCAATTAAAACATTATATGCAGCAGGCGTTCCCTCATCGTCCACATTTAAAGATCCTCGACGGTCTGCGAGGGTACCATCATCTACAACAGTACACAGTTCTGAAGCCACCTGTTGACCTACTTTGCCACTAAATGCAGATGCCTCTTTTCGGTTAAAGTCGCCCTCTAAGCCATGCCCAACGGCTTCATGTAATAATACTCCTGGCCAGCCAGCACCCAATACCACTGGCATAGCTCCTGCTGGGGCATCTACAGCCTCCAAGTTAACACGCGCCATACGCACCGCTTCTTCTGCATACTCTAGCCAACGTGGCTTCCCGTCCACTAACTCTTTAAAATAACCGTAGTCTAATCGAGCTCCACCACCGGCACCACCACGTTCTCGACGACCATTTTTTTCCAGTAATACAGAACAATTAAGTCGAATTAATGGACGAATGTCGGTTGCAAAAGTTCCATCACTCGCTGCTATAAGTACTTCTTCATATACCGCTGAAATTGAACTAACAACTTGCTGGGCATCAGGGGCTATGTCTCTAATATGTGCTTCAATTTCACGTAACAGTGCAACTTTATCAGCATCCGCCATCTTAGTGATTGGCTGTACAGCTGCAAATTGCTGCTTTACCGCTATATCGCTAAATACCTGAATTTTTTTAGATTCACCCGATTGTGCAATGCTGCGCGCGGCCATCGCAGCTTTACTTAAAGCATCAAAGTTAATCGCATCTGAATATGAGAAACCCGTTTTCTCTCCTGATAATGCCCTAACTCCTACGCCCCTCTCAATGTTATAGCTACCGTCTTTAACGATGCCATCTTCTAAGACCCAAGTTTCGTTATAACTCGATTGAAAATATAAGTCTGCATAATCCACTTGATGTTGGTGAATGTAATTTAGCGTTTGTTCAAGCTGCTCTCTGGTCAATTGACTATCAGCTAACAAATGTTGTTCAACATTATTCATAAAATTCACTCTTAAATCGATTATGTGCCAATACTGGCATTTTAGTTCTGATTTGCATGAGTTCTACCAAATCAATATCAGATTGGATCACTTTAGGTGCTTTTCCTGCATCGGCAAGTACCGTACCCCATGGTGATAATATTAGGCTATGTCCGAAGGTTTTGCGGCCATTTTCGTGTACCCCTGTTTGCGCAGCAGCAATAACATAACACTGAGTTTCAATTGCACGAGCTTGTAATAATGGTTGCCAATGCGCAACTCCTGTTACCACGGTGAATGCACTTGGGACCAATAAAAGCTGCGCTCCTTGCTCCACCATCGTATGGTAAAGACCAGCAAAGCGCACATCATAACATACACTTAAACCTATTTTTCCAAACGGGCTATCAACCACAACAACATCTCGACCTGCCACTGTGTGTGTTGATTCTCTATACCCTGTCGAACCATCATCAACGTCTACATCAAATAAATGTATTTTATTGTACTGGGCTACAATATTTCCCTTGTCGTTCAGCAATATACTTGCAGCATAATACTGTCCATCTTTATAAGGTAACGCGATTGTGCCAGCTGCAAGCCAAATTCCGTGATGTTGGCAAAGCAATTTAAGTTTTTCAATCCATTGCCAATTAGACTGACTCAATGCCAAAGTATCACTGCTTGTATGACTAAATGCCAGCCAACTTTCAGGCAAACACACCAATGTTGGAGAAGATATTTCGAGTAATTCTAATTGCTTTGATAGATAAGCAAAATTCACTTCGGGATCGACACCCGAGCACATTTGTATTGCCACAACTTGCGGAACCGTTCGCATTTTATACGCCTTTCTCTGAACGATTGATATAAAGCACTTTATCAACCTCTTTGCGTTGCAATACTGCTGCGTCGCTTTGCGATGATTGAGGAGGCGTATTTTGGGCTGCCTGGGGCAATTCCACTTCTCGGCTTTTTCGATTAATCTCAGTAACCACGGGCTCATCCATTGTCCCTGTTACCTTAAATTTAATTTCAGAAATGACCCGTGCCGAATGAATCACTTTATCTAGTGCCAGCGCAGCCAACCCTGTAACAGGGTTCACCATCCAAGCAACTATGACGGGCAAACTTGATGTAACTTGTGGCGCTACGGCGAGATCATAATTAATTTCTTGCGTATTTAAGTTTGCATATCCTTGAATACTCAAATCTGCAGGCACACCATCCATTCTGGTATCTTTGGTATATGCAATCCCTTGTTCTAATTGTACTGTTCCCTGCATTTTATTGTAGAAAAAGCCTTTAGAAAATACATCTCTAAAATCTAATTTTAACTTACGTACCAATGAGTCTAAGCTCAATAAAGAAAAAACCCGAGCACCTTGATCACTTACTTCAGTCAAGTGCCCATCACCGAGCTCCCAGTTTATTTCTCCGCCTAAACTAGCAGTATGTAAATCAAACGGTGCTCCCGACCAATGCAGTTGATACCCGATATTCGCTTTTGAATCCTTTATGGTTGACGTTAAGTCAAATTCATCAAATAGCTCACCAATATCTTTACTATTCATGATCCCATCAACACGGGTAATGCCATCGAACCATTGCCCTTGACCTCGTAATACATGATCTCCTTTATCAATAACCAACTCTGGTACAACTAGTTTATTGCCGTCACCAAATAACGAGATTGAAACAGCATCCAGTTGATAATTATCAATTCGGCAATCTGAACAGTTAAAAGCAATAGCTGGTAAACGCGCTAACCAACTCAGGTCTTCGGGAGGGTTAGATAGCAAAATCTCAGTTTGATCTTCTGTTTGTTTATTTTTAGGTAAGTTTAACCTGAGATAATCCGTATCAATAGTAATTGGACGACTTGAACCTCCTGACGGCAACAGTACTTGGGCACGTAATTCTTTTGCATTGAGACGCATTGTCATCCCATCGATACTCGGCTCTAAGCGCATTTCGAAATCATTAAACGAAACGCCCTCCATATCAACTTTACCTATTTCAGCCCTAATTGCACTTAATGGAGGTAATAATGGAGTTTGGCTCGCTGGCTTATCCCTTAAGTCAATCAAACGATCAATGAACGGGATCCAAGGTTTAAGCAATAATTCAGGTTGAGTTATTGATACTCTAAAATCTTGCTGCGCCAGCCCCTTATCATGCGCTCCTGAAATGATATGCGCATTACTCAAGGCACCTGTTTCATTATCCAAAATTGCGTTGAAAAATAAAGAATTATCAATATTTGCAGTAATTAAATTTGATATATCATCGCCTTGAACTATGCCTTTTAATGGCGTAACGCTGTCTATTTCTTTTCGATACGGTAACGGAAAGTTACTCGTCATACCGACTAAATCTGATGAAAACACCGCCGTGTAGTTAAATGATTGCTCATTAAAAACTAAACTAATATCTGTCATTAAATCGGTTTCACCTAATAGATAACCATCGAGTAAACCTTCACTATAGGGTAACAACTTGTCGCTTTGCGCTAACAAGCTGGTCGAGATATCAACTTGGTATTTTGTCTCATTACCATCGCCACTAACACTAAATTCTAACGGCATACCCAGCCAAGTCGCTGTCGCATCTGAAATAGAAATCACATCATCAGAAAACTTTAAAACTGTATTAACGTGTTCAAGTTGCAGCCCAGGTTTTGACAAATAAATTGGCAGATCACGCAACGTGACCTCCCCTGATGCCAGTACATTTAAATCATGTAAATCAATTTTTAGTCCAATATTACCTGTCACCCCCCCGTGTCCTTGGACGATATTCAAGACTTCAACTAATGGATCTTTCAATGGTGTTGCAGTAAAAAAAGTCTGTAACGTTTGCGCAGCTGTCGTATGGTTAATATCAACCACAAGTTCATTTGCTTCATCTAAGTTGGCAATACTCACCACAACCGAATTATCAATCTGCTGATTGATTAACTGCCCCGTATGGGCATAAATATCCATTCTCTCATTAGCAAAATGCAATGTAACATCTGCATTTTTTATTGCTGGCCACTGTGGCGCAAATGCAAATTCGGCATTATCAATCTTGGACACAACATCAAATTGACCTTGGCCATTACTAAAAGGGAAATCCGTTAATCGCCCAGAAAATAGCACTTGAGACTCACGATGAAATCCGCCCAAAATAGCATCATTCAAGTACTTTATTAAACTCTGCTTCATCAGCGTCTGAGGAAAGTAATGACCAGCCACTTCAGCACTGCCGCCGAGCACCTCAACATATAAATCCAATTCAGGCTGCTCAGTAAGATTTAAATGCATTTCTCCTGCAATGGTTAAATCATCATTATCAAACCATAATGAATCACTCAGTACATGCCAATTGTTATTGTCTTTAAAAAACTGCAACTCCAGATTGAGTTGGTTGTAACTCAAAGACTTATCAAATAGACCTGAGGTCTGAAATTGTGCATTTTCAGAAAATATCGAAACGGCGCCTTTATCTTGGTTAACGGTTAACTCAAGTCGTATGTTATCAGCACCGGGAATCCCCCCAACTTGCCGCCAAGCAATATCTCGTCCACCTAGCCATAATGCAAAATTTTGCTCTGTATTTGACTCAAACCTTCCCTCAACCATACCATGAGGCTTATGCCTAGCAATTCGCTCAGTGAAGTCAAAATTAGTGAGAGCACCTAAATCAGATAAAAGCTCTAAGCTGACGTTAGTAAACCAAACTTGTTGTTGCTTAGCGTTAAATTCACCTTGAATTTGAGTCTTCAAGTACGGCTCATCATTATAAAGCAATTGTAATGGCGTGGTATTTAGCTCCCAAGCCAATGCTTGCTTAGAGGGTGCCAACAACACTTGCCCTGACGCTAACTCAATCCGTTCACTTTGCCCGTTATCTAACCATTTGATGTAACTTGGTAGCCAGTTAACATGTACATCGTCAAGCTCACCTTCTTTCATCGAGAGCCATAGTTCACCATTGAGTTCTGTATGGATCCCTACCTTGGCTTTATTTAAATATTGCGTAAGCCAATCAGTTACATCCACTTTTGAAGCACGCAAGTAAACTTGTCCACTTAATTCTCTCAGTCTCTCACCGGTAAAAGACAGCCTTGCTGAGTAATGGCCTTGTGAAAAACCAGGAATACTTACTTCCCCCACACCTTGATGGGCTGTGGGACTATTTTGCCACGTAATATCTTCAAGCAATAATGTGTGCCTACGCCCTAAGTCAGTGACTAAATTCAATTGGCTTTTTTGAATTGAAAAGTGTCCAGTTTCACCTAAGAATAAACTTTCAATTAATGATTGTTGTTCAAACTCACTATCGTCATTTGATTTTAACTTATTGAGCTCTTGTAAGTTCACATCGGCAACAAAGCCATTAAGTACGAAGTAATCTGAACGCAATTGCCAGTTTTTAAGTGACTCGACCACATTCAGTTGCAAACTGGTCTTTGCAATACTTAAAGCAATCGGTGCATTTTGATTATCTTCAAACGTAAGGTTTTCTAGCACCAGTGCAGGGCCTGTACCTTGCCAACTAGCGCTAATAGCACCAATGGCTAAGTCAACACCAAATTGTTTATTAATGAGTGTTTCAATGTCATGTTTATAATCATTTGCGTACGGTAAAGTATATTTTAATAGCGATACCAACACAGCCATAACGACCAGTGCTACAGCAAATATTTGCCACACTTTTCTGAAACAAAAAAAGCAAATCTTTTTAGCTTGCATTTAACCCCGTGCCGCCTTACATCATGACAACATCAAATTGTTCTTGACTGTATAAACTCTCTATTTGAATACTGACTGGTTTTCCAATGAATAGTTCCAATTCAGCCAAGTTATGATACTCATCATTTGTCAGTGCTTCACTCACAGCGGGTGAAGCATATACCATGAATTTATCTGAATCATATGCTCTATTTACCCGAACAATTTCACGCAAGATCTCATAACAAACCGTTTCAACTGTTTTTAATGATCCTCTACCAGAGCATGCTGGACACACCCCACACAGAATATGCTCTAAACTTTCACGCGTACGTTTACGTGTCATTTCAACTAAGCCAAGTGCTGACAATCCATTTATATTTGCCTTTGCTCGATCTTTTGCGAGTGCGGTTTCCAAAGAATGCAAAACTCGACGCTTATGCTCGTCTGATATCATATCTATAAAATCGATAATAATAATGCCGCCCAGATTTCTTAACCTAAGCTGACGAGCGATCGCAGAGGTAGCCTCAACATTTGTGTTAAAAATGGTTTCTTCTAAATTCCTATGCCCTACAAACGCTCCGGTATTCACATCAACCGTAGTCATTGCCTCAGTTTGATCAATGATCAAATAACCACCTGACTTCAAATCAACTTTTCGATGCAAAGCCTTTTGAATCTCACTTTCGACATCAAACAAATCAAAGATTGGCCGCTCACCAGGATAATATTCAAGCACTTGCGCAAGCAATGGGACAAATTCTTCGGTAAATTCTTTTAGCTCTTGATAAGTCAGCTTAGAATCAACACGAATACGCTCCATGTCTTCACCAACATAATCCCGTAGCGTTCGAAAAGCGAGTGTCAAATCTTCATGTAGAATACTGGCTTTACTAGCTTTTTTTCTTCGACTCACTATTTTTTGCCACAGTTTTTTTAGAAACTGTGCATCATGTTGTAGTTCCGCTTCAGTAGCACCCTCTGCCGCGGTGCGAACAATAAAACCACCATTTTCATCATTATAGTGCGAGACAATCTTTTTTAATCGACTGCGTTCTTCTTCTGTTTCTATTCGCTGACTCACGCCTACATGAGTCGCATCTGGCATAAAGACCAAATAACGAGAAGGAATTGTTATATCTGTTGTTAATCTCGCTCCTTTGGTGCCAAGTGGGTCTTTCACCACTTGTACCATAATAAATTGGCCTTGCTTAACCAACTCTCGTATATCTTGAACTTTTTTTACTGGCTGATCATCCACCCCTTCTTCAAAAGAAGCACTATTGACGATATCTGAAGCATGTAAAAATGCTGCTTTTTCCAAACCAATGTCCACAAATGCAGCTTGCATACCCGGTAAAACGCGGCTTACTTTGCCAAAATAAATATTACCAACAATACCTAAATTGCCTATACGCTCAACTTGAACTTCTTGGAGAACACCATTTTCAATTAGTGCAACACGACTCTCACTCGGCGTAACATTAATCAGTAATTCACTACTCATGTTATCTCCACTATAAATTGTTGGACTAATGCCTCGGTCTCATATAAAGGTAAGCCGACAACGGCAAAATAGCTACCTGATATATTGGTTACAAAACGCCCACCTAGACCTTGAATACCATAACCACCCGCTTTATCTTGAGGCTCATTACTTAACCAATAATCACTCATTTCCAATTCACTTAGTGTTTTAAAGGTTACATCTGTACTCACAACTGAGCTAATCACCCGCTCCTCTGTTGCCAATGCAATAGCGGTCAATACTTGGTGGGTACGGCCAGATAAACGCTGCATTGTCGCCATAAAGTTATCTTTATCAATAGGCTTGCCCAGTGCATCACCATCGATGACAACAACCGTGTCACTGCCTAAAACTGGCCGGTCAATATACCCCATAGCGACGCCCGATTGGGCTTTTAGTATTGCCAGTCGTTCGACATATTCTAACGCTGATTCATATGGCAACTGCGTTTCATCTGCATCAACACTAAACTGTTCAAATTCATAGCCCAATTGAGTAAGTAATTGCTTTCGTCTTGCTGAAGCTGACGCTAAATATAAAGGGATCATTAACGAATCCTAAATTGGCGTCGATATTTACGGAGCAGTAAAAAAATCCAGGGCCAACATAACATGCCCGTAAAGGCTGGCCATAAATAGTGTGGACTGAAATAAATATCGAGCAGAAAGTGATTTAGCCAAAACTGCAATAAATGATATAAGGTCAAAAACAACCCGATCAAAACTGCTTGTTGCCAAATTGAGAAATTGCGGATTTTTTGGAAATTACTCACGGTAATATAAATACATACAGAATATGTTAAAGAATTTACACCCAGTGGTGACCCCATAGCCAAATCTATAACTAAACCCGTTATCCAGGCCCAGCCTATATTGACGCGATGTGGCACCGCAAGAGACCAATACATCAATACTAATAATACCCAATCAGGTCGAAACGGTTCAGCCGAAATTGGTAATGGCATTAATGCCATTACCAAAGCAAAAAAGATACTTAAAGCAACTAAAAAATAACTACGTTTAATCATTACTTAATGTCTCTTGTGCTGACTTTCCTAATACAACCAATAAACGAATTCGATCTAGCTGTGCCACTGGTTCCGCATACACTTGTGCAAACGGCAAACCTTCATCTCTGTTGATATTTGTCACCACAGCAACAGGGTACCCTTCAGGAAAAACCCCTCCAAGCCCCGAGGTAACCAATACATCTCCGATACGTACATCTAAACTATGTGGTACATGAGATAATTTGAGGCTATTTATTTTACCAATACCTTCAATCACCGTCCGCACGTCATTACGCAAAATTCGCACTGGGGTTGCATGAGTGATATCTGTCATCAACAGAACTCTAGAGGTCGTTGTACCAACTTGTGCAAGCTGACCCACCACTCCCATCTCATCAATAACAGCTTGGCCTTCCGTAATACCATCAATTGTTCCCCTGTTAACCACCACTTGATGGCTATAAGGGTTTGAATGTACTGAGAGAACTTGAGCGATAAGCCGAGTATTACTCTGACGAGCTGATGCATTCAATAAGGCTCGAAGTTCTTGATTTTCTTTTTTCAAAAATGCCAGCTGTTGAAGTTGCTCGCTTTGTAACAGCTGCTTTTCTTTCAAGAGATTATTTTCTTGTCTGAGTTGATCCCGTGTGTGCAAGCTTTTAGCACCAATATCAAAAATCTCGTAAGGAACATTTGCGAAATACAATAACGGACTCACTAAAGTGTGTAAGCTCGTTCTCACGAGTGTGCCACCTTGAGTATAACGATCCCCAAAGATTAATAGCACACTCAGCACAACTGCGACAGACAGTCGCAGTTGTAATGAAATAGTACGCCCAAAGAGTAAATTCATTAGTCGTAGCTAAATACGTCACCACCATGCATATCTATCATTTCTAGTGCTTTACCACCCCCTCTAGCAACACAAGTCAGAGGATCATCAGCAACAACAACAGGTATGCCTGTTTCTTCCATAAGTAGACGATCGAGATCTTTAAGTAACGCACCACCTCCAGTTAATACCATTCCATGAGCCGATATATCTGATGCCAGTTCTGGTGGAGATTGTTCAAGCGCAACCATAACAGCGCTCACAATCCCCATTAAAGGTTCTTGCAAAGCCTCTAATATTTCATGAGAATTCAAAGTAAATGAGCGTGGCACTCCTTCAGCAAGATTACGACCACGAACTTCAAGTTCAATCGGCTCTTCACTTTTAAATGCCGATCCTATTTCATGTTTTATATGTTCAGCAGTCGCTTCACCAATTAAGCTCCCGAAGTTACGACGAACATAGTTGATAATACCTTCATCAAACTTATCGCCACCAATGCGAACTGATGATGAATAAACCACACCATTTAAAGAAATGATAGCAACCTCGGTCGTGCCTCCACCAATATCAACAACCATTGATCCTGTTGCTTCTGAGACGGGAAGACCTGCACCAATTGCCGCGGCCATTGGCTCTTCAATTAAATAAACTTCACGTGCCCCCGCCCCCATTGCAGATTCACGAATAGCACGTTTTTCCACTTGTGTTGCTCCGCATGGAACACAAATCAATACTCTCGGACTCGGACGCATAAAGTTATTGTTATGCACCTGTTTAATAAAGTGCTGCAACATTTTTTCCGTAACATAGAAATCAGCAATAACACCATCTTTCATAGGCCTAATTGCTTTAATATTACCAGGTGTTCTACCTAACATTTGTTTCGCTGCAGTACCTACAGATGCAACACTTTTAGGACCACCAGCACGTTCTTGGCGTATCGCGACAACGGAAGGTTCATTCAATACAATGCCTTCCTCTTTTACATATATCAAAGTATTGGCCGTACCTAAATCAATAGATAGGTCATTAGAAAATAATCCACGTAATTTTTTAAACATGAGGCTGGGTAACCTTACAGAAATACTTTTAAGTCAAGTGGCAAATAATTCTGCCACCCATCGTAATTGTTATTTATCGCTCTCGAACTAATCGAAAACCAATATAATTTGCTCTAAAGTCAGCAGCTAGTGCTAACCGAGTCGACACTCGAGCCAAGCTAGGTGCAAAGTTCCAAGCACCACCTCTGACTGTGACATCATCTTGTGACGCGCGCTTTTGAGTCCATTCCCACACATTCCCAACAGTGTCATACAAACCATAGTTGTTTGGTGGAAACTCACCAACAGGGGCTGCACTCTTATTCGAATACTCACTACCACACCAACCACAATTTGCTAAATTTTTACCAATTTCATTGCCCCATGGGTATTCTGATGCTGTACTTGCTCTCGCTGCATACTCCCACTCAACTTCATTGGGCAAGCGAAACTGTTGTCCTTTTTCTCCCGATAACCAATTCGCATACGCTTTTGCATCTTCATACGACACGCATACCACAGGGAAATTATCTGCTTGTTTAAAGCCTGGGTTATTCCAGTTGTAATCAAGTTCCCATATTGGCTCACCATTTTTATAATAAGCACAACCTTTGCCTTTTTCAGCTTCAGTTTGGTAACCCGTACTGGTGATGAACGACCTAAATTGTGCAACGGTGACTTCCGTATTTTGCATAGCATATGAATTGCTCAGCACCTTCTCAACTACAGGTCTCTCATTTGCCAAACCATTACCAGTCAAATCTCCCATCTTAAAAGTACCTGCTGGAATAATCACAATCCCATTGTTACTTGCAGATGTAACTGTCGACGTTGCTAATTTGATAGGTTTGGTATTTTGCTCACTTTTCGGTGTCGGTGCAGCAATCGACTCAGGCTTTTTTGATAGCCGAGCATTTATCGTTTGCGCTTTGCGAATATTAACTTGCGCTTTATATGGCTGATATCCTAACTTTCTGACTTCAATATCGTGAATGCCTTTAGGGACTTTTACGGTTAACTTTGTTGAACCATAGCTCACACCATTTATAAAAACTTCATCGTCATATACATTTGAGCGTAACGTTACCGAAACTGAGTTAACTTCAGGAGATGGTGTTGATTTCGTATTTGCAACTCGAGGTGTATTGACTTCTATAATAGGCTGTTGTTGAACCTTAGCAACTTCAACTTGCCCTATGTTATCTGTTGAATCTTTAAACGTTAACTGCGTGTCACTGAATGTTGTGGGATAGCTTGCTTGATATCCCATAGACAATGGGGTGCCATATTCAGAACAAAAACGATTATCTAAATTTAACAGGCTACAAAGACGACTATTATTCATGTCTCCACGCATGGTCACACTTAGATTAACACTATAATTCCCCTGTCCACTAAAGGCACTACCTACCACATGGCTATTTACCACTTGAACCTGTGCCCCCGCAATATTGCGTTTTGGTTCAACAATGCGTTGCTCTGTCAAATTAGCAAACACCTGATCAATAAAGCGCTTAGTTGCTTTTTGTAGTCCGAGCTGTTGCCCACGTTGCTCGCACGCTGCCAATGTTTCAGTACGCTTACAATTAATGGTATGTTCTACCTCAAGTGTACCTTCACGGGTAAATTCATTTCGCAACCGCTCAACTCGCGCCGTGCTTAACTGGTCTTTCAAGCTTTCGAGTGTATTGACTAATGTGTGCTTAGTAATTCTGATTTGTTCGATATCTTTACGATGTGATGCAATCGCCGCCAACTGCATCGAAATATCATCTTTATTCTGCTTATGTGTTGCCACAGCTTGTTGATAACGAGTTTGCGCGGCTGTGATGTCAATTGAAGGATCATCAATTAAGCGTCTGTACAATTCATTCATTGCATCTAACGCCTGGTTTTTTTCTTTGTCTAACTCAGATGAACGTGTACGCAACAAAGCTAACTGTGACTGTAACCGAGCTTCTTCACTAATATGCTTATTTAATATTTGCGTATAGTTATCTAACTCAGTTTGCTTTACAGCTAACTCTGACTCAACGGCATTAACGGTAGCTGTATCCTGCGCAAAAACACCGGCAGCCATCAAAGTGGCAGTGACAAAAAAAGATAAAGGAGCAATTCGCATATATTCCATTCCCAAAAGCGGCAATTATTTGGTCGTTGTTATTTTTTATAATTAAGGCTTTATGCTATGTACTTACAAGGTAAAACACAAGCTTTGAGCAATTAATATCTCAGTTTACCCCTATTGCCTAGTTCGTTGCCAGTATTCTATTGAGATTTTCATTCTATATAGGAGGTTTGTTACACTTATCACACTTAAAATCAGAGATATGTCTATGCGCCCTCTTCAATTTGATTGGCCTGAGTCACCAATACAGCAGGTAACCTCACCCATCATACAAAAACAGCAGATCACATTAAACATTAAACGTGATGACTTGTTACACCCAACAATTAGTGGCAACAAATGGCGCAAACTTAAATACAACCTAAAAGAAATGCAAAAAAACAATAAAAACGCATTTTTAACGTTTTCAGGACCATTTTCTAATCATCTATATGCCGCAGGAATGGCTGCTAGACTATATAACATTCAAGGGAATATTATTATCCGAGGACCCAATATTGATGAATTAAACCCAACTATCAAAATGGCTCGAGCCTGTAAATTGCATTTATATCCGGTAAATAGACTTACGTATCGACAACGTAACGAACCCGCCTATCAAAACGAATTACGTAATACATTCCCGCATTGTCACTTAATCCCAGAAGGTGGGAGTAATCATGCCGCACTTGAGGGGGTCAAAGAGCTCGCAGGTAGTCTCAATAATACAGATTATATTGTCTGTGCTACAGGCAGTGGTGGAACTCTTGCCGGACTCATTAGTGGTACTCCTGAAAGCACACAGCTAATCGGAATCGCTGTTTTAAAAAACGCCGAATACCTTCGACAAGACATCATTAAGTTAAATCCCAACGCTGCCATTCAACATAATTGGCAATTATTATGTGATCATCACGATGGTGGCTATGGTAAGTTCTCCAAAACGCTATGGCTCTTTTGTAAAAAGATGAAACACGTATATAACCTTCCATTGGAGCCTATTTACACAGGAAAAGCATTTTACGCGCTATGGAACCTCATTGAACAAGGGTATTTCCCTGCCCATAGTCATATCACATTTATACACACTGGCGGACTACAAGGTCTAGACGGGCTCAGGTATCGAGATATGATCTAAACTGACAATAAAGCATTAACTCACAGAATAAAAATCACGAGTTACCTTTCACTTTAGTAACCGACTAATTCAATTTGTTGAAGTAATTCAGCAAAATAATACCCCTGAGCACCTTGTACACCTAGCTGCTGAAGGCAATTAAGCTCGGCCTGGGTCTCAACGCCCACGGCATAAACAGGTATGCCAACCCTTTCGGCTTGTCGTACTATTTGACGAACACTACGTTGCTGCAATTGATTTGTATCAATATGGTGCACCACTTCAAAAGACAATTTTATGGCTTCCATCGCAGGTATTGCACGCAGTGTTTTACCAGGCAAAACATCGGTTACATGATCCAGCAACACACCCGTTCCCAGTTTTGATAGCTGACTAAAAGCAGATAATAACGCGCGGTGATGATGATAATAGTCATAAGCCGACACTTCGAATTGTACTCGAGAAGCTACGCCACTGTCTGTGATTTTTTTTACTAGCCAACTAACAAATGCTTCATCACACCAGTTGATATAGTGTAAGTTAATACTTACCTTTGTTTTATTGGCTTCTTTCTGTAACACTTTCAACGTATGCGTCACGATAGTCTTATCTAAGGTGTTAATATGCTCACTACTGTGAATTTGTGGAATAAACTGTTTAGCTGAAATTAAACCCAGTTGACTGTGTCTTACTCTAAGCAATGCTTCACTTTGTTTAATATCTTGTTGCTTGAAACAAAACAAAGGCTGAAAAAATAAAACAAACTGCCCTTTATGGATATACGCTATAAAATCATCTTCACTACTTTGCATGGTCGTTGCATGTGTTTTGTTTAACGGTACCATATGCACATGCTGCCACACATTGTTCACAGCAACAGCGAGCGCTGAGCGGGCTAACTGGTATACCTGCGTTTGATCTGCTCTTGCTTGATAATAACAGGCACCGATTTTAACCGTTTTACGAGACAAATCTGGACGCATAATTAAAAGCGCCTGAAAAACAACTTCATGTAATCGCTTCTCTATTTGGCTTACATCACCAAAAGGAATGCGCTCAAATGTCACAGCGAGCGCTCCCGAATTAAGGTACTTCACCGAGCACTTAGTATAATTAGAAAAATGCTTTGCTAAAATAACGGAAAAGTGCTGCTGAGGGTCTATTTTTGAATCAATGACATACCGCCATTTAACTAACGCAAACACATTAAAAAGTGAGTCGTCCGACTTTCTTGGCTCAATTGCAGCGGGCAGTGCCACACTACTCGAAGTACTCACTTGCCTATTTTGCGAATAAAAGGTTTTTGGCCTCACTCGATAAACTAGCCACCAACGATAACAGAAAACTAAAAAACCAATAAATAACACATTAAAAAAGAGTAACACAGCTGCGTACTGCTCGATTATGGTGGGGTGTGATAAGGTTAATTTCAGTCCATCAAATACAAATACTTCATGTTCTAATGATCCGCCAACTTCCTCTGATAAGACCGAATCAAAACCATATTGCTGTGCAATTTCTGAAATTTGCTCATTTGTTCTATGCTGTGTCGCTAATTGATGTACCTCTTTTACAATCTCAACTCCCTTTTGATGTGTTTTCAAGTGTAATAAATGAACCAATAAAGCATTCAATATCAAAATAGTTGCAACCGAAAATGCGACAACATACAGCCGTACAACGCGGGAGTTTAACTGCTCTATAAATTGCTTCATTGCATCGCTTAACTTCGCTTTCAGTAGCTTAAGTGTTGTCTAGAAGTATATAAAACTCAAGGTTAGGCTCGATAAAAAGCACAACCCTATAATGTCTAATTAATGACAGGAAAACCCCGATTCACCACATGATATATGTAACGTAACTAAGAATTGAAGGCCTCTTTTGATATTTGTTCAATGTCTAATACGAACACGTTTTACATCTGCGACTTACCATCAGAATCAGTAACCCTCATATAACAACAATTTCCTTAAACACAATCCCTCGACTACACAGTAATTATTGATAAGGGTGTACATTGGATATAATATAAACACAAACTTTTAACAGTTGTACCTCATATGGAATATGTTCGCACATGGCTACGTTAACCACGGACCTAGATATCAAAACAACTTTTCGTTCAGACTATTACAAACTACTTAATAAAATTGGTGAAGGAGGATTTGGGCTCGTTTATAAGGCAAAGCAAGTAAGTACAGGGCAAATTGTCGCAATAAAATTTCTCTCACTGCCACATGAACTGGTTCAAGATAAAAGACGTCGCTATATCGAGCGCTTTCACCGGGAAGTTGATTTAATTGGTCGCTTGAATCACCCCAATATCGTGCAATTAATCGATAAAGGTCAACAACAAGATTCTCTACTTTACGCCGTGTATGAATACATTGATGGGCAATCACTTCGCGACAAATTAATTAACTCAGGTCCTTTTGAACCCTCAGACGCTGCCCATATCATGGCGAGTGTATTAGATGCCCTTGCCCATGCACATGACAAAGGTGTTATTCATAGAGACATAAAACCAGCAAACATAATGCTCTACCGTGTAGGTGCAAATACACACGTTAAAGTACTTGATTTTGGCATAGGGGCATTAAGACACGAAGCACGTCAGCTTGATTACAAAAGTATTACATTGACGCAAGAAACCTTGGGTACTCCATCTTATAGCGCACCAGAGCAGCTCAGAGGAGAACCACCAATACCTCAAACTGACATTTATGTTTGGGGACTTGTGTTTTTAGAGTGTCTTACTGGCCAACCTGCCATTTCAGGTAGTAGCTTAGCTGCTATTTTTCATCAACAGTTAAGTCCCTCCAATGTACCTTTAGGGCTTTTAGCGGGCCATGAGTCCGCAAATCTATTACGTCGTGTATTAAGCAAGAAATCCCAAGAACGCCCAGCAAGTACAACCGAACTTTATCACCATTTTAAAAAGCTGAATTTCTCTAATTTAGTTGGTTCTCTTTCTTTTCAAACCAATCGTGATAATAGAGGAATTGTACAATCCAACGATGACGATGAAACACAATACTACGATGCTCGCTTATCATATACTCGATTAACTGAGCGAAAACAAGTCTCTGTGCTTTGTGTCATTATTAGCACGGTTCAAGAAGCTACAATCGGCAATGAAGAACAAGACATTCTTGACACGCTCCATGCTGATCAAATGCAGCAATGTATCGATATTGCTGTGAGGTATGGTGCCTACCATGTTGGAAACTTAGGCGATACATTGCTGTTCTATTTTGGCTACCCGCAAGTCACCGACAACGATAGTCGTTTATGCAGTCGCACAGCTCTTGAAATTGCCAGCAATTTACATAAAAAAAATGCGTTACTCAAAAAAACACAAGGTGTGACATGTTATGCCCACATGGGCATACAAGTAGGGATGATGGTGAGCCTAGCGAATAACATGCCGGAAGGAAAAACCGCACATGAAGCGATGAACCTGTGTCGACAAGCCCCGCCAAATCAAATTCTTTGCTCTGAAAACGTAAAACATTTGCTAGATGGCTATTTACATTTTGATATGTGCAATCAAGTAAATCTTACTCGTAGTCAAAATGACCCAATATTCATTTTACATGGAGAGCGTCAATTAGAGGCTTTTGGGTTTCTTAGAGGCACCAGAAAAAATTCCATTTTTGTTGGTCGCCAGCCAGAACTGAGAACATTACACACCCTACTTACTAGTCAATTAAACCCCGACCGACCTAGGTGTGTACATATTCAAGGTGAAGCAGGTATTGGCAAATCACGTCTAGTTTTTGAGCTGCGCACTCAGAGTAAAGCGTTGCGTCACCTAGTTGCACAATGTTTACCGGAATATAGAAACAATGCGCTGTTCCCTATCATCACGTTGTTAAAATTTAAATATTCGCTTGATGCCCTCACTGATACCCAAGCATTAGGTGTCCTCAAACAGGCAATACAAAGAACATTTTTGACTCAAGAAAAGCAAGAACAAGGGCTGTTAATTTTATCCGCGTGGTTAAATCTTCCATTGCCAGAGCATAATAACGCCTCGAGTTTATCTCCAGAAATACAAAAACAAAGACTATTCGATATTTTAGTGCACCTGTTATGCCAGCCCTCTGAGCTTTACCACAATGGAGCAGCCGTTGTCAGGCATTTGTTTATTTTTGAAGATATGCACTGGGCAGATCCAACCAGCCTGGAATTCATTGGGTACTTTGTTTCAACCAGTGTATTTCGAGAAGGTGCTCACAGCTGGCTAACAACTTCAAGAGAGTCTCAGCCTGCGTCAGTTGACCCTCATTTATTCACTCAGCTATGTGTGCCAAAGCTAAACAAAGAAGATACAACTTCGTTTATCACTTATTTGTTTGACCACCAGCCTCTCGCATCAGGTCTGCTTCAAGTGCTTCAAGAGCGCACTGATGGTATTCCATTGTTTATTGAAGAACTGGCATCATCATTACAAAAACAAAAACTGGTCCATAAAATAAACGGGCAATTTGACTTCGTGAGTGAAGATAAAAAAGCCCTTGTACCCATGACGTTACGAGATTCATTACAGCAAAAGCTTGATCAGCTGCAATCAGGCAAAGACACTGCACAACTGGCGGCAGCAATTGGTCGCGAATTTGATTACGCGCTACTTGTCTCTGCTTCTGATAAAGATGAAGCACAAATACAAAATGATTTACAAGCGTTAATCAATACGGAGCTTGTTTTCCAACAACGGCAAGTGGATGGCGATAATTATATTTTTAAACATGCCTTAGTAAGAGATGCCGCTTATGAAGCGATGTCTCTTCAACAAAAAGAACAAATTCACTTACAAGTAGCTAAGTCTTTAGAGAAGTCGTTGGAATATAATGCCGATTTGTCTATGTCTTTAATTGCTAGGCACTTCTTTTTAGCGAAACAATACCGCGAGGCAACCGAATACGGTTTAAAAGGTGTTCAACAACAAGTCACTTATTCAGCAAACGTCGAGGCACTTGAGGCTACCAAAGAGGTTTTAGACTGGTGTCAACATATTAAAACTCCCACAGTTGCTATGGAGCTAGAAATACAAATCCTCGGTGCTCAAATAGCCCCTGTTTTATCACTAGACGGATATGGAGGAGATAGAGTAGCCCATATAACCCAGCAGATCCCTGCACTTGTAAAACAACTAAATGAGTTAGCGCCGACAGGTAATACACACCTTCGAAAATTAACCAAAGATAAAAGCGACTGGGTATTATTCCTGAATTTATTCTACGAATCGCAACGCGAAAAAGCGGGGATCTTAGGCCGAGAAATGATGGCCGATGCTATTGCGCATAATGACACTCAAAGACACATGATGGTTGCGATGATGTTAGCCGAAGTCTACTTTTTTGATAGTGATATAGACAACGCGTTGGTTTTGCACGAAAAGGCGATATCACTTTGGGACCCTGAGCGCGATAAAAATTGTTACCGCGATTACGGTATACATCCTCATGTACAGAATCTCGCGATGGGTGGGATGTACTACTTGCATAGCGGTGATATTTCCACAGCAGCAATTAGGCTCGCCCAAGCCGAAGCATTAATTACTGATGACTTAGATGACATATCTAGAGTCTTTGTCTACTTATTTCAGGCAATTAATGCAATTCACTTAAATGACAACCAACAAATCAAAGACAGTATGCACGCTTATGATCGTCAATATGGTAAAGGAACCTCCGTGGTACATCATACTGTATATCTGAGTGCGCTTTATGCCTTTGCAACGGACGATTTTGAATTAGGCAACTTAAAAACAAATATTATTAGGCAATCTGAGCAAAATATTTCCACCGCTAGATGGTGTACTTTTCTAGCCAAACTGTACATGAAACATCATCACTTTGATGAAGCAATCAAACGCTTTAGAGATAGCTTTGCCATTGCACAGCGGAATAACACATTTATATGGTTTCCATATATCAAAACAACGTTAGCGAAATGCCTATTTTTAAAAGGTTATCATGAAGGAGTAAGCAACCCTGTGAGTAATGAAATCAAGCAACTCTTACATGATTCAATACAATTAGCGTGGCAAAAAAACTCTAGGTGGTCTGCCCTCGAAGCACTGCACTGTTTAAAGGCAATTGCGCCTGAGCTGATGACAAGTGATTACAATCACAAGCTTAAAGAGTTAACCATGTACATGAACGAACGTGGGCTACAAAACGTCACGTATAAACCTGATTTTATATACTAAGCGGTACCTAAGTGCGTTAAGTGCAATCGCATAACCCTAAAAGCAAGAAGGAACGAATAATGAGCAATACGTCTTCAAATATAAATAATATTGTCGTTACTGACAGACTCGTACTGAACCATATATGGCCGAACGTGCTCGCAAGATACTGGCAACGTTGTGATGAAGGAGATTATGTAAGATGCCTATATACCATCCTAAAAGATGATCTAAACATCCAAAATGTTACAGAAGTATACCGCGATAAACAAGGTAATGTAGTTCCGTCGCCTGCTGGTACGTATGATCCAACATCAGCACATATTGTCAGTACCGTTGGTGAAGAAGTATTAGTGACACTGCAAGCTATTGATAACGACATCACATACAACACCGGCGATTTATTTAAGCCTGTCAATGGGTATGAGCATCTTTTCGGTAAGCTACACGTCAAAATCCCCCCTGTAAATTCGCTTTATCATATGTTTAATGCTGAAAACACCGCAAATAACAACCAAAGCCAAGCTGATATTATTGCTAACTTTCAATTACTTGGTTTTTACTTCCCATTAAGCCAGCTGTTTGATGACTATGATACAAAAAACCGCCCTGCTACTCCCTCATTTTGTAATGAAAACGCAGGCAAGACAGATCCCGAGCTCGCTCAAAACTGTGCCACTAACATCATTGACAGCTTGTCTTGCGCAATTATTTCCTGGTACCTCTTTACATATGACACGAGTAATAATGAGGCATTCATTAAAGGTTTAAAAGCCGAACTATTGAACCTGCTTAGCGCACAGCATAAAAAAGCGGGAGAGCAACCCAATAGTGTTGGGCAATTATTCGACCGTGGTGGGGCTTTCGCCTTCACAGAAGACGCCAACTGGGAATACTTTGTACCTAGGATGGTTGCCTATAATTGGAACAGTCGATGGCAAAAAGCGACGATTCGTTTTTCAAATAGCTTAACGGGTGAAAAGACTTTTAAAACCATTAAAGCGACATTACAAGACTCTAAAACAATTGTTGAGGCACAAGAAAAGATCCGCAGTGAACTTAAACAAGGTTTTTCTAAAGAGCATATCTATCGGGAATTTGTGCATCATTTCCCTCAGCTACAAACCGATATAGCAGACACATTAAAGGCCGCTGGCTTAGAAAAAATTATTAATGAGAATTTTAAAAACACCATCAACTGTGGAGATCAATTATCTAGCTACCCAGAAATGTTAGAAACTCTAGGATATACCATCCCTCCAGGATTGAAGATTTACATACACTATGCCACTGAGTTGCCAAAAAGCGGCGAAAGGTGGCACCCAGCTGAGTACGCAAGTGAACTTGAAGTCGTACTACCGTCACCACCAGAAATACTCGATGTTGGGGCTTCTGCAATAGCCGATTTTACTGCATTACGCGCCAGCCAGCCATTCACTGTAGGCTAAGAAGTATATTGTAAAAAGCTGATATATGAGTACATTACATTGCTAAATCACTCTGTAGTGTACTTACTACCGATTCCATTTTGAACGATACTTGCATGAAGTCTAAAATAGATAACGCACATAATACGAATTATGAACTGGATGGATTCTCTCTGCATCCTCATAGTATTAACCCTGCCGTGGTTGCTGATGCATTAACAGGTACTCAGCAAGTACTCGTAGGCCGTTATGATACTGGTATTGCGCCTTGGAGCACCCCTGATGTAGGCAATGATAATCAAGTGCAAAGAGTTCAACAAATTCACCTTGCTAATTACGCAATAAAAGCATTATTAACTTCCCCTGTAATTGGTCAACTCGCAGCACAAATCACTGGCGCAAGTTGCGTTCAAATTGTACTCAGTCAACTATATTACAAACCGCCAAACAGTGGTCAAGGAGGTGAAGTTGGTTTTCATCGTGATAACGACTATATTTCAGCGTTTACCTCTGGCGTAATAAATGCTTGGTTGCCTCTGGTTGATATGTGTGCAGCCATGGCGCCTCTCACTTATGTAAATCAATCACATTGTTGGCCAAAAAAATCTCGTTACTCTGGCATAGCACAACACAATCTTCACCAACAGCGACAACTGCTAAAAATTGATTCTCTCCCCCATCCTTGGATCGAAACGCCTTCGATAACAAATGCAGGAGATATTGCCTTTCATCACCCAAAAACTTTGCATGGCAGTGCCGAAAACACCACTGACACAGGGCGATATGCCGTTAGTATGTGTTTAATAACAGATAAAGTGACGTTCAATACCAATGAAACACGCGCTAGAGAAATGCTAAAAGACAACACGACATACCCAATAATTTATGAAAAATAGTGCCAGCAATCTCATTCATAAAATTGAAATGACACCGTAACATCATTATAAAGGACAACCCAGATGTATGACTCAGACCGCCATGTTGTAGAGCCTTTCGCTATGTGGCAGCAATATGTTGAAAGTACTATTTTCCAAAAATACCCACTTACCTGTGTATACGACACGCCCGCCAAAAAGCGTGAGCGTATTTTAAAGTTTGGACCTCAGGGTGGCATTGATCTTCCCCCTATATTCACAATTGGTGATATTCCTATCATCAATAATTGGCATGACACAGAGCAACTTGCCAGCGCTTATTTGAATACCGACAGTATTGAACAACGTGAGCAAGCAATGTCGGGGGAGCAACAACTTGATTCCATGCAGCAAAGTAATATTGATGTAGCGTGTTTATTCCCTACTTTCGCTACTTTTATCGTCAACCATCAACAGCTACCCGCTGAGGTATCTCTTGCTTATGCTGATGCGTATAATCGTTGGCTTCACAATTATTGCCAACATGCACCAAATCAGTTAAAAGCAGTGGGCCTGATCAGTCGCCATAAGCCAAGCTCTTTACTTAGACAATTAGAACAAATAATAAGCTATGGTTGGTCTAGTATTGTATTACGTCCAGAAGTCATCGCAAATCGAGACTTAGGTCACCCTGATTACGAATCTTTTTGGCAAGCATGTGAGTTTAACAATATCGCGGTTGCATTTCATGGCGGCTCTTGCCTGCATGGCTCAACCACCGGAAACCAACGCTTTAGTGCGAGATTCTCATTGCACGCATGCTCTCATCCAATGGAAGCACAAATGGCGTTTGTGGCTTTACTAGAAAGTGGCGTACTAGAACGATACCCAAAATTGAAATTCGCTTTTTTAGAAGCTGGGGCATCTTGGTTACCTTCTTGGTTATGGCGTTTGGATAACATTTGCTTCCCTGAATTTCCAAGCCTAGTAGAAAGTAATATAAAAATGCTACCTTCCGAGTATTTTAAACGCCAATGCTGGGTAGGTATTGAGTTGGGCGAACCTTGTTTACGCGAAGTCATCAATATTATTGGCCATAAAAAGTTATTATATGGCACAGACTTTCCACACCCAGACCATTTGCATTTCACGACTGAGAATATAACTGAACAGTTGAGCGAGTTAAGCGAGACTGAATGCATTGATATCACTATTAATAATGGTCGAGAGTTTTATGAGTTAAAAATCGATGAACACGGGTCCAGTGCGACCAATCTATCTACTGAATCACATCATATCGTTGCAGCTTCACACATAGAGATGGCAGATTAAACAGTGGCAGTATTTAATGAGCACTATCAGTGGCACCCAAAATTCTTTGTGGCTCCCTATCGGGATACCCACTACCGATTATTGGCAGAGTGCGATACCCACCTGATTGAAATAGAGCAGATGGACGCATTACATTCGATTTTAACGCAAGGTAAAAGTTTAACTGAAATAAGTTCGCTCTGTTCCAGTAAGGTCATTGTGAGCCTTAGAACACTTTTGCCAGTACTTGTACAAGCAGGCTTCATTTTACCACGCCAAAGTCTTGCTCAAATCAGTCATTACTATGTGCCCCAATATACTTTGCCTCCCAAAATAAACAATAATAGTCGCTGGAAAGAAATCGTCTGGTTATCTAAACCTGATTTACCCTTTGATTTTGAAAGTGTCTCCCTCCCTGACGCTATATTGGAGCAAACAAGCCTCGTAATCGCAGACGATTACTTAGATCCGCGACTATCTGCGATTAATCAAGCATATCGTGACAATCAAGTTCAATGGTTAATCATTAAAGTGACGGGGGAGCGCGCGTTTGTCGGACCTTTGTTTAACCCCTTAGCTGAAAGTGCATGCTGGCAATGCTTGCAGCACCGTATGCTAATTCATAGTGCTTTACGTTGGTTCACTGATAGTCAAGACAGTGCTTCCATAGAGCCTTCAGTCCAAGCCTTAGCGCCAATTCCGATTCATTATGATACACATCGTATGCAGCAGTTTAAATCACAGGCCGAAAGAGTCATTCCTGAATTAATGAGTGATCACCACCTCAATACGCTTTATGAAATAAATGACACCACGATGACAATCCATCCGGTCATTAAACGCCCTCAATGCCAAAGCTGCGGAGATCCCCATTTATTCAAACACAATACTAAGCCTATTAAGCTAAGCCCTAGCAAAAAGTTAACCCATCACGATGGTGGCTATAGAACGGTACCAGTAAGTGAGACCCATGATAAACTTCAAAAATTAGTCAGCCCCATTAGTGGCCTACTGACTCACTGCCATACCGAATCAAGCTCCGAAAAGGGGGTCAATCAAATATACCGCAGTGGGTTCTTTCAAGTACCACGTCGACCGCTCTCTTTTGACTCAAAAACTCCGTTGCCTGTTTTTTGGTATAGCTCTATGGGCAAAGGGATTACTCCCATGCAATCTAAAGTTAGCGCATTGAGTGAAGGAATTGAACGTTTAGCATCTCAATATCAGGGCGACGAACCCACACACTTAGCAACTCCACCTAAAAACTCTGATAAATACATACTACCACAGCAGTTATCCCCTTTTTCAGACGCTCAGTATCAACATTTTTCATCCAAAAGTAATGCCCAACATAATTTGTATTCTACACAACCATACGATGGAGATACGCCATTACACTGGAGCCCTGTTTGGTCTTTAGTTACTCACAAACAGTGCTTTGTGCCAACCAGCTTCTGTTATGATCACTGTCCTTTTGAAGATCAAAAATACAGTCGTTTTTACCACAATGGGGGCGCAGCCGGAAATACCTTAGAAGAAGCCCTTTTACAGGGGTTCCTTGAAATCATTGAGCGAGATGCTATTGCCATTTGGTGGTATAACCAAGTACCTAGAAATAGCGTTTGCTTAAAAGGGATCAATAACGAGTTATCACTTCAGCTATCAAATACGCTGGAGCAACATTGCGATTATTGGGTCTTGAATATTACCACCGATTTTAACGTCCCTGTATTTGCAGCAGTCGCACATAACAAAATCACTGAACAATTTAGTTTAGGTTTTGGTTGCCACATTGATCCCACTATCGCGATACACAGAGCGTTAACTGAATTATGCCAAATTTTCGAAATACGACACAATCATACAGCCCCTTTTGATTTTGATGAGATAACCAACAAAGATTTTCTATTTCCTCTTCAATATTCCGCAGAGAGTACTAATGAAATTAGGTGGCCCTATAACTCAGATATCTGTGACGATATACAATACTTACTAAATTGCGCAAAAAGCTTAACACTTGATGTACTCGTACTGAATTACACTCGTCCAGATATGTGTTTACATACAGCAAAAGTAATCATCCCAGGTACATGTCACTTATTCCCTTACTTTGCATCAGAGCGCCTTTATTCTGTGCCTGTTTCTATGCAGCTACAAGCCAAGAGAAAATTAGAATCACAACTGAACCAACATGCACTGTTAATTTAACCCAGCTCAATAAGTACCCATGTACTTACCGGCTACTTGTATTAAGGCTATTCCAATGAAAGACAAATACACAAAAGATGGGTTTGTTGTGTTAGAACAAGACAGAAACTGGCAAGCACTAAAAAATGAGATCTGTTATCAGTTTACTCGGATCTTTACAAACTCAGCCGCCAATAAAATCCCTGCGGCGCTGTGTTGGAATATCGGAGAACCGAACAAAATTCAAAAAATCGACACAGTGCATATGCTCAGTCATTCTGTATATCGATTAATTTTTTCACCGTCACTTATTCAGTATATTATCAACCTCACAGGTGCTCACAAAATTCAATTGAACTCATCTCATTTATTTTTTAAACCAGCCCATAGCGGTAACTCTGGCAACGTTGGCTGGCACACTGACTATAAAAATAGTCGATGTAATAAATTAAACATCATTGTTGCATGTATCCCTTTAAACCCGATCAGTAAACACAGCGGCAATATGAAGTTTGTAAAGGGTTCACATTTGTGGTCCGGCAATACTGAACATGATTTCAATGATGGCGCGCCATGTGATCTTGAATTGCAAACCCAGAAGCTTGTTGACATAACACCTGACAATGTGGGCTATCAAGAAGTCTATGCGTACTCAAATAATAATGAATTCTCTATCCATAACGGTAATACTTGGCACTGTAGTGGACCTAATAGTTCCGATGTTTTCAGGCTGAGCCTGTCAATTTCACTGCATATACAAACCGACGCTTTTGGCTATTGTTTGCCCGACAATGTTCGTAACCCAATAATTTATAATAAAAGTTATTTATAATGAATACTAATCAATTGATCTGGCACCCTAAGTTTCTCCCCTATCGCTTTGAACGCATAGGCGTGTTACTTATTGCTGAACACGAATTTTTTTGGCTCAGTGAACGCGATTACCCTGCTGTAACGACGATTAATGATACTCTTGCACAACCGCTTCAAAACGCATCAACAATTGCACACTCAACGGTACACTGCGCCACATTTTTATATCGCGCCAATCAGCTAGTCAAACATAAAATCTTATGTAATAACTCTGACCCCATGACAATTAAGTACCGCCAACCATCTCCCCAACTATGCTCACAACTTTACGTCAGCGATAACTTTGAGATCAAAAGTATATCCTCAGCAGCCTCTGACTTCTTAAAGCTATGGAGCATGAAACTTCAAACCGTACTCAAGTCAAAAGAAAAAAACCGTGCAGATAAGTTACATATATTACTCGTTGATGATTTACTCGATAAACAACTCTTGCCTCTAACCAAAAAACTCGATAAATACTGCGTTATCAAAGTTACCGGAAATATACTGCAATTCACGCCTATTTTTAGCAAAAAACGTAACACGTCACCGCAAAGTTTAACCACTAAAAAAGCCAGCTTGCGATATCTTCAAGATCTACTTCGGCAAAACCGTCCCGTAAACCACTTTATTGCCTGTCAAAACGAGGGGCGAGTAGCGTTTGCACCATACGAGTTGCGTCATGAATTTTTAGAGCCTCAATGGCAAGATATACAAAGATTACTAAAGCAGCAAATGGAGAGTCATCATTGTGAGCTACTACAATATGATATAGGTAATGATCAGACATCAACTCACCTAATTCCAGAAGATAGGCGCGTACTTACACTACAAAAGACATTATTTGGCCAACCTATTTTATTACAAAGCAGCCCGATTACATACAATACAGATGGTGGTTCTCGGACTTTAACACCAGAACAAACCATATTAAAAATCATGCCCTTTGTAGATCCTGTAACGGGCTTTATCAGCCACCTGAAACCACTTGAAACAAAATATGAAGGGCCAATAAAAATTTATCAAACAGCTTTTTTTAAAACGCCTTTGGGAAAACATATTAACCGCTTAGATAATAATAGTTTCGTACAAAGTTGTTTAGGTAAAGGAGTTAGCCACGCACAATCGCAAGCAAGTGCATTGTGTGAGGCAATAGAAAGGCGTAATGCGCAGTACCAAGGGAATGAACCCTTTCACATTTCAACGGCTCACTCATTGAACGAGCGACACATGAGCTTTCATCAGCTGGCCCCCTTTAGTGAGAAGCAGTACGCAATGTTTTGTGACATTAATAATCCAGAATCTCAGCGTAGCCAAGCTGTCAGACGGTATCACAGTGACTCCATACATTGGTTTGCGAGTTGGTCATTATCCAATAACGAAAAAGTGTACCTTCCTCTAAGTATATGCTTTGCTAATATTCCTTTTACTGACGACTCTTTTGGCCGCTGGCATTCAAATGGTGCCGCTGCCGGTAATTCATTGGAAGAAGCGATACTGCAAGGGCTATTTGAACTGATAGAGCGTGATGCAACGGCCATCTGGTGGTATAACCAAATACACAGGCCTGCATTTGAGCTTTCTCGTATTGCCTTAGATTACTTTACTCCTTTGAACGACACACTCAAAGTCAGCCACAATTTTTGGGTGCTCGACTTAACCCATGATTTTGGTATTCCGGTTATGGCGGCTGTGGGAGAACATCTGCATAATGGCGGTCTCATTTTTGGTTTTGGTTGCCATTTAGAGCCTGAAATGGCTGCCCAAAGAGCACTCACGGAACTCTGTCAATTAATTCCGGTTAGAGACCAAAAGAATGCACCATTTGACTTTGATGCCATAACTAAGCGCCCTTTTCTCTATCCGCAAAATGTACCGGTTGAAAGTGTTAAATTGGTAACTGACAAAGATATTAAAAATAATATTCAGGCTGTGGTTGCAGCACTTGAAGATCAGAACATTGAAGTGTTAGTTGTGGACTATACCCGAGATGAGTTACCCATAAATACGGCAAAAGTCTTTGCACCTGGTTTGTGTCATATATGGCCACAACTGGCTAATCAACGCCTGTATCAAGTGCCTGTCGATTTAGGTTGGGTGAAACAGGCAAAAAATGAATCAACCATTAATCAGCAAGGACTCTACGTTTAAAGCGCTAAATATATTTAATATGACGATATCTTCGAGACTCCTTTATTCACAAGGCTTTATCTCGAAGGTACTATCTCTAAAATGTATTCAAGTACAATACAACCTAAACATCACATCAATACCTCTGGTAGCAAGTAGCAAGCATATGGGCTTTATGATGAGTCAATAATAATGGCTTATTTGATAGCGATAATTAGATGTAATATTCATGTAATAGACATACATATACACCTTGCTAGTCTAAAGTTGAATATATAGCAAGGACTTAATAAAAGGACATTACGCATGGCAGAGTTAAAAATTAATGCATCACAAGAGCTAGTTTACCTTTCAAAATATCATTTAATAGGTCGTAAAGAAGATGCTGTCAATACTCATATTAATCACCCCAATGTATCTCGTATACATATGCTGATAGAGTGGAGTGATAATAGTTGGCATGTGAAAGATATGAGTAGAAATGGTGTCTGGCTAAATAACAAACAGCTGGATGTAGATCTTGAATACCCTCTATCAATAGGCGACACGATATCTCTCAATGCAACAGCCGATTATACATTCACAGTTACCAACCTAGATAAACCACTCGATGCATTAGTGCCTGACACAAAACAAACTGTTCACCGTAATCAGTTACCCAAAGCCATTTTCCTTGACGAGTTAAACTTACTGCCCAATGAAACAGCGCCTGAAATTGTGTTGTCATATAACACCGAAGAAAAACGCTGGGTATGTGAAAATGCTGAAGATATGACATCCCACCCAGTTTCTGAAGGAGAAAAAATCTATTTTGCAAACACGCAGTGGAAACTTGTCACTGGATCTGACGAAAATGATATCGCAACAGTGGCACTTAATCAGCAAGAAGAGGTTGAGCTAAAGTATATATTTCGTATCAGTCAAGATGAAGAGCACACTGGGTTGAAAGTAAAACATAACAAAACAATGATTGATATGGATGTACGTTGTCATCATTATTTAACCGCCTTACTCGCCCGATATAAAACAGATATGCTAAAACAAGAAGCTGATGACGGGTGGGTCTCAATTAAAAAGTTGTCAAAAGACTTAGGGCTCAGTGAGTGCCACATTAATATTCAAATACACAGAGCTAGAAAGCAATTAATAGAACAGTTTAAACGTATTGGGCTTGTCGCGCCGTCACTAATTGAACGCCGTACTGGCTATGTACGCTTTACCTCTAATAATTTCAATATCTTTAAAGGCAGTGCACTAGAGTATTGAGACAACTCTCTCGTCAATACATTAGGCCACCTATCACCTACTCAGCACGCAAGATGAGTAACATGATCACACTAATTTAAGGTATTTATCAGTAAAAACTAACAATGCAGCCAACAATATAAATTCGTTTGCAATCTATAATAAACAAAAACCCAGCAATGATGCTGGGTTTCAATGATATTCAGCACCTAAATTGACACTTTATATCATTTAGAACGGAATATCGTCGTCAAAATCAATTGGCGGTTCCATTGGATTTGATGCGCCACCAGCAGGAGCTGGCTTAGGTGCAAATCCGCCTTGTTGCTGTGGTGCACTTTGTTGAGGTTGTGCAGGCGCAGCTTGTTGCGGTGCAAATCCACCCGCTTGTTGAGTGTTACTCTGTTGTGGCGCACTCTGGTTTTGAGGCGCAAAGCCACCTTGTTGGTTCTGGGCTGGCTGAGAGTAGCCCCCTTGCTGTTGTGGTGCTTGATTATATTGTGATGGAGCTTGTGGTTGTGAATAACCACCTTGTTGTTGGCCTCCACCTTGATACTGACCACCGCCCTGTTGATCACCACGACCACCTAACATTTGCATTTGACCACTAAAGCCATCAACAACAATTTCAGTTGTATACTTTTCTTGACCACTTTGATCAGTCCATTTACGTGTTTGAAGTTTACCTTCGACGTAAATTTGAGACCCTTTACGGCAGTACTCACCAACAATTTCAGCTAGCTTTCCAAAAAAGACTACACGATGCCATTCAGTCTTATCGATCATTTGGCCCGTGTTTTTATCTTTGTAACTATCAGATGTTGCTAAAGTAATGTTTGCAACGCCATTGCCATTCGGCATATAACGTACTTCAGGATCTTGACCCAAATTACCAACCAAAATAACTTTATTTACACCACGTGCCATGACACCTTCTCCTCACTCTATTGCAAACCAAGCACTTGCTTAGCTTGATTTAAATCAAAAATTTTATCGTCTATTTTCAAGTAGCTACGGCTTTCTTCTGGTACCACCGTTGCTTCAATAACACCAGGTAACGTGATCAGTTTATCTGCAATATCTTCCGCTTTTTCGCCTTCAGACAAGCTGACTAATAAACTAATTATTTTACTCTTTGGTGGGATCTGCATTCGCCATGCAATTACCAGCCATATTACCCCAA
Organism: Pseudoalteromonas sp. MMG013; assembly: GCF_018100885.1. NCBI lineage: Bacteria > Pseudomonadati > Pseudomonadota > Gammaproteobacteria > Alteromonadales > Pseudoalteromonadaceae > Pseudoalteromonas > Pseudoalteromonas sp. MMG013. Next base: position 19,139 of record NZ_JAGJEE010000005.1, on the reverse strand, counting down.
CACAGGCCACCGCGGCAAACACTCCATGCGGATTACCTTGCTGCGCAATATAACCCCCTAATATTCCACCAAGAAATGCACCAAAAAATTGTCCAGACGAAAATACTCCCATTGCTGAACCTTTTTGATTCGCTGGTGACAGCCTTGCGACGAGTGCTGGCATTGTCGCTTCTAAAAAATTAAAGGCAATAAAATAAAGTAACATACATACAGCAATACCAATAACAGAATCAATCACCAATACTAAAGTTAATGAGCTTGCGATTAGTAATCCAATACAACCCAGAAAAGCTTCTTTCTCTTTTTGCTTTTTCATTGCAATGATCATCACCGGTGCCATTAATATAAAAGCAAGTAATAAAACAGGAATATACAATTGCCAATGTTGTGGAGCCGCCAGTCCCCCTGTAATTAATTGCCCCGGCAATACCACAAATAACGTCGTTAAAGTAAGGTGCAGCAGCATAACTCCGAGATCTAAACGTAATAATTGTGGGTGTTTAATTAAACGACGAATATCGACAAATGTAGCTACCGTATCGCCCTTTGGCGCCCGTTGAACAGCACTCGGTACCAAAAATAAAATAATCAATATTCCCAAAATGGCCAGTATTGCAGTGAGCCAAAACACCCCTGATATACCGAATGCAGAGGCGACCATTGGGCCTAATAGCATGGCCACGGCAAAACTCAAGCCAATGCACATACCTATCACGGCCATGACTTTAGGACGTTGTTCATCGCGACTTAAATCCGAAGCGAGGGCAAGCAGGGCACTGGCAATTGCGCCCATACCTTGCAGAGCACGTCCTGCTGTCACCCAATAAATTGAATCAGCTGTTGCGGCAACAACAGAGCCCAATGCAAATACAATGAGCCCCATAATAATAATCGGCTTGCGACCAAATTTATCTGAAAGCCACCCCATCGGAATTTGTAACAATGCTTGCGTTAACCCATAAACTCCGATAGCCAGCCCAATCCACATGGGGGACACATGCTCTAACGACTGCCCATAAATGGCCAGCACTGGCATGAGCATAAATAAACCCAGCATGCGAAATGCAAATACGCTTGCCAAGGAGACCGCAGCACGTTTTTCTAATCGATTTAAAGAGTGAATGGACATGTTTCTCATTTTTGTCAGCCAGCTTTAACGCGCGACAGTCTAACAAAAAAACTCAGTCTAACTTATATTTTTTTAAGATCTGAGCTAATTTTCCAGAGTTTTTGATAGCAATAAAGGCTGCTTGTAACTTCTCACGCTGCTCCTTTGAAATCGTTTGCTTGCTAAATGCATAATAAACAGGGTCTTCATTCACCACTAATGGACTAATGGTGATGGCCACAAAGTCAGGATTATTCCTTTTTTGATACAAAATATTGTATTTTTCTTCTAAAAAGCCAGAAATGCGCCCATGTCTTAATAAATTCAGCTTAAGTTGATTATCTGGTACATAGATAAAGTGACTATCCACGTCGAGCTCTTGCACCATACGTTTATCGAATGCTTCTCCATAATACGCATCTCGTTGTATTGCCACCGGAGAAGGAAGTGTAAACAACGATTCAACTGTAGGTACGTCAAACACTCTGTTGGTGTTCATTGCAAAAACAATGGTTTCCATTCTCTGCGGTCCAATAAAGTACGCGTATTGCATTCTCAGCGCTGTTTTAGATACGCTGAGCATCATATCAATCTCTCCTATTTCAAGCATTTTCAATGCTCGTCCCCAAGGCACACTGACGAACCGATAGGTACAATGTGCTTCATCTAACAGAGCTTTGGCAAAGTCGACATCTAGCCCATGCCAATTTAACGACTTGTCTAATTTTGATTGTGCACCATAATCTTCAAAACGCACTACATATTCGCACGCACTTGTGCCAAATGTGAGTATCATCAACAGACCTATTACACCATATCGGACAACATTCAAAATAACGACTCGATAATTGATCCCAGTGATTAGTTTAGTTCGTTTAGCAAAGATACGTTAATTTCACGCAAATTATGCGATACTGTTTCGCTATCACCACCGCCATTAAACTTTGTAGTTAGGTCAGCATGGATAAAATAGAAGTCAGAGGCGCTCGCACGCACAATTTAAAAGATATTTCCCTTACCATTCCTCGCGATAAATTGATCGTGATCACCGGCCTGTCAGGTTCAGGTAAATCATCTTTAGCATTTGATACATTATATGCAGAAGGTCAGCGTCGATACGTTGAATCTTTATCTGCCTATGCTCGCCAGTTTTTATCCTTGATGGAAAAACCGGATGTTGATCATATCGAAGGGCTATCACCCGCTATTTCAATTGAACAAAAATCAACATCGCATAACCCGCGTTCAACGGTTGGAACCATCACCGAAATATATGACTACCTAAGACTTTTATTTGCGCGTGTCGGGGAGCCCCGATGCCCTACACACAATCAACCGCTTGCAGCACAAACCATTAGCCAAATGGTAGATACCGCGCTCGAACATCCTGAGGGCAGCAAAATGATGTTGCTCGCTCCGGTGGTTAAAAACCGCAAAGGTGAACACGTAAAGTTATTAGAACAATTGGCCAGTCAAGGTTATATTAGAGCAAGAATCGATGGCGAAGTCTGCGATTTATCTGATCCTCCCACTCTCGAGTTACACAAAAAACATACCATAGAGGTGGTTGTAGATCGCTTCAAAGTCAAAGAAGGCCTGCAACAACGTTTAGCTGAATCGTTTGAAACTGCATTAGAATTATCTGGAGGCATCGCAGTTGTTACCAGTATGGACGACACTGCCTTCCAAGAACTGATTTTTTCGGCTAACTTTGCGTGCCCGAGCTGTGGTTATGCCATGATGGAACTTGAGCCTCGCTTATTTTCATTTAATAATCCAGCAGGTGCTTGCCAAAGCTGTGATGGCTTAGGTGTAAGGCAATACTTTGATCCTCAACGTGTCGTACAAAACAAAGAGCTAAGCCTAAGTGGGGGGGCGATTAAAGGCTGGGATAAACGCAGTTTCTATTACTTCCAAATGTTGCAATCCGTTGCCGAACATTATGAATTTGATTTAGAAGTTCCTTTTAACGAATTAAGTAAAGACCATCAAAAAATTGTACTTGAAGGATCTGGTCAAACTAAGATCTCTTTTAACTATAGAAATGATCGCGGTGATTTAATCACTCGAAATCATGAGTTCGAGGGGGTTCTAAATAACATGAACCGCCGCTATCGCGAAACCGAATCTAGCTCAGTCCGCGAAGAGCTTGCTAAATATCAAACCAGTCAAGCTTGCCCAAGCTGTAATGGTTCTCGCTTACGCGAAGAAGCACGAAATGTATTTATCGGCCACACCACACTCCCTGTTATTACCAACATGAGTATTGGTGAGTCCATGGATTTCTTCCAATCATTAACATTAACTGGTCAAAGAGCACAAATTGCTGAAAAAATCTTAAAAGAGATCCGCGATCGGCTCTCATTTTTGATCAATGTTGGGTTAAATTATCTTTCTCTTGATCGCAGTGCTGATACATTATCAGGCGGAGAAGCACAAAGAATACGCCTTGCCAGTCAAATTGGTGCTGGCCTTGTTGGTGTGATGTATGTGCTAGATGAGCCATCAATTGGATTACATCAGCGAGATAATGATCGTTTACTCAGTACGCTCACGCACTTACGCGATTTAGGTAATACCGTGATCGTCGTTGAACACGACGAAGATGCTATTCGCGCCGCTGACCATATCATTGATATTGGTCCAGGAGCCGGTGTGCATGGTGGTTATGTTATAGCCCAAGGTGATCGTGATGCCATCGTTAACAATCCAGACTCAATTACTGGACAATACCTCAGCGGCAAAAAGTGTATTGCCGTACCAGAGCAGCGCCACCCCACCAATGACAAGTGGTTAGCGTTGTTTGGTGCCAAAGGCAACAATTTAAAAAATGTTGATTTAGAGATCCCATTTGGCTTGATGACCTGTATTACAGGCGTCTCAGGTTCTGGTAAATCAACGCTTATTAACGACACACTATTTAAACTAGCTCATACTGAACTCAACGGCGCCACAACAGCAGAACCTGCAGCACATGAATCAATCAGTGGTTTAGAGCACTTTGATAAAGTCATTGATATTGACCAAAGTCCAATCGGCCGTACCCCTCGTTCGAATCCAGCGACTTATACCGGGATCTTTACAGCCATACGAGAACTATTTGCAGGCACCCAAGAAGCGCGTTCTCGAGGCTACAAAGTGGGTCGTTTCAGCTTTAATGTCAAAGGGGGTCGATGTGAGGCTTGCCAAGGCGATGGGGTGATTAAAGTCGAAATGCACTTTTTACCTGACGTATATGTTCCTTGCGATGTGTGTACGGGTAAACGTTATAACCGTGAAACACTTGAAGTGCTTTATAAAGATAAAAATATTCATCAAGTGCTCGAAATGACGGTCGAAGATGCCCATCGCTTCTTTGAAAAAATCCCAGCTATTAACCGTAAATTGCAAACTTTAATGGATGTGGGGTTATCATATATTCGATTAGGGCAAGCCGCGACTACCTTATCTGGTGGCGAAGCACAACGAGTTAAATTGGCCCGAGAACTTTCAAAAAGAGACACAGGTAAAACGCTCTATATATTAGACGAGCCGACCACAGGCCTACATTTTCACGATATTCAACAACTGCTCGTGGTGTTACACAGACTGCGTGACCACGGCAACACTGTCGTCGTTATTGAGCATAACTTGGATGTGATTAAGACTGCTGATTGGATTGTTGACTTAGGACCTGAAGGCGGCGCTGGGGGCGGGCAAATATTGATTGCAGGCACGCCAGAACAAGTCGCCCAATGTCATGAATCTCACACAGGTAAATACTTGAAGCCTTTACTGTAAGCACCTATCATTGGCGCATAACAATAATTACAGGTACGTTATGCGCCAACTTCCTTCATTCAACTCTTTTTCTATTGCCTCAATCATTGGTTCATATAAAGAACGTTTTCATGCATTTTGGCATAGCCTCACGTTTGCCCAACGTAGCTACCTATTGGCATGTTGCGCCAATATTGGTTTTCTGATCACAGGCGTCGATGCCGACACTGGCTTAGCACTTTTTGCCGTTTCAGCACTCGTACTCGCGGCATTGATATATGAATTTTGGCCCAAATTTTTGTATGTCTGGGATAGCTTACCCGGAAAATCCCTGATTTTTCTATTCTACGCATTTATTGCTAACTTCGCTTTAGTACAAGCCGCTGGTCACGTCAATGATATTACCGGAGTCAGCTCTGATCACTTTCCTTACACACATAACTTAAGTGTCTTACTATCACTACCAACTTGGTTTATCACCACCAGCGTTGCAGCCTTATTATTGTTACAATTATTAATGCCTATATACCTCATATTTTTACTGCTCATCAAACCTTTTGGCTTAGCCAAATTATGGCATGCACCAGAATATCGCTTTCCCATTATTACAGGGGTTGTTCGCTTTGCATTAAGCTCAATTTTGACCATTCATATGGCATTATTTTTAAGTAGCTCTGGGTTAGCACACGGTGTTAACTTGGTTGTCTCTGATTTAATGAAAGCGTTATCAGATAAACCCGTCACCATAAATATTGCAGGGACCGTCGGGCGCGTTGAGATGTCAAACATAACGAAACAAGCCACAGGCAGTGACATTACCATCACTGATGACGAGGAAGATGTTGAAGCAGAGGAAATACTCTCTCAACTAGAAGATAATATCGCACGCTCTGAGCGCTTTTTTCTTTGGCGTAAACAAGTACTGGCCAATTTTATTTATGACCAAGAAGCCGATAGTAAATCACGGTGTCAATTAACCCCCGCGAGTCGTGTCATTGAACTCAATGATTATGAAATATTAGAGATAATTAAGCATACCAATGATACTGGGGTTGAGTACTCTTTCACTGTTAAACCTTGTATTTCTGCGGCGATTGGACATGAATTTATCACACCTAAGCAATAAGCAGCGCGTCAAATTCATTCTAGCAATGACTTAAAGGTACATTGTTAATGCACTTCGTTCATTATCGCTTAGGGTTTGTGCTGATTTTTTTGAAAAATCATAGCGTACCATTACTGTTCTTCCTTCAGCGCAGCATTCATCATGCTGCCAAGCTTGCTGTAAGATAACAAATGAACTATTACCAACTTTTTCTATTTTTGTTTTTATTTCAACAGCTTGACCATAGAACAATTCTCCTTTAAATGTCACTTCCACTTTCGCGACAATTAATTTCCAATCGAGAGGATTTAGATCAGGTGTAAATATTTTAAAAATTGGCACTCGTGCGGCTTCAAACCACACTGGGAGTACGGTATTGTTGATATGTCCTAAGACATCGGTTTCACTAAACCGAGGCATTAATACTTCTGACAACATAATAATTCCAATAACATGTAGGTACAGTCATGACAGATTTTATACGCGTTTATGAAAACGCGCTAAGCACTGAGTTTTGTGATCAATTTATCAATACATTTGAGCAAAGCCCACACTTAAAACAAGGGACCACATCGGGTGGTGTCGACCTTAGCAAAAAAATGAGTCAAGATCTGTATTTAAATTCTCACCCTGAATACGCACAAAACCTTGAACATATACAACAAGTAACAGCTCAACACGTATTCAAGTATATCGAAGAACACTTTTTCATGCTGATCGGTGCTTTTGGACTCAAGGTATACCACCCAAAAACAGGCCAACCAGTAGACCTGACCATTGATAACTTTGAAGAGGTTGGCAAACCACAAATACACCTACTAACCCAGCAAATTTTTCGCTTAGGCTCTATCCAAGCACAAAAATATGACATCAACAAAGGAGGCTATCCCTATTGGCATAGCGAAGTTTATCCTCAACTTGGGCATAACGAAGCGCTACACAGAGTCTTACTCTTTATGTTTTACTTAAATGATGTTGAAGAAGGGGGAGAGACTGAATTTGTTTATCAGAATAAAAAGATTGCCCCTGTGAAAGGGAGTATGGTGATAGCACCAGGTTACTTTACTCATACCCACCGAGGGAATAAACCGATTTCTAACGACAAATATATTTTAACTTCTTGGGTACTGTTCAATCGAGCTGAGCAAATATATGGTCAGCCCGAATCATGAATTTTCGTTCAAATTATTGCAGGTTACTTGCCTGCAATAAATGCCTGCCATGCCATTAATAACGCCACAAAGTCTTCAAATCCACACCCTGCAACTAATCCATGATCATCAAGTTCTAATGCATCATCTGCATATTGGCTAATATCATCACCCTCTTGAAATAATGCATGTGCTTCAAATAATGCTTCATCGGCATTCAACGTAAAGCGAATTTCATTACCCAGTCTCACCCAAGCAGGCTGCCCTTTCGTCATCATATGACACCGAGTCACGAGTTCTGCGACTTCACTTTTATCGAGTTCTTCGTTTAACCAACGGGCTATAAGAGCTTGTTCGTCACTTATTCTAACTTTTAACCCTGCAATCGGGTCTCGGATAAATTGATACTCCAAAATTGAACCTTAATTAACGATTAAGCATGCTATTATACTGTGCAATAGCTTGTTCTGTACAACAAGAGCACGGATAATACCCTCTTTATTCGAACGATTGCCATTTATGCAGCCTTTAAGTGTTTTATTTCCTTTAGTTTTTGTCGCACTGATAGGGTTTATCTGCGCCAGATTCAACCTTTTTTCTAATGAACACTTTGTCGGACTTCGTCAATTTTTTTTCAATCTGGCGATACCCACATTACTCTTTATTAGCATGTATCAAGCTGACCTATCTCGGGTGTTATCTGCAACTGTTATGATCAGTTTTTACGGTCCAGTACTCACTGTCTACATCCTGTGTACATCCTTATTAAAAATAATAAAAAAGACACCGCTGGCTGATTCCGCCATATTCGCTCTAGGCTGCACTTACTCAAATACTGTTTTAGTTGGACTGCCAATTATCATCACCAGTTTAGGCGCACAATATGGCGCCTTAGTATTTATCATTATTACTTTTCATAGCGCCATGCTCTTCGCCCTCACATTCTTCTGTGCTACAGAGCACAAAAACAATCTAGTTAAACTACTTAAACCTTTGTTTATTAATCCAATCGTACTCAGTATTAGTTGTGGAATTTTAGCAAATCTACTCAATATAGCTCTCCCACAGCCAGTCCAATCAGCATTACTCTTGTTAGCGGAACCAGCAATTGCCGGAGCACTTTTTGTATTAGGGGCTAGTTTGGTGAACTATTCAATTAAACACGCTTGGCAACCCGCACTATTAATTAGCCTGATAAAATTAATCATCTTGCCGCTGGCTGTTTATATAACTGCGAGGTGGGGGTTTAAACTTGATACAACGCTGATAAGCGTTGTGACCTTAATGAGTGCATCACCTTTAGGTGTAAATGCCTATTTAGTTGCCCGTCAATTAAATACTCAGCAGGCTGTAATGGCCAGCAGTGTCGCACTTTCTACACTGCTTAGCATTGTGACACTCAGCCTTTGGTTAACGGCGCTCGTACCCTGAATCACTACTGTATTTTGCAGCATCAATGATTGACCATAAATGCGCGATTGCACCAATAACAGGAGGAATAATTAAGAACCATAATGCATATCCACCAACCACGATAATCGCAAAAATAAGCGCGGATAAAATACGCCCTTGTACTAACTGGCCTAAGCCAGGGAAGAAAATGTTACATATTGCGGCGATTACATTACCGCCTGAGCCTTGACCTGCCATAGCAACCTCTTTTAATAAAAATAATTAACTTACATGAGCAATACAGTTTTTATGCCATATTTATATCTAATAAATATCAACAACTTAAATATACAGCCCCGAGTTCTATTAATTCCAAATTAGTGTATTACACTAACTTTTAGTGAAATAATTAGTTATGATAAAACAAAAATTACTTGGATGTTCACGCTATGCTCTATCGGATCACACGCCCTTTAACCCATTTAGTTGAGCGCTATCTACCTGACCCATATGTCTTTGTACTAATCCTAACCCTTATCGTACTGACTTTAGCAAGCACCGTCACCCCTTTTACACCCATTGATGCTATCAACGCATGGGGCCAAGGTTTTTGGACGTTACTCACTTTCTCAATGCAAATGCTATTAATACTCGTATCCGGTTATATGTTAGCCAGTACCCCCATTTGTATCGCAGTCTTAGATAAGTTAGCTCAGCAAGCGAAAACACCTGCCTTAGCTATTACTCTGATCTCATTAGTATCAATGCTGGCCAGCTGGATTAATTGGGGCTTTGGCCTCGTTATTGGGGCATTATTTGCTAAAGCCCTCGCCAAACGCATTGACGTAGATTACCGAGTACTCGTTGCCAGTGCCTACTCAGGGTTTATTGTATGGCATGGTGGGCTATCTGGCTCAGTGCCCCTCACAATTGCAACCCCAAATCATTTTGCCACGCAAACCATTGGTTTAATTAGCACCACTGACACGCTCTTTGCGCCATTTAACCTCATTTTACTCGGGGCTATGTTAATAATTTTACCTGTTGTGAATGTTTTGCTGCTCCCACCAAACTCAAAGCATGTGCTGATTGACAAAGCAAAACTTCAAGAAAGTGATAAACCTCTGCCTAACACATTGCTAAACACCCCTGCGCAAAAGCTGGAGCAAAATACTTGGCTGGGTATCTCAATTGGTTTACTTGGCTGCATTTATTTAGTTTCTTATTTTTTCATCCAAAATAAGGGTTTAAACCTAAACAGTGTGATCAGTGTATTTTTATTTCTGGCTATTTTACTCCATAAAACACCCGCAAACTTACTCAATAGCTTACAAAATGCCATACAAGGCGGGGCCGGCATTATTATTCAATTTCCATTTTACGCGGGGATCATGGCCATTATGATTGATTCAGGGTTGGCACAGCAAATCTCATCTGCTTTTGTAAAAATCAGTACTGCTGAATCACTGCCTTTTTGGAGCTTTATAAGTGCGGGTCTAGTAAATATTTTTATTCCATCGGGTGGTGGACAGTGGGCAATCCAAGCCCCGGTTGTACTTCCGGCAGCCATGGAGCTCGGCGCCGATTTACCGAGAGTCGCGATGGCAGTCGCATGGGGCGATGCGTGGACCAATTTGATCCAACCCTTTTGGGCCCTGCCTGTACTGGCGATTGCAGGATTAAAAGCAAAAGACATTATGGGCTTTTGTTTTATTCAGTTACTTGTGTCGGGCTGTATCATTGCCGCCATACTTACTTGGCTATAATGACCACTATAATTGCACTAACTCGATAGAATTTTCATGGGCAGACTCAAAATGGCATTTTCTGAGTCTGCGAAGTGCATCATCACAGCCACATGCCCTGCAACCACAACACTGTACATTACCGCAGAGAAAACTTGCCCATATCTATCTAAAGGGATTAAATGTGATTGCTTACGCCCTCGCCATTCAAAGACAATTTCTAGTGTGCCAATGAATAGGAAAAATACCAACAGCATCAAACCAAATGTGTAACTGACCCACAATCCAAATAAAACGCCACCAAGACACACCAATAAGCCGACCCATGAGCGCATCGAAAAACTAATGCTTTTCAGTACATGCCCACCATCTAATGGCAACATAGGTAGCAAATTAAATAAATTCAAAAGTGCACTTAAAACAGCAACACCTGCAAATATTTCCAGTTCAGTGGCATAATATAATACCACCCCTAATACAGAGGTAATTAAGCCAAATGCCGGACCCATCAACGAGATCACAACATCTTGCCAGCGTGTCGTTATCTTATCATCACTGACAGCTAACCCCCCAACAAAAGGAATTAAATAAAACCCTTTGGTTTTGATCTTAAAATACTGCATGGCCCGCACATGGCCATACTCATGTATGACCAAACACACAATCAACATAATTGCGAACTGCCAAGAAAATAACCAGGCATACCCTGCAACCGAAGCGCCAGCCAATGCAGCTTTTACAACTTTTGCACTTTTAAACAGCTTAAATACTAAAGCCGTGATCCCCATAAAACTAAACTTACTAGCCTCTGTTTGATTGGGTAATTCCATCCACTGCCAAGGTTGCCCATTAATGGCAACGGCCACTAAACCCTCAGATAGCTTCTCTATACTAAACTGAAATTGATGATCATGTACTTCACCGTGATAGATATTGTCACTGATACGTTCCAATACCATCGCTTGCTGTTCACAAAATACTTGGACTATTTCATCTGCTGAGGTGTGGACTGCAAAGTGCAGCTCTGCAAGGGTAAACTCTACTTTTGTCATATCTATTTTACGATTAGCTTTTTAGCCATTATCCCAACAAATCCAGACGCATACAAACCTACTTTTACAACTAATTTCATTTAAATTTTCCAATGCTGTACTAAACTCGTATAAGCAATGTTTTCAAAGGATATGCAGATGGCGGTCACAATAAATAAAATAATGGTAGTCGATGACTCTCAAGCTATTTTAATGGTTATGCAAGCTATTTTAACTGAATTAGGCATTGCAGATATCACTTGTTGTAACAACGCCAAGCAAGCATTACAAAACGTTCAGCAGGCCCCTTTCCAATATGATGCCATATTCACTGATTTGAATATGCCAGACATGGACGGGATGGAGTTAATTCGCCAATTGGGGGAATTAAAGTTTTCTGGCGGCGTGGCTATCATTTCCGAAATGGATAACAAAGTGATCGACTTGGCTGCCAATTTAGCGAGACAATGTAACGCACATTTAATTGGCAATATCACTAAGCCTGTACAACTTAGTGAGGTCGATAGGCTCATCCACAAGCTTGAGTCATTTATCGCCCCTGCAAGTCATGTAAATAAACCCCTTACAGAAAGTGAGCTACTGAATGCAATTAGTCATAATCAAATTACGCCCTTTTATCAGCCTAAAGTAAATCGCGCAAACAAACGGGTGCCCAGCATCGAAGTCTTAGCCAGAATCGTCAATGATGATCAAAGTGATATATTGTTGCCTCACCGCTTTATTGGCCCAGCAGAAGATTTAGATTTAATAAACCTCATTACATTTCAATTATTTGAAAAAGCCACAGAAGAGCTCAAAAGTATTCGAACTGAATTACGACAACAAGTCCGTTTGGCTTTTAATCTATCACCAACACAACTCAACGACCCCAGCTGTCCTGACAAACTTGCCCTAATTTTGGAATTGAATCGCTTAACGCCTCAAGACATCATTCTCGAAATAACCGAGCACTTACCCTTGGATAACAACACGCAATTAGAAACGATGAATCGACTCAGGATCCGTGGATTTGAAATTTCTTTAGATGATTTCGGTACCGGCTTTACTAACTTACACCAACTCAAATCTTTACCTTTTACAGAAATAAAAATAGACCGTTCATTGATCACCCATGTCGAATCAGATCGCTTTTCTCAAGTGATCATAGATAGCCTTGTTGATATCGCACAAAATGAGCAACTCAGCATCGTTGCTGAAGGGGTAGAAAGAATCGAAGAACTACAGTATTTAGATAGATATAAACATAATCTACTCATGCAAGGCTTTTTAATTTGTAAGCCTAAGCCTAAGCAAGAGCTTATCCGTTGGATACACTCTTGGCTTAGAATGACTAATTCAAATTCTTAGTTTTTTTAGCTAACAACTCTTCATCAGCTTCAATCAGGTGTGAGTGGTTATCCACTCTATCGCGCCATTTTTTCTTTGCCGCTTGTTGCATATTAGATGATTGGTCACGTTCATCAACAATATCCATTCCCATTAATGACTCGAGCATATCTTCAAGTGTTACAATGCCCTGAATATCTCCATATTCATCAATAACAAGTGCAATATGTATGCGCTTTTCTAATAAGGTTTGAAATAATTCTGGCGCTGCTAATGTTTCTGGTACAGTGTATAAATCAATCGCCAATTTACCAATTTTATAATCATTACCTAAACGATGATAAGCCAGCATAATATCGTTTTTATGTACAAAACCAATAATGTCATCGGTGTTTTTGTCATAAATTAATACCCGTGAAAATGACACAGTCCCATGTTCCGATAAATACTCATGCACCGTCATATCTTTATGTACTTTAAATAGTACCGTACGTGGTGTCATCACCTTTTCTAATTTCGCATGACGAAACCTTAAGAGACTGCGAATGGTTTGTGTTTCATCTTCATCTAAAGCACCTGCTTCAGAGCCCATTTCCGCCATAGCTTCAATTTCTTGACGAATATATTGAGCTTCGTTTTCTTTACTGCCCATTAATTTTGTCAATTGATCTGAGAGCCAAACAAACGGTTTTAAAATTCTGATAAGCCATACTAAACATAGTGAAACGATGGGAGTGAGTGTTCGCCAATAAGTTGCACCTAATGTCTTCGGAATGATTTCAGATAACACCAAAACCAATAATGTCATAACGGCTGATGCAATCCCCACAGCAGCATCGGAAAATACCACAGCAGCTTGAGCTCCCACTCCCGCCGCACCTGCGGTATGTGCTACTGTATTCAATGTTAAAATAGCCGCTAACGGCTTATCGATATTATTTTTTAACGCTTGCACTCGCAGTGCCAACGTTAAACGTGTTTTCTTCAAAATAGCAATATGGCTTGGCGTAATGCTTAAAAGCACAGCCTCCATCACAGAGCATAAAAATGAAATGGTGATGGCAATTAGCATATAACTAACTAATAGAAACAACAGGTAACTCCTTACAATTGGGCTAACGACAGTTAATCGCATGACCGCTTATTAATAACTATATCTATGATATATTGGGCCGATATTATTACCTACAATAGGCTCAACTATGATTTTCCGTACCGCGGTTACATTATTACTCTCAGCTGCCGCAACACAACTAGCTGCAGCTCCTCTCGATGAGAGTAAAATACAGTTTATCGGTCCATTAGGTACACAAAGTACCATAAAACCACATCATACACCGCATCAAAAAAGCATAATCAATAACTTGTTGCCTCAGCTGCAAAAGCCTAGTCAAAAACTGGAAGTGTTTGGTCAAACACATTCATGGCAAAATCTTCAGCAAATGAGCGCTCTCACAGTGAATGGTATGCAGGCACTGCGCTTCAATTTTAGCACAACACGTTTTGTAGCAGGCACCCTCACACTTTCTGGGATCGAAAAGGCCCATGTGTTTCTCAATGGTGAACTATTAACAGGAAAAAATGAATTCCCTCTTCACGCAGTCACGGGCGACCATCAAGTTATTATTATCACTGAACAGGTTGATGACTGGAAAAAAGTGGCAATCGATTACACACCAAAGGCGGCGCATGATGAAATCGTTTTAACACATAAAACGACCACGGCACTTTCAGCAAAGCAACTTTATGATGCCCCAACAATCAGTGCTATCTCACTTTCACCTAATGGTCAGTTTTACGTGGCGACCGAACGTCACTATCAAAAAAATCGTGAAAATGCAGCGGTTATAAATACAAGCCTTAAAAACATCAACGGTGATGTGTTATATCGCTTTCCAGATGTTTCGGCATCACAAGTATCATGGTCACCAGACTCAAATACCATTGTGTTTACGCAAGATAAACGAGTCTCTATACTCGATATTAATGACTTCAGTCTAAAGACCGTTGCAGAACAGCTTAAAGGCGCATCAGGTTATCAATTTTTCGATGAAGATACGCTTATTTTCTCTTGGTCGAATACACCCGATGACAAACACACTCTGGTAAAGCATTATTCAGGCCTTGAAGACCGTTGGTCATATGCCCGTTCAATTAGCCAGCCTTTCTTACTCGATATAAAATCTCGATTGGTAAGTTCCATCTCTGAAAGTAAAATCAGCACCCGCATAGTTGACTTCGATAGTGAGCGTAATACAGTACTAGTAACGCGTAACCCAGTTGATTACGCTGCGCCTCCACATATGTTAACCCAATTAGTGGAAATTGACTTATCGAACCATACAGAAAAAATGCTTGGCCAATATAGAACATTTAACCAAGCTAAATACACGAACAAAGGTATTTACGTTATAGCGGGGCCCGACTTTAGCCAAGGCCTTGGCAGAAACCTGCCAAAAGATATGCTAGCCAATAATTACGATGGTCAGCTTTATCTGTTAAATAATGACGGTGCAAAACCGCAAGCTCTAAGCAAAAAATTCGCCCCTGCGATTGGGGGTCTACGCGTGCTCAATAATGGCGATGCAGTGCTGAATGTTACTGACAAAGATACAAAACAGTTATATCTCTATGATGAAAGTAAGCGTCGCTTCAAAAAGCTCAATACTGGTTTTGATGTTGTACAAAGTTATAGTGTGTCTAAGACAAGTAAAGACCAAATCCTTGTCACTGGAAGCCAAGCCTCATCACCACAAGCATTGAATTTAGTTACCGTAAAACGCAACAAAACAAAAACACTATGGGACTCTAAATCTGTCGCTTATGATAATAGCGAAATTGCCTCTTTGGAGGAGTTTAACTTCACCAATGAGTCTGGCACGCAGATCAGTGGCCGAGTTTACTTACCACACAACCTAGATACTTCTAAGAAACATCCAGCGTTAATTTACTACTATGGCGGTACATCACCGGTTTCTAGAGGCTTTACAGGTCGCTATCCATTTAACCTGTGGGCAGCACAAGGCTATGTGGTTTACGTGGTACAACCAACAGGCGCTACTGGTTTTGGCCAAGAATTTTCAGCGAAGCATGTCAATGCATGGGGCGAGCATACAGCAGACGATATTATTCAAGGTACCAACGAGTTTTTAAAAGCTTACCCATTTGTCGATAAGAATCGCTTAGGTAATTTAGGTGCATCTTATGGTGGCTTTATGACTATGTTGCTCGCAACCAAAACAGACTTATTCAGTGCGTCCATTGCACATGCAGGTATTTCCAATATTACCTCATATTGGGGCCAAGGCTGGTGGGGCTATTTATATTCTGGCGAAGCGTCTAAAAACAGCTTTCCATGGAATAACCCCTCACTTTACTCACAACAAAGTCCAGTTTTTCATGCTGATAAAGTTACAACCCCTTTATTATTAATTCATGGCGATGCAGATACCAATGTGCCACCAGGTGAAAGTCACAATATGTACACTGCACTTAAATTATTAGGTAAAGATGTAGAACTTATTGAATATAAAGGCGCGGACCACCAAATCATTGTACGCGACCGACGCTTTCATTGGTGGGACACTATGCTCGCTTACTTTGATATGCACTTAAAAGATCAACCGCAGTGGTGGCAACATATTTACAGTAAATAAGGTGTGTATAAAAAACAGATAGGCTTTTTCGCCACTCTTTGACATAGACAGGGGTATGTACAAAACGTCCCCCTCTCATTTGTACACATTTTATCAACAATAAATATCATTCATTGCTGGTTCATTTTAAGTTTTCACGCTTTTTTATCATAAAATAATCGCCTTACACTTCTCAGCTGACTTTTGACAATGCTAATATAGAGGTAATTATTGATTAGATAGCGACACTATGAGCATTCACGTATTATTAGTAGAAGACGATGAACTTTTAGCCAAGCGAATTTTAAACCACTTTGCTAACACCGAGTTTTCGATCGACGTCGATAATACCGGTGCAACCGCACTTGATCGTGTTCAAAGTAGTCAACAAGATAACAATAAAATAACTTTGGCTATTGTTGATATCGTTTTACCAGCAACTGATGGTCTCGAGTTGGCTAAAGAGCTCAATACTTTAACCGATATTGGTGTCATTATGCTGTCTAGCAGAGACTCTCAAGCTGACAGAATAGCAGGGTTAGCTCAAGGGGCTGATGACTACATTTGTAAACCTGTAGACTTACTTGAACTTGAGTTGAGAATGCGTGCCTTGTGTAAACGTCTAACTATTGTTGGCGACCAAGATGAATCAGAAGAGTTTATTGAATATGCTGACTTTAAACTACATCCAGATAATCGCACACTGATTAATGGCCAAAATGAAGAGTCACGATTAACTGAAGCGGAACATAAAGTACTCATTTGTTTAATAGCTAACGCAGGTAAAGCGACATCAAGAGAAAAAATATCCGAAGATATAGGGCAACCTGATTGGAGCCCTAGTGACCGAACGGTTGATGTACTGATTGGTCGACTAAGAAAGAAACTTGGAGATGAAAAAGAGCAAAAGCGCATCGTCACAGTGCGTGGCAAAGGATATATGCTTTCTACTTAGTTTTTGTGTAGTCCTAATACCGAGTTAATTGCGTTAATAAGCGTTCTAATGCTCGGTAACTTAACGATTCTTTAAGATCTGCCAGAGCAATACTTTCCCGACCAGCCATGTCTGCAATTGTCCTAGCGACCTTCAATACTCGATGGTAGGAGCGCGGTGATAAGCATAACTTATCAGTCGCCGTACCTAAGAACTGAGATTCATATTCACCCAATTGACAATGTTGCATCAATTCTTTCGTTCCTAACAACGCATTACAAACCCCCTGCCGATTCACTGCTATCGTATGTGCCGCATTTACTCGGGCTCTAATGCAATCACTCGACTCAGCGACCTCTGCACTTTGCAGCTCACCTGTTGTCAACCTCGGAAGCTCGATTTGTAAATCAATACGGTCTAAAAAGGGGCCGGAGATCTTTGCTAAGTATCTAAGCACTTGGTCCACCGTCGCTCGTTTGTCGGTATAAGAGCCTGTTGGGCTCGGGTTTAATGCAGCGATTAGTTGAAATCTGGCTGGAAAGTCTACTTGCCTAGCTGCTCTTGATATCGTGACTTTGCCAGTTTCCATTGGCTCTCGCAGTGAATCTAGTACCTTACGCTCAAACTCTGGTAACTCATCAAGAAACAATACACCATTATGCGCGAGTGAAATCTCACCTGGTTTTGGGTTTGATGATCCGCCCACGAGTGCAACAGCTGAACAAGTATGGTGCGGGCTACGAAATGGTCTAGCTCGCCAATTTTCTAAATTGATAGAATGCCCTATTAAAGAATAAACTGCCGCAGTTTCTAAGGCTTCATTATCTTGTAAATCAGGCATGATTGTTGGCATCCGTTGTGCCAGCATCGACTTTCCAGTACCTGGCGGTCCTAAAAATAAAGTGTTATGGCCTCCAGCTGCTGCAATTTCTAATACACGCTTTGCTGCACTTTGACCTTTGACTTCACTCATGTCTAAATGTGAGCTAGCTGAATGTGTTTTTACCGTAGGGTACTGCATGTTTAATGGTAGAGTGTCTTGACCTTGTAAATCTAACCATAGTGATTGTAGAGAGCTTACCGCCTTTCGATTACAATGTTGAGCTAGACTGGCTACCTGATCGTTGCCTTGTGGAATGTAGCAACACCTCTGCACTTTCTCTGCCGCAAGTACTGCTGGTAAAATGGCATGGACCGAATGTACCTCACCACTTAATGTCAGCTCGCCATAAAATTCGTAGTGGTGTGACTGAAATGCCTGTAACTGGTTGGAAGCCACTAAAATACCCACTGCAATCGCCAGATCATAGCGTCCGCCCTCTTTCGGTAAATCAGCGGGGGCCAAGTTAACGGTGATCCGTTGCTCAGGGAACAAAAACTTTGAATTGGTTAACGCAGAGCGCACCCGCTCTCGGGCTTCTTTTACCGAGGTCTCAGGTAACCCGACAATATGAAATGCTGGTAGCCCATTGCTTAAATGTACTTCAACGGTGACTTCCGGTGCAGAGATCCCAACTTGGGCACGTGTATAAACTTTAGCAAGTGACATATCCTTGTCCCTTTGATTACTTAGCTATTCTGGGTATTTAAATATATGGATCACCCATTTATGATGCATTGCCAACAAGCGCAGCCCAAGGGTTGCAGACATAGCACAGACCATAATGACTTCAACAGGTAACGCCCAGTGTGATAATTGAGTATATACTATCCCACCGAATATACACGTGATGGCATATAGCTCACCCTTTAATAAAAGGGGCATATCCCCCGCTAGCACATCTCGAATAACCCCACCAAAGCACCCGGTCATCACCCCCATTATGATGGCTGTTGTATCAGGCATTCCAATAGATAGCGCTTTTTGCACCCCCATTACGGCAAAAAATGCCAGTCCAAACGCATCCGCTATTTGTAACATCTGCTGTGGAA